>JAKBCC010000087.1 GCA_021808105.1 Planctomycetota bacterium
TACCACATCTCATGCAGGCCTGTCTCTATTATAGCGGATTTTTATGGTAAAAGCTGCATGCTGCATTGTCGCTTCTTTTTTTCACAGCGACGGTTTATGCGAATTCGACCGAGAAGCGACGAGTCGCCGCACTGCTGCGATGGGGGGATATGGACCGCGCTTTGCCATCGGAGGGGGGCCTGGTCCGCGCTTCACCTATGAGACCGCAGCGGGAGTTGCTTCCTGTACACGGGGTGCCGGCTGAACATCCTCCAAGCGACGATCCGTAAGCAAAAATTGCGCAAACTGATCGGCCGGCACCGGCGGACTGAAGTAATATCCCTGCATGGCATGGCAACCCAGCAGCTTTAACAATGTCACTTGTTCAATTGTTTCCACACCTTCGGCGATGGTGCGTAATTGCAGATTGTCCGCCAGATCGACAATGGTATCCACCACCGCGAGGTCTTTCGGGTCATCCATCATATCGCGGATAAACGATCGATCTATTTTCAGTGTATCAATCGGGAATCGCGTGAGGTAGCTTAAGCTGGAGTATCCCGTGCCAAAGTCATCAAGGGAAAAGCGAATTCCGAGTTTCTTGATTTCCAGCATACGGTCGCGCAAGGCGTCGGTCTGCTGCATCAGCGTTCCTTCGGTGATTTCCAGCTCCAGCAGCGACGGGTCCACGCCCGTTTCCTTCAGAATGGTGCGAACCGTATTTTCAAGCGAGGCCTCGCGGCATTGCAGGCCGGAGAGATTCACCGCAATAGGAACCACCGGCAGACCCGCAAGCTGCCAGCGGCGATTTTGCTCGCAGGCGGTGCGCATAACCCATTCACCCAGGATAATGATTAAACCTTTTTCCTCGGCCAGGGGAATAAAGCGCAAGGGAGAAATCAGGCCGCGTTCAGGGTGCAGCCAGCGGATCAGGGCTTCGGCACTGATTATCCGACCTGTCTGCAGATTCACCACCGGCTGATAATGCAGCACAAACTGATCCAGTCGAATTGCTTCGCGCAGATCATTTTCCAGCCGTATGGACTCAACCGCCGCTTCGTGCATTTCAGGCGTATGGAATGTCGCACGGTTGCGGCCTTCTTTCTTCACTTCATAAAGCGCTTCGTCCGCCGTCCGCAGCAGTACGCCGCTGTCCTTGCCGTCACGCGGAAACACGCTCATACCGATACTGCACGTAATGTGGAACGTATGACCCGCGATGACAAACGGTACAGTCATGGCTTCAATAATTTTCTGGGAAACCACCGCCACATCCTCGGGTGATTGCGGATCCGTTATCAGAACGATAAATTCGTCACCGCCCAGCCGTGCCAGGGTGTCTTCCGCGCGCAATGCACTGCGGATGCGCATGGCCGCACTTTGCAGAAGTTCGTCGCCAAAATCATGGCCCAGGGTATCGTTAACGGTCTTAAAATTATCCAAATCCAGAAAAAGTATCCCCACGAGGCTGTCGCGGCGCTGCGCTTCGCGAATGGACTGTTCAATGCGGTCAATTAACAGCGTGCGGTTTGGCAAACCCGTCAGCGCGTCATGGAACGCCAGATAATGGATGCGCTCTTCGGCGGCCTTGCGTTCACTGACGTCGCGGAAGATGCTTAATATCAGGTGCCGACCCTGCAAATCCACACGCGATTCAACAGCATCCGCGGGAAACGTGCGTTGATCTTTGCGGAGAATGGTCACATTGGAATCCACGGTTCGACCCGTAACCAGAATTTTAACGTATCTGGCCAATATGTCCGATTGTTGATTTTTTGGAAACAGAGCTGTCGCGGGCATGCGCAAAAGTTCTTCACGGGTGTAGCCCAGTTGATCCAACGCGCGACGGTTGGCTTCAATAATCCGTCCGTCGCTTTCGGAGAGGATGATCGCATCGCCGGCGGCTTCCATGACCACGTGATAGCGTTGTTCGGAATCCCGCAGGGCCTGATCGGAAGCCTTACGAAAATCTTCGCGTGCTCTATCTTCAATCGCAAACGATACTCCGGTGGAAATTTCCGTCAGCAAATCCGTGAACTGAGCGTCAAATCTCTCCTCGGCGGAACAATAAATCACAAGTACGCCAACGACCGTGCCATGGCGGATCAGCGGAAAGGCCGCCGCTGATTTCAAGCCCGCCTGAACCGCCTGGATTTCCCATTCACGCGAGGGTGATAAAAAATCCAGGCGATTGATGATCACCGGCTTACGCGTTGTTATGCAATTATCAAGAGGCTGGCAGCCGGCAGGCAATGAATTGTCATCGGTGCTAATGATGCGCTTTAAATAGGTGTTCACTGCGGGTCCGGCGCTGGCAGCGGGTATCAGATGGTTGGTGGCGGAATCAATTGTGACGATTGCCGCGAGATCGAAATGCCCCAGTCGCACCACAATCTGGCAAACCTCTGAAAACAGTTCTTCCTGTCGGCAATGATGGGCAACGAGTCGGTTGGTCTGGCTAAGCGCATCATATAAATCACGTATCTGGCGAACCCGCCCCTCTGCGGTACTGCGTTCGAGGATTGCGCCGATTAATGAGCGATACATGGAGAAAAATAAAAACGCCATGATTGCGGCAACCGCCACCGTTATACTCAGGCTGACCGCCAGCCAGAATCTTAAGTTGGAAAGTCGGGCGGAGAACATGGTTTGCAGCCAGTGCATGGCCAGCGTTGACGCGCCGGAAATATTTTCTGCAATTTTGTCAGTAATAAAAAGCAAACGAGTCCGCGTATCCAGGTCAAGGTTGCCGGGCTTTTCCGAAAGGCTCATAAGATTTTGGCTAAGATTCGGGAGCTGGGATATACGGGAGTCCATAAGGGTCAGGAAATCGGGACGGGTTTGCATCGGCAAGCGCAGGGAATGCCGAATGGATCTGATTTGTCCCCAGCCAAGACGGGCAATTAGAAGGCGGACGTCGTTACTTTGCGCGAACGCCTGGGCGGGGGTTTGCGGATTTTCAAGTAAGGCAATGCGGAGTTTTCCAAGATCAGCCAGCGCGTCAGGAATCTGCGTGCGGACAACTTCTATTACGCCTAGAGTGCGCGGATCGTGATCATGCCGCAGTTGGGCATAATCAGAGGCAATCAACGCGATATTCCAGATATGCGATAATTCACGCGTGTATTGCGGTACTAAAAGCCGCGGCGGCAGCGAGCGATCGGCGGTTTTGAGGCTGTCCCAATTCTTAATGATGGAATTCCATAACCCGCTGACATGCAAGGTGCCTGCTAAGTTCCGGTTTTCCCGCCCCATACTCGCTATCAGATAATCAATTTCATCGCGGGTGGTTGCATTTTTTCCAGAGGGTATAAATTCGTGCCGATCCGCAGAGACAACGGCCTGTTCATGAGATTGAATCAGCGCCATTAACTGGGCAATCGATTGGCTGTAGCGTGCCCACACGAGTTCCGCGTGCGCGGTACGTATTTGACTGATCTGTGATTCATACAATTGATAAAGGGGAATCGCAACCGCCAGCAAAAGCGCAAAGCCCACAATGGCGAATTTCGTTGGGTGTTTCAGCCGTTTCATAAAGGCTGTTAGTGGATCGCTCATGCCGTATTGAACCTCATTCCCTTCGGTATCCGAATCCAACAGATAATTCCGAACGTCGCCCGATTTACAGGCAAGAGTAACCCCAACCCGGCGAGGCCATCGACGGATTGTTCGCTGTCAACAGCGAATCGGCAACAGCAGCGAAAAAATGCCGTCACCACTACCATTATCGGCAATATGGGTGGCAATCTGAATGATCGCCCTATAAAAAAATCCCGGTCCCATGCCCGACAACCGCCATAATATGTAAAAACAGGCGGAAAACGGCTCCATCCGTGATGAGATTTATTGTCTGTGTTGGCGTTGTGGAACCGGAAAAAGAAGCTGCGAAATAGTTATTTCAAATGACAATTTGACCTTCTTCATTCGCGTGCTTATACTTCAGGCAATTGCTTCTCCGGGAAGTACCGGAGATGGGGATGTTGGTCAGGGTGTTTCGCTAAGGGGATGAAGCTGTTTCCCGCCCGATTTAAACTTTTAACGTCGCGTCGCATCGGTAGATTGAGTTCTTGGCGACTCGCACTGATTGCCTTGGGCGTGGCGGTTCCTGCGGGTTGCTCATTTGAGCCACCTCTGAAGGTGCCGCCCGCACCTCTGGTAAAGTCCTATACCGCCGGCTCTTCGCCGACAAAAATTGCGGCCATTTCAGGCGTCGGAGCTGCCGGTCAGGCCCAGGCTTTCGCGTACGGTGCGAAAGTGGAGTCCCGGTGGTGGAAACTCTATAATTCCCGCGCTATCGATAGGCTCGTGCATCGGGCCATTATCAATAGTCCGACTTTGACTGCGGCGGCGGCTACATTGCAGGAAGCCCATGAGAATCTGAAATCCGTTGAAGGGCTTTTTTATCCACAGTTGGGCCTGTCTACGACGGGGCAACGGCAGCGGCAAAGTGGTGCCGGCTTTGGCGGACCGACGCGCATTTATTCTTTGTATACCGGCGAACTGCAGGTCAGTTACGATCCGGACATATTCGGCCTTAACCGCATTGTCATGCACTCCTACAAGGCGCAGGAAGATCAGCAACGGTATGCCTTGCAGGAGGCGTATCTGACGTTGGAAGGCAACACGGTTACCACGGCCATTCAAGTTGCTTCGTTGGAAGCGCGCGTGAAAACCACGGAATCGCTGGTGCGCAATGAAGCTTATATTCTAAAAATTGTCCGACAGCAGTACCACTTGGGGGCTGTAACCTATCTGGATGTAGTCAATCAGGAAAGCCAGGTGGCGGCCACTCAGGCGACGCTACCTCCTTTGGAACAATCGCTTTCAGCGGCGCGCCACGCACTGGCCGTCTTGCTGGGACGGATTCCTTCGCAGGCGCGCATTCCCAGTTTAAATTTGAATCTGTTGAATCTGCCGGCTTCGCTGCCCGTATCAATGCCTTCCGCCCTGGTGCATCAGCGGCCGGATATTTTATCCGCCGAGGCCCAGTTGAGGGCCGGTGATGCGCAGGTAGGCGAAGCGGTGGCAAAAATGTATCCGTTGATCCAGATTACCGGAGATATTGGATTTGAAAATGGGAGAATCGCCAATTTCTTTGACGCCTCCAGCCTGATATGGTCCGTGGCCGGCGGTTTGACCCAGACCATTTTTGACGGCGGCACCTTGCGGGCCAATAAGCGCGCTGCGGAGGCCGCACTTCAGGCTGTAATCGCGGATTATCGGTACACCATTATTAATGATTTCTCGCAGGTGGCGGATGCCCTGCGCGCTGTCCAGCACGACGCCCAGACGTTGCGCTATGAGCAGCAGGCGTATGTCGCGGCCCGTCGCGCTTACCAACTGGCCCGTTGGGAATATAAGGCCGGTTCGGTGGATTACACGACATTTTTAACGGCCCAGGTGCAGTATCAGCAGTCCAGCCTGGCGGTGGTGACCGCACAATCGCAACGCTATGCGGATACCGCCGCTTTGTTCGTGGCGATGGGCGGCGGCTGGTGGCCGAAACAATACAGAACAGTTCACAGGCATTCGGTGGTTGAAGTTTCCAAAACCCCTATGACCCGGCCTGCCGCAACGCAGCCGACGGTTAAAAAGTAAAGCGGAGGTCCGCAACGATTATGGCAAAACGTATTATTATTTCTGTGATTGTGCTGGCTATTTTTCTGGCGGTAATCATCGGTTTGTTTGAATTCAAACGGATGGTGAACCGGAAAATCGCCTACGCCATTGCCCACATGCCTATCCCGCCCGTAACGGTCTCAACCGGAGTTGTGAGGTCGCTGATCGTGCCGCAGGCCATCCATGTGGTAGGCAGCCTTACTGCTGTTCAAGGCGTACAAATCTCAGCGCAAATATCCGGAAATGTCACGGCCATCTATTTTCATTCCGGTCAAAAGATCCGCTCCGGCCAAAAGCTTGTTCAACTCGATAACACCACGCAGTTGGCGCAACTGAAAGCCGACTTGGCTGCCGAGTCACTGGCCAATACCAATCTGCTCCGGACCGAGAGTCTCATCAAACACCGTGCTGCGGCACAGGCGACACTGGACGCCAATCAGGCCGCACTTTTACAAGCCAAGGCTCTGGAAGCGGGGGATCGTGCGACGCTTAGTAAGTTGGCCATTACAGCTCCATTTACCGGTTATCTGGGCTTACGCCAAGTGAGCTTGGGCCAATATGTCTCTCCAGGCTCGCCAATCGTGACGCTTAATACATGGAATCCGTTGTATCTGGATTTCTCAGTTCCGCAGAACGACCTGGCTGAAGTGCACAGCGGACAGACTGTGAAGCTTAAGGTTGATGCTTACAGCAACCAGGTATTTACCGGCAAAGTTGAAGCGCTATCGTCACAAGTGGATATCGCTTCGCGCAACATTCAGATGCAGGCCGTCTTGGCTAATAAGCGACTGCTGCTGAAACCCGGTTTGTTTGGTCGCGTAAAATTGCTTACCGGCGTGAAAACGAAGTCGCTGGTGGTCAATGCCGATGCCATTACCTATAACACCTTCGGTGACTATGTATACGTCATTAAGAAAACCGTCAAAGCCGGTAAAACGACATTGACCGTCGCGTCGGTGCTGGTGAAGACCGGCAATCCTATTGGCAACGACGTTGTCGTCACTTCCGGGCTAAAGGCCGGAGAAGTGGTTGTGACCGCCGGTCAGCTTAAACTGCGGCCCGGTGCGGTAGTCGTGATAAATAACACAATAAAACCATAAGGCAAGGTTTGAATTTAAATGAAGTTCACGGATCTATTTATCAAGCGTTGGGTTCTGGCCAGCGCTATTAATCTCATCATTCTGGTACTGGGGTTGCGCGCCTGGATGAGCATGACCACGCAGGAATACCCGACCGTTACCAGCACCATTGTCACAGTCAGTACTTCCTATCCGGGAGCTGACCCGTCACAAGTTCAGGCGTATATTACCTCGCGTCTGGAACAGGCGGTTGCGCAGGCTCCGAACATTGATTACATGACGACATCGAGTTCGGAAAGTACCTCGACGATTACCTGTAACATGGTCTTAAATTCCGATCCCAATGCGGCCGTGGCACAAATTCTGTCCAAAGTGCAACAGGTGACCAGTCAGTTACCGCCCGCCAGTCAGGCCCCGGTCATCAATGAAGAAGTCGGAGATGCTCGCGCCTTAATGTATCTGGCATTTGCCAGTAAAACCATGAGCCAGCAGCAGATTGATGATTATCTGCTGCGCGTGGTTCAACCGAAAATTCAATCGCTTCCGGGGGTCAGTCAGGCACAGATTTTACCGGCCGGCACCGGCTCCAGCGGCAACAGTTTCGCGTTACGCGTGTGGCTCAAGCCCGCCAAACTCGCGGCCCTCGGATTGACACCAGCGGATATTTCATCGGCATTGACCAGCAATAACTTTGTTTCCGCGATTGGCCGAATTCGTGGGAAAAATATTGCCCAGGTTATTACCGCCAATACTTCCATCAGCAATCTTTCTCAGTTTCGGAACCTCGTGGTTAAGTATGTCAACGCGGTTCCCATTCGTCTTAAAGATGTGGCCGATGTGCAGCTTGGGGCGCAGAATTATAATCAAAGCGTTTTCATGAGCGGGGTCCCGGCGACGTTTATCGGCGTGTTTCCATCCCCGTCCGCCAACAGCCTTACGCTCGGCCACGAAGTGCACGCCGCCTTGCGGCAGATTGAAGCCAATCTTCCCGCAGGGCTTCATGCCGCTGTTCCTTATGATGGCACCGTTTATATTAAAGCGGCCATTTCGGAAGTTGAACATACACTGCTGATTACCCTGGGCATTGTGGTACTGGTTATTTTTCTTTTCCTGGGATCTGTCCGGTCTCTGTTGATTCCGGTTGTGGCCATTCCGTTATCCATTATCGGTGCCGGAATCCTGATGATCGCCTTCGGCTTTACCATCAATTTACTGACCCTGCTTGCGATTATTCTGGCAATCGGTCTGGTGGTGGATGACGCGATTATTATCGTGGAAAATATCCATCGCCATGTGGATGAAGGGTTACCACCGATGCGCGCTGCCATGCTGGGCGCACGTGAACTTGCCGGCCCGATTCTTATTATGTCCACAAGCCTGGCTGCGGTTTTCGCACCCATTGGCTTTATGGGCGGCTTGACCGGAAGCCTGTTTACGGAATTTGCCTTTACTCTGGTTTTCACAGTGTTTATGTCGATGATTGTCGCCTTAACACTTTCTCCCATGCTTAGCAGCAGGGCACTTAAACCAACCGCGGAACATGGGCTGGTTCATTTCCTGGACACTGTGTTCATGGCATTGCGCCGGGGGTATGAAGGCTCCTTGCGGGCTATTCTGGCTTTTCGCTGGCTGCTATTAATTATGGCGCTGGTGCTGTTTGTAAGCATTCCGTTTATGCTCATGCAAACCCAAAGCGAGTTAGCTCCCACCGAGGACCAGGGAATTCTGTTTTTCTCAGGAGTAGGCCCGCCAACCGCAACGCTGCATTACATGAGCGCCTATGCCACGCAGATTCGAAAAATCTGCCAGAGCTTTCCGGAAACGCAGCAAGTGTTCCAGATTAATGGCTTTTCACCCTTAACCCCGGGCTACAACGGCTTAATCGGCGGTATGCTGCTCAAACCGTGGTCGCAGCGGACGGTCACGCAAATGCAGCTCACGCAGCCCTTGCAGCAGAAGCTCTCGCAAGTTGCCGGTTTGCAAACCACCGATTTCGCCTTACCTTCCATTCCGGGCGCACCGCTGGGCCTGCCGGTTCAATTTGTTATTACTTCCACCAAAGGATATGAGAGCCTGGATCACGCAGCGGGGAAAATCATTGCAACGGCCGAAAAAAGCGGAAAATTCCTGTTTGTTACCAAGGATTTAAGATATGACGCGCCCCAGGTTCAATTAATCATCAACCACAGCCTTGTGGCCGCTCTGGGGCTTAATAACAGTGATCTTGCCGCCGACCTCCAGCCGCTGCTGGGTGGAAATTATGTCAACCGTTTTGATTTGCAGGGACACACCTATAAGGTCATTCCCCAGCTTGAGGATAACTTGCGGGCTACAGCCTCCATGCTTAAACGCATTTATATCAAAACCGCCGGCGGCCAAATGGTTCCGCTTTCCACGGTGGTGACAATACATCATCGTGTTGAGCCGGAGTTTCTGCCTCAGTTCCAACAACTTAATTCTGTAACCATCTCCGCGCTGCCGGCACCGGGTACCAGCATGGGCAGCGCTTTGTCCTATTTGCATACGACAGTTCAATCGTTATTTCCCACGGGCTATGCCGTGCATTATGGCGGTGAGTCCCGGCAATTTGAGCAGCAGGGCAATGCAATCTACATCACATTTATTCTTGCGATTATTCTTATTTTCCTGCTCATGGCAGCGCAATTTGAAAGTTTCCGCGATCCCTTGATTGTGCTGTTCACGGTTCCCATGTCGATATTTGGTGCCGCGCTATTCATGTTTCTCGGCGTAGCGAAATTAAATATCTATACAGAAGTCGGACTGATTACGCTTATTGGATTGATTACCAAGCAGGGCATTTTAATTGTGGAATTCGCCAACAAGCTTCAGGAAAATGAGGGCATGTCCATCTATGATGCCGTCATTCACGCTTCAGCCGTGCGATTGCGACCCATCCTCATGACCACCGGAGCCATGGTGCTCGGTGTGGTGCCTCTGTTAGTGGCGTCGGGGGCCGGAGCCGTCAGCCGATTTGACATGGGCTTGATGATCGCGGCCGGACTGTCGATCGGGTGCCTGTTTTCGCTGTATGTTATTCCCGTGGCCTATACCTTTATCGCCAGCCGCAAGGAGAAAATAGAAGCCACCCCCGAAGAAGCGCACGGTGGGGCGGTATCTTAACTATCCGTCGGTTCCCGCGACCATACCCGCGAACAAAAACGTCTCTACAGTAAAATGCTGGAATTACGCTTCATGAGCGGTGAATTCCAGCTCATCCGGCGTCATCGGGGCCTCGGCCAGCGGCAGTATTTTCCCCTGGCGCGGCTGAATTCCCCAGAGATGACGTACCATAAAATCCCGCACCTGACGCCATGTGTACTGCCAATGATAACCCGCCGCACCATGATGCCCGGGCGGCACAAACAGAAATTCAAAATCCTTATTGGCCTTTTGCAGCGCATTAATCACCTGCATCGTGCAGCACGGGTCTACGTTATGATCCATCCCGCCCGCGATGAGCTGCAATTTTCCGGTGAGCTTGTGAGCATTGGTGACATTGGACTGCTGGGCATACCAGGGGCCGATGGGCCAGCTCATCCATTGTTCGTTCCACCAGATTTTATCCACACGGTTATCATGACAGCCGCTATTGGCCGATGCGACTTTATAAAAATCACCGAATGCCAGTAATGCCCGCAAGGCACTTTGTCCACCCGCGGAGGTGCCGTAAATTCCCACGCGTGAGAGATCCATTTGCGGACATACGCTTTTCTGGGCGGCCTTGATCCATGGAACTCGATCCGGAAATCCGGAATCTCCCAGATTTTTCCAGCACACGTCATGAAAGCGCTTGGACCGATGGGATGTTCCCATCCCGTCAATCTGCACCACGATAAAGCCGATTTCCGCCATCGTCTGCGGCCAATGGAACGGCTTAAAGGCTTTGGGTACAAAAGCACTTTGTGGCCCGGCGTAAATATGTTCGATCACCGGATATTGCCTGCGGGGGTCAAAGTGCGTGGGGCGGTAGATGACACCGTAAATATCCGTCGTGCCGTCGCGGCCTTTGGCCACAAAGGGCTGGGGCAAGGGCAGGCCCGTCTTATGCAATTCCGATATATCCGCGCGCTCCAGCTCGCGCAACATTGCTCCGGTTTCCGCGCTACGTAATTCTATCACCGGTGCCGCATTTACCCGCGACCACGTATCAACACAGAAGCGGTGGCCGGGCGAAAATTGGACGGTGTGCATACCATTGGCGGTTGTGAGATGCGTCATGGCCGATCCGTCGAAATTAACCCGGCAATAATGTACAAAATACGGGTCCTGATCCGGAAATATTCCTCCGGCCTGAAACCATACCTGCCGCTTTACCGGGTCCACGTGCTCCACGTGCCGTACAACCCATGGGCCTGAAGTTATGCGGTGGCGCACGGTGCCGCTGTGTACATCAATTAAATATAAATGATTCCATCCGTCGCGTTCCGACATCCAGATCATTTCATCTGTTTCCGGCAGATAAAAGGTGAACTGTTTGCCGGAGTAATCAAAAAACTTTGGCGACCGGTCATCGTGGCATATTTCCTGTACCAGCGTTCGAGACGCCCCGGTAAGAGCATCCACGCTGATAAGGCGCATAACCTGATGATCGCGTTGATTGTATAAATACGTAAATGAGCGGGAGTCTCGATTCCACCGTATCTCCGTAATACTCCATGGATTGGGTGCTAAATCCGTGCTGATTGGAATTTCTTTTGCATGCGGTGCATCAAAAAGATGGGGACGGGTAATGGCTACTTTGTCTCCCGGTTTCTGGTAAAAAAAAGACACCAGCTTCGCTTCATTTTCGGGCACCGCATAATTGAGTTCCCGAACTTGCCGATCAAATCCGGGAATAGTCCGCAGAACCAGAAATTTGCGAGAATCGGAAGCCCAGAACACACGCGGCTCAAAATAATTATCGGCGCTGCCGTCGTATGTTAATTGCTGTTCGTGTTGGCCGTGTGCCGATTTCAGAAACACATTGTAATTGCGGATACGAACAGCCCAGCGACCGTCCGGTGACCGTGCGGATTCCGCCGACCACCGATTTGGCTCACTTGCGGCAAATGCCGGAGGAATCACGGGAGCTTTCCACAGTGCATGTGGTGTAACCGTGTAATCGGTCAACTGACAGTCATAGCCGCGTTTACCCATATTAAACGCGATCACGGTGTCGGTGATAGCTGTGATAGTAATGTTCAGATCATGGGCATTTATTTTTGCGTTCTCTAATCGCCCCAGACTATCCGCGAGGCGAAAATGATTAAACGCCTCCATGCGCGTCCCCGCAGGCATATCCACCAGCAGGTACTCTTTCCTTCCCCCCGCGCGCGTGGCCACATACCAGAACCGTTGGCCATCCGGCAGCCAGTGCGGAACGATGTGGCTGTTGCGCGTCTTGCCATCGGTAACCGCCCACAAATTCACCGCCCGCTCATACGCTTCCAGCGTCGCGATGTTGCGGTTGGCAGCCTCCCGCGGTACGTCCGCCAGAGAATAGGCCGGTTGGTCTGGCCGTTCCGACCGCTCGTCGGGCAATGCGCCGGCAGCGGCGAACTGTGCGGCCGATGGGGCGATTGCGGCAAACAGGCCTCCCGCCAAAGCCGTTCCCAGAAAGCCGCGCCGTGACAGCTCCGGTGCCTCCGGCGTCGGGACCGGGGAGGCGGTTATGTCACCATCACCGACGCCGGTATTTCGCGTTATAGTCATCAGCTGCGCTCCTGTTAGTTTGCCTCCGCAGCGTAGGCTGCGGTATAAACGTATAAGCGTAATCTAATGCGGAGTAAAAATATGTCCAATCACATCAGCTTTGGTAGTTGCTATTACGCCGTTGTCTCAACGCCTGCAGGCACCTGTGGATTGCTGTGGCAGGAAAATGGGCAAGCCTCGCCGCAGTTGTTGCGCGTGTATCCGGCGTGTCCCAATTCCGCCATTTTGCTTAAAACACTCCAGAAAGAATATCCAACTGCTGAAGTATGTACCGGAGACATCCCACCCTGGATTCGCCGCGCACAGGAATTTCTTCAAGCGTATTATTCCGGCGATGCAAGTAATTCCGTGAGCACACAATTGGATTGGCCATGGCTGAAACAATTTCTCTTCTGGCAGGGACAGACCGCTTTTTCACGCCGCGTGCTGGAGGCAACATTTCAGATTAAGCGCGGCACCACGATCAGCTATGGCGCTCTGGCCGGAAAAATTAAGCGCCCCGGCGCTGCACGTGCCGTCGGCGGAGCTTTGGCCCGCAACCCCTGGCCGGTGCTCATTCCCTGCCACCGCGTGATCGGTTCCAACGGCACCCTGACCGGCTTTTCCGGCTACGGAAAAATCGCCGCAAAAAGGCAGATGCTCGCGCTTGAGCAAGCCGGACATTGGGTCGGCTAACAACCATTGGAAATTCCAGGTTACAGGTTACAGGTTACAGGTTATAGCGGGACACGCATGTTCCACAGATTATACCGATGGACACAGATTAACGGTGACGGCGCTTCGCTGAGTGAATAATGAGTATTGGGCAGTAATTTCAGTATTGATCAGTATTGATTGGTACATTCAGTATTGGGCAGTATATTCAGTATTGGCGATGGGGTGGAATTTTTTTTGGAGAGGGATTCTGGGTTTGCGGGTTTTTCGGGTTGGGGTATGGCTGGGGAGAGTGCGTATACCGCGTTCATTTTGTTTCGGTACGTTTGGCGGTACAGGGCTGGCGGGGTATGATTTAAGCGTCAAAACAACTTCGGCCTTTTTGCAGGCGGGTAATGGTTGCACTGAAGGAACAATTTCACCACAACGGCAAGCCGCCGAGGTTACAGGGGGCAGGGGCGGGACGAGTATTCAGGAGTTGGGAGTTAGGAGTTAGAAGGCTTTGGAAGCGATGCGCGGCTAAATGCGAGATGCCGGACGCAGGTTACGGGTTACAGCGGGGCGGGGAATTTGTGGAGGTTTTCAGTGATCATGGACCAATGACCACGGATCAAAAATTTGGAAGTTCCGATGGCTTGTTCATTGATCCGTGCTCATTGATATTCGAGCGCAGCGCCGGTGCCAATGACATTATTTATTGCGGCTATCCCGATAACAAACGTGTTTCAACGGATATCGGGACGGGTCTAAACGATCCGGAAGCGGAATTGTATTACGTCCGCAACCGCAGCTACAACCCGATTCCTGGCACGGTGTTGAGGCAGGAGCCGAAATCCCGACAGGCCACAGGAGTGGCGACTCGGGTGCTGCAACGCGATCCGATCGGCTACGCCGGCGGCGTGAATTTGTATGAGTATGTCGGTGGTCGGGCGGCGGTTGCAGTGGATCCGTCGGGGATGCTCACTGAAGCAGATTGTGATTCCGAATTAAACAACTGTGTGAGCGATTGCTGGAATAGGCCCCCACCATGGCCGTTCCGCCGTAATAAGGGCTATTACATTGAGTGTGAGAAGGGCTGTAATAAGGCGTATCTCGAATGCCTTAAAAGCCTTGAGCCCGCTGATTGCCCGTGGCCTGGGCCTGCCATCGATATCGCGGAAGGGGCCGGGGCTGCCGCCGAAGACCTTACCGTAGGTGATGTCGTGATCGATGTTATAATAGGAATAGCACTATTTTGAAGTGAAGATGCCGGTCGGCCTCGTGAGCCTGTATTTTCACATTAGACGGGGTCTGTTTGATTAACATTCGGAGGAATACGCCTCCACATTCACGAGGATTATTGTGGCGACGGAGCACCCATTTTTCGAAAAGCAGGGGCCGACTCTGGAAATTCTTGAAGGGATTGCCAGCAGATACTCCGCCCGCAGCAGGGCATATACCGCCCTAGTGAGCGGTGCAATAGCGATAAATGCCATTGTTCGGGATGCGGATTATCGAATGCTCGAAACTAGCGGGGGTGCCCGGAGGCGGGGTCGGCTGGAGAAGAAAGCCGTATTCTCCTACGGCCAGCCGAAGGCAACAGGTGCGCGTGGTAACGGCGGAGCGCAACGACTTGGGCAAGCGCGACGAAAAATACAAAGGAGCCTCAGTATATTGGCAAAGGTCGCAGATGGTTATGAGATCGGAAGCAGGGAATCGGGTGCACTTTCTGTAGCCGCCTTCGCATTGCTGCGCGTGGCTGCCGACGATCAGTGCTTGCTCGGGTATTGCAGGATGCGATCTGATTTTGGGAAACCACTCACGATCCGCCAGCGCAACCGTTTGCGGAGCTTAGGAATTAAAGTGTAATTAGTGCATCGAAAAGGGAGGCGAAACGCGAACGTAGCGGGTATCGTGCCGGGTATACCACCCAGCCCCGTCCTGCAGAAACTGCATTGGTATCAGGCCGGGGCTCGTGGGAATCCGGCGGGCGTTCAGCGCCTAAGGAATTTGAAGGTTGCAAGCCCTGCAAGGCGCGGCCGGGGAAACCGCTACCTTGGCACTGGGGGTACTTGCAGGGGCAGGATTGAGCGGGCAGCGGCCGGTCTTTCCAGGTGGGATGGACCTGCACGCAAAGCTGACAAAAGGGATCTGTGATGTACGTTGCGCACGACGGCACGCGATACTCGGAGAGATATACGATGACCACCGTTGGCTGGGCAATCTCGACCGTCATCGCGATTCTCTTGCTGATGCGGTTCTGTCCTCTGATTCGCAGAGGTAGACGACAAGGAGAGCTCCGGAGGCTTGGATATTGGCGGCGGTGGGCTGCAACCCTCATCATTATCCTGCCACTTGTGTACTTCGTGTCCGTCCTATGAACCCCGTCGTCCAATGTGAATGGGGATATGAGGATCTGTTGGCGTCGCAAGCAAAAGGAGACAGGCGATGTCGACGGAACGTGTTGGACAACAGGCCCCGGGGGCGTGACCATCTGGGCGTTTGATACACTGGATCGCAAGATCAGTGAAACCTATCAGGATGGATCAAGCCGGGAATTTGTTTATGATTTGGCCAATGATGTGGTAACATACACGGATGAAAATGGTTCGGTGTTCTCCAACACTTGGGATCTTGGAGCCTGCTTGGGAGGTTAGCGAGAGCCGCGTTCGGCATCCAATCGGTCAGATGCAAGGCAGAGCGACGAGTAATATTGAGGTGTAAATATGGCGAGAAGCGATAACACCGCAGATGGCCGATTGGAGG
>JAKBCC010000088.1 GCA_021808105.1 Planctomycetota bacterium
TTTGCAATCAGCTTGTTACGATGTATTTTTACTTCGCCATCCATAGCGACCGCGAGCATACCAGCGCAAGGACAAATGCGCCAGCGCCATTATTGCGAATATTTACCGCCGAGCGGTAAACAGTTACGCAAATTCGTCGAAACAAAGGTGTCAGGTACCTTTTTTTAGAAAAAGGTACCTGACACCTTTTTCTCGTCGCGGACAAATCAACGCTGCCGCATTGAGCTATTGAGCATGTCGCGACTTGGGCGTCAGGCGCACAATGCGCGACTGGCCGCGCGGGTCGGTTTCGGTAAAACAGATTGGCGATTTTCCGGATCCAAGCTTGGCGGTGGCGATGCTTCCGGCCAGGCGGACGGCACGGTCGGTGGGAAAGCTATGAATATCCAATGATGCGTCGCTGCAGGGGTCGGCGGTGTTCGTATTCGGGATTTCCAGGATTACCTGGGACGCTGTCGCCTCTTCGGGCCGCTTTAACACAACGGCCACAGATCCGTAACCTGTTTCATCGGAAGTAAATCGGGAAAATTCATGGCGGTGCAGTGCCGTGACGCCGCGCCTGCACAGGTCTTTCGCAATTTTGGATGCCTGATCCGCCCAACAGGCAATGACATGATCCACCCGATGCGATGCCAGTAAATCCGCAGCCCGATCCAATAACGCGCAGACCGGCCACTGGCCATGCGTCAAGGTTTCGCAGGGGCCATGAATGCCAAAATAAATCGCGGCATGGGACGCAACTGTGGAATAGACGGAGCGCGTAAAATGCCGTGGCGAGGCGTATCGCCCCTGTGCTTCCAACATGCTGTCCAAAAAACTCACCGTGTTGTCCATGGGTCCCCAGGTGGATAAAAGCAGCAAGCCTGCACGCTTCAGCATGGCAGTGTCACGATCCGGCAGAGCGTCATGCAACGCGCGAAAAGCGTATTGACTGATACTATCCAAGCCCTGCAAGGCCGAGTCCAGGTCCGGATCAGTCGTTACCGCATGGTCAGTGTCCGCTGAATTCGAGCGGACGGGAGCATCGGATTGGGCTTGCACGGTTGCGGTCAGGTCCGCAGCATTGGCAAACTGATCGGTGTAAATTCCCCAACTACACACCGCTAATTTTGATTCAGTCATGCGGTTGCCTCCGTAACGGTGGGCAAATCGCGTGAAAATACCAGAGCCGTGTTATTTCCCCCAAACGCAAGATTGCAGGATAACGCTACGGCGAGGGGTTTGGCTGTCGCGGAAAGCACCAATGGCAACGAACATTGCGGATCAGGATCCCTGGAACCCGCATTGGGCGGCAACACGCCATGCCGCAGAGCCAGGAGACAAATCGCGGCTTCTATGGCCCCCGCAGCGCCAAACGTGTGACCGGTCAGCCGCTTGGTTGAACTTACGGGCGGGATACTTGAGTTGGACTCAAATACCTGGCTGAGAGCCGCAGCTTCCGTGATGTCGTTGTCGTGTGTGCCGGTGCCATGGGCGTTAATGTAATCAATACTGGACCTGGTTAAGCCCGCTTCCCGCAGGGCCTGCCGGATGGCCTGCGCGGCGGCGGCTCCATTGGGTTCGGGCTTGGTAATGTGATAGGCATCGCAGGTGGCGGAAAAGCCTCTGATATAACCCATCGGCTCGACGCCTCGGCGCTGGGCACTGGCCTCGGACTCCAGCAGCAGCATGGCTGAGCCTTCACCGACGGTAATGCCGGGCCGATTCCGGTCAAAAGGGCGACAGCCATCGGGCGACACCAGTCGCAGGGAATTAAATCCGGATATCAACAGTTGGCACAGAGCCTCGGTTCCTCCGGCAACCGCTAATTCGCAACGGCCGGCATGAAGGGCATCACATGCCGCCCCAATGGCCATGGCGGAACCTACGCAAGTTGTCAGATTCATATATCCCGGCCCCGCAAAACGATGCCGACGGGATAACAGGGAAAGCACTTCATAGGGCTGCATGCGGCGCATGAGATTGACATCCGCAGCATCGGCGTTGAGGCGATATTGCTGATAGTACCGTTCGGATAAATCCATTCCACAAACGGTCGTGGCGATAAAACATCCAATGGGTGGATCAGTGGAGATTTGGCGTTGCGGTAATCCAGCGCTTTGCAACGCCTCATCCGTGCTGATACACGCAAGTTGTTGCGTGCGCGAAAGCTTATTCCATAAGCGCGGCGGTAAATCCACAGGCCGGGTCAGCGGGGCGCAGGCGGCAACTTTTATGTGCTGCAATGCCGCGGGCAGCCTTCCGTCCCATGGCTTAAGCCTGTCGGCACCCGATAGAATTCCCTGCCAGGATTCAGCCGTACTATTTCCCTGCGCGGTAATCATGCCGACGCCGGTGACTGCGATAGGTTGAACATGTGCCACTAAAGTCATCAATTTCCGGAACAGGATATTTTATAAAGTTGTAACATTCGCCTCTCTGTATGAGGCCGCAGGGCCGGCCTGCTGCCCTTCAAGCTGCGCTGAAGCAACGCCCACACGGCGTATTTCGGCCGGCTTATTGGCCTGCAGCATCGCAATCAGCGGATTGGACAAATCCCAGACATGTCCCGCCAGAATATTAATAATGGCGGTCCGCATGACCGGATTTTTATCCGCGGAAAAAAAGAGGTTCCGCACGAGATCACGCTGATAAAACCGCTCCACAAACGCCCGAAACACACGCAGCCCCGCATCCATATCCGCCTGATACTGCCGCAACGCCGCGGGTTCCCCCCGACGCAACAGCGCGTCAATTCCATCGGCGGCTCGCGCTGCCGAGGTAATGGCCAGATGCACCCCGCTGGAAAATATCGGATCAAGAAAACCCGCCGCATCACCAATCAGCAGATGGTGAAGCCCGACTTTTTGATCACATTGATAACTGTAATCACTGGCCGCCCGGTACGCCGCCAGCGGAGTAGAGCGCGAAAGGCGATCATACAATGTCGGAGATTGCTTTACCGCCGCCCAGAACTGCCCGGGCAAATCAACATTCTTTTCAATGGCTTCACGTTTTAATACCACGCCGACACTCGTGCTGCCGTCCCGCAGCGGAATAAACCAGATCCATCCGTTGGCAATGAGGTGCATGGTTAAATATTGTCGTTCAAACGGATCAGCCGATTCCGTTGTGGGAATATTGGTAAAGTAATTGTAAATGGCGAGCCGGCCAAAGTCCGGAAGCACTTCCCGGCAGCGGAGCTTTTTCGCCAGAACGGCTGCTGCACCTGTGGCGTCTATGAGAAAATTGCAGCAATACGTTTGACCTGATTCACTGTGGAGCTTTACCGGCGATTGTTCTTCTTCCACATCTGTAATGGCCGTATTTTCATGAATTACGCACCCGCGCTGTTGTGCCACATCACGCAACTGCAGATCAAACGTTTCCCGCATCACATTAAATGTCGGTGGTTCTACGCCCTGACCCGGTAAGGCGAATCCGAATACTTCCAGGCGATTGGCCACGGGATCAAAAAATCTCGCGCCGTATTTCCCCTGATGGTGGGCCTGCATGTAGTGGCTGTCCATGCCGATACTTTGCAAAATGCTCATGCTGGCCGGCAGCAGCGATTCCCCAATATGATGTCGCGGATGAGAATCGCGATCAAAAATAATAACTGAATATCCTCGAACCGCCAGCAATGCTCCGGCCACCGCCCCAGCCGGGCCGCAACCGATAATGGCAATATCACTGTGGTTTTCCATGTCCCCATTTTCCGCGCATCGCTCGGCTTAAGCAAGCGATCTATTGCTGATACAGGCCATGCTTATGGATATACGCGATAACCGCTTGGGGAAGTTGCTCTGATAGCACTTGGCCATGCGCAACGGCCCGGCGAATGGCGGTGGCGGAAATGCTGTATTCCGGAATCTGGAGAATTCCGCCGATCACTTTCTTCCATAGATCAGCGGTGATATTTCCCGGCGGCAGGTCCGGCACGTTAAAACCCGATCGTGGCAAAATCGCGATGGGCGTGGAGGCCAGGATCGCATCGATTTCTTTCCAGGTGTGTAATGCCGGTAATTGATCCGCACCAACCAGCAGAATCAAGGTATCGCCGGGCCGATCGCGGCGAAGAATTGCCAGGGTATCAATAGTGTAGCTTGGTGCCGGACGCAGAAGCTCGACCGCCGACACTTCCATGCCAGGATCGTCCGCAATGGCTAAACGCAGCATGGCCAAGCGGTGTTGGGGTAGAGCGGAATTATGCCTTTCTAATTTATGTGGGGAGATATTGGCCGGCACAAACACGATGCGTTGGGCGTTCAGTGCGGTAAGCGCTGCGCGGGCCGTTTGCAGATGTCCGTTATGTACGGGATCAAACGTGCCGCCGAAAATTAAAAGTTTGGCCATCGTCATTGCTCATGTTGCGTGCAACTCCTAAACTGTCAGCACAACTTCCGGACTGTGCCGGAGGGTTTTTCAGGAGCCGCCGATGCGCATTTATACCCGCCAGGGGGATCAAGGCCAAACCAGTTTGTTTGATGGCACGCGTGTGAGTAAAGACAATATGCGATTGGCCACCTACGGTACCGTGGACGAATTAAACTCCTGGCTGGGAATGGCAGCCGCGATTTGCCGCCACGAACAATTGCGCGATCTGCTGAACCAATTGCAGCATCAATTATTTGATCTGGGCGCGGATTTGGCTACCCCTCTGGATTCACCCAATAGTTCGCGCGTAAATCGAATTCAGCCCCAACAGGCCACCGACCTGGAAAGGCATATCGATGCGGCCACCGCGGAACTTCCCCCCTTGAAGCAATTTATTCTGCCCGGCGGTTCACCGCTGGCGTCTCATCTGCATATTGCGCGAACCGTGTGTCGGCGGGCGGAGCGTCATCTGGTGGAACTCATGCGGCAAGAACCCACGGGCGAAGCTCCGCTGGTTTATCTTAATCGACTAAGCGACCTGCTGTTTGTACTGGCCCGATGGGCCAATAAGCTCGATGGGCACCGGGAAACTCATTGGCAGAAACAGCCATAGCGCAAAGGGAAACCAGTCCCGCTCGGCGCAATCGGCACCGAATTCACGGCACATCCCCGCCCCAATACCCGGAGGCATGGATTATGGCAGGTGGATGGTTATAAACATTTGATGGCCTCGGCCAAACAGTCATGCCGAGGTTGTACCGCTGCCGTCTTCAGCTAAATTAGCTGCATTTGCCGAATTTTTTCTTACCGTACTTCTTTTTGACTTTTTTCTTTTTCATACTATCGCTCGATTCCGTTTAATTCGTTCATTAACTGCATACGCCCGGCAGTTCTTAATTAGGTGTGGCAATTTAGCAGTTTTGGCGTAAATCGTCAAACCGGCATCCGCGCGTAGCGGTTTATAAATTAGCGTTGATTGGTCAAAAGAAGAGGCCCGAGTTACAATTACGCTCCTGATTTTTGAATCAGGAGCGTGGGCGATCTGAGATGTTATGTTCGTTGCGCTGGTGGAGGTTTTATGCCATTTCGCTGCCACGCTGTTGCCGCTGCTGCCGGGGCGTTGCTCTTTCCGGCTCTGTCCGCCCGCGCTAGCGCAGCCAATGCGGATTCTATTGTTCATGAACTTCCTGCCACCAGCGCTTTGTGTGTGATCTGCGCCAATGTGTCACATTTGGATCAGCGCGTCGGGCGACTTGAACGGCGCATTACGGGCCAGCAACCGCAATTTGATGAATTTTCCGCCTTGAAAATGGTGTTTGGGCCTTATTGGAAGTTGTCAGCGCCGATGGCATGGGTGCTTCCGTCACCGGCCAAAGGCAATATCCTGGAATTGCGCAAGTCCCTGGTGATTCTGCAGACGACCAATAGTGCAAAATTTACCGCCAGTCTCAAAAACGGGCCGGCCCGCGGCGGAATCACACCGGCTCAAATTGAAGGCTCTCCGGCCTTTATCGCCACGCGCGGAGCATGGACGTTTATTTCCGCATCACGGTCAACCTTAAAAATATATATGCAAGCCAAATCCCGCCTGGCACTGCCCGGCGACATGATGGCAGCGGTACGCCATGCAGATATTGCCGTTGAAGGCGACACGCGCGCCATCAAAAAAGAGCTATTCGAGCCGTCGCAAGCTTTATTGGGAGCGATGCCGGTGAATCACCAGTGGGTTGGTAGTCCGGCGCTTAATGCCATTCTGCACCAGATGGAAAATAAATTGACCGGTCAACTGAACACCGCGATCAGGCGAAGTGTGTTAACGCTGCACTTGGGCCGGCGGGCAGTGATCATCAATCTGACCGCTGCTTTTCATGCACGAACTCCCATTGGCCGCCTTTTCGCCGCCCAGAATCCCTTGGCGGCAAATGCCTTGGCCGGCCTGCCAAATCTGCGCTATTTTGCGCTGTATGCCGACAGTATCAATGGAACCGCCGTGGCCAAATGGTTAAGAACGCTGCTGCCCGCCAACGTGCACAGCGGTCCGGCCGATCCAGTGCAAAAGCCCTCCAAAGCCAATATAGAAATTCAGAATATTTTAACGGCTATCGCCAATCACACCGGCACAGCCGCTATTATGCCGGCACCCGCCACGCCGGCCAGGGATGCAGATCTGGTAAATCCATGGGATGCAGGCCCCGACATGATTCTTATGCACACTTCACATCCCAAGACTGAAATAGGTGCTCTGGCGGATTGCCTTAGCCGTGCCACCGCTACGCGAATTAAACACGGTAGCACCGCTGGTACAGCCGATCATAAGGCTTCCGCGCATAGCAACATCATGGGCTATCCAGCCATCAGCATTAATCTCGCGACGCAAAAACACGTCCGAACCCCGCATGTTGTGCAGCTCGTCAACATAGGACCGCATCGCGTGCTGGTGGGGGTGGATGTGTCGCGTAAATTATTAAAATCAGCCGTCGCGGCTGCGGGCAGCAATCTTATGGCCATCATGAAACGACCCGGTCTGGCGCAAACCATCACGGAAGTAGTTCCCCGAAGCTTTATGGTCGCGTATCTGCCCATCGCCCGCTGGAGTCAGCAGCGGACTGCTGTCCCGGCCCCGAAGCCCGCCCATGCCTTAATGTTGGGCCTCCCCCCGCCGCCTGCAGTGTTCAGCGTGGGCGCTGGCGGAAAATCGTTAAATATGCAATTGTATATACCCGTGGCATCGTTGGAGCAAAGTTTGTCCGGCAATCCCGTCGGCGCACTATTTTAACAGATGTCCGATTTTGCGTTCCGCTTACTCAAGGAGATTTTTCACATGTTGAACCACAAACACCTGCTTAAAACAGCCGCGATGGCCTGCCTTCTGCTTGGCACCGGCCCCCTTCTGGCCGCAGGGGCAAATTCGAACTATTCCGCAAGCGATGCGAAGATACTGGCCAATATCCCCGCTGCCGCACAGGCGGTCATTGTTATTCATGATATGGCAGCATTGGATAAAAAAGTCGCAATGCTGGCCCAAAAGCTTAAGATTCCAGTATTGCCGCCATCCCTGCGGCACATTGAAAGATCTCTGAATTTACCCCGTGGAATCACGGCCCATGGCACCGCAGCAGTCGTGATTATTCCCAACCATGCTACGGGAGGTACGGCCCACGCTGTGATGATCCTGCCCGCCAAAGACCCCGCGACCGCTCTGGCTAATATGAATTTCTCCACCGGAACCGATGGCGTGGCGCATGGCCAAACCGCTAACGGCCAGAATATTTACGCCATGGCAGGCAAGCACTGCCTTATGGTTTCACAACACGAGAGAGCACTGCTGCGGTGCAAAACCGTCGGCTCCCCCATCACCCCCTTGCTCACACCATCGCAACAACCGCTGGCTGAACGCAGCGATGTATATGTGCTGCTGAACGTCCCGCAGCTTCGTAAACCTATGGAAAAAGCCATGAAGAATCCCGGCTCGTTCAACGCCGATCAAACCACTGCCAATGGCAAAGCCGTGCCCTCCTCAACGCTTAAAATAATCGGTCGCAAAGTCATCATGGGTTTAGCGGACGATACACATACTGCACTAATTGGATTGCGAATTACCACTGGTGCCCTGACGATCTCCATGGTTTCCGATGAAAAGGCGGGATCGCAGGTTGCCAAAGCACTGGAATGCCTGCGGCCACTGGCGGCCAAGCCCTTAATCGGCCTGCCGAATTCAACCCAGTTGTTCGAGGCGGCAGCCAGTAATATCGACGGCGTGATG
The DNA here is from genome assembly GCA_021808105.1 of Planctomycetota bacterium. Lineage (GTDB taxonomy): Bacteria > Planctomycetota > Phycisphaerae > WQYP01 > WQYP01 > JAMDCX01. The sequence continues at coordinate 8,120 of JAKBCC010000088.1, forward strand.
ACCGCTAAACTGTTGAATCAATGGGCCAAGCAGGTTCCCACATCGGCTTCCTCCGGTGCGCGCAGCAGCCAACGGATTTCCGGGATAATCAAAAAACTCGCGGCTCTGTTAAGGCCGTTCTCGCAATCCAACGTTCTGATAAATACAGCAGCCGGGGCCACAGGCTCCCTTATTGCCAGCGTTGAACTGGCAAAGTCCACAACCCCGGCAGCCTCGGCTGCGTCGATGGTGCAACTGCTGGCCAGTGAGGGACGATGGCTGACCAATTTTGAATTAAGCATGGGAACCAAAATGAAATACCACATGACTGTCGCACAAAAGAAAGTTACTATTGCTTCCATACCATTCACCGTCGTCAAACAATCCATGGTAATGCCTACGGCCGGCACAGCCCAGAGCGATGCTGTCCGCAGCGCCTTGAAAATGCAGCAGAAAATCATGGGAGTCAAAACCCAAACATATCTCATAGGCAGCAATAATAAGCAGGTGATTTTAGGCGCTAACGGTAGCGATAAACTCCTTGCCGAAACAGTAAAAGCCGCCGCAGCCAACGCGGACCCCCTGGGTTCCAATTCCACCCTTGCAGCGGCCCAGAGCCATATCCTCGCAGGTTCCTCGGTTGTGGTGTATATGGATCTTTCGCCGATTATTGCAGCCATAACGCAGCGCCTCGAAGCCATGGCCAATATGAACAGCCCGTTGATGAAACTGCCCGCTACCGAGCCGATGTCCATGAGCCTGACAGCACACCACAACACCTTAACCGGGCAATGGCGCATGCCCATGAAGAATCTGGAGCAACTCTCCACACGTATTCACGCTCTGATTCCACTTGCCATGATGATGGAAATGCAGTCCATGCAAGCCGGCCAAGGGGGCGCAGGTGCCCCGCAGTAACACAACGGTTTCGCACTGCACCCCGAATGAGGGCGTTAGCTCAATGCGGAAGCGTTGAGTTGATCGCGAAATGTGGTTGGGTGGTACGATACGCGCCGGCCCGTCGCGATTGGCGATTAGGAGGGGATCTTCAGCACCTGTCCCACAGCGAGGCTGCGGCCGTTGCGAATATGGTTCAGTAACATGATGCGGTGAACATTGGCATCCGTTCCGGCACCCATGGTTTTCCGGGCGATTCCCCATAGCGTATCGCCGCCTTCAACGCGATAGCTATGGCCGCCGGATCGATGAGACGCCTGTGAATTCCGGGGCGGGGAGTAGTGGGTCGCGGAAGTACTACCCGTACTTTGAGCCGCCATAGTCAGCAATTGTACGGACGATGTTCCGGCTTGTTGAGCGGCAGGAATAGTAAGTGTTTCGCCCACACGGATGGTGGCCCGGGCGCTGCCCAATTTGGAAGCATTGGCATGGACGATTCGTCGCACGGCCACCGGGCCGCTATCGTGATAAAAATGCCAGGCAATTTTGCCCAGCGTATCGCCGGGCCGCACCGTATAGGCGGCTGTCTGCGCCCTGCCCGATGCGTTGCCCGCAGTCGTTACCGCGATTGAAACGGGTTGTTGGGTTACCACCACTGGTTCAGCCCGCGACGTAATAACCGCGGCGGCCGGCGTTAAAGATTCAGCCGATACCGCAGGAGCGCGTGCTGCACCATAGGGCAATTGCGTCACCTGATTATACGGTGTGGAAACTGCCACAGACGATGGCGCACTTGCTGGTGGCACCGGCGCGGTCGGTGCCGATGGAGCTGGCTGCACTTGGGCAGTTTGCGGAAGGGGTACCTGGGCAATTCCCACCGGGTTACTGATTTGGTTGCGTAAACTCCAGCCTTGCCCGGCTACGGCCAAATCGCCGATGCTGTTACGGGGACCGCTTAAATAGCTTGACAACATTGCTCCGATAAGCACGATCAACGTCACGCCGGTTACCAGTCCGATTTTTGTCTCTTTGTTCATGGTGGTTTAGCTCCCTGATATAGTGTTGACCGCAGCAGGTTACGCCCATCACCCATGCTGCTACGCATCCATCCGCATTCGAGCAACCCGCATTTTAGCGCTTCGGCTCCGTGGATTGGACGCCATTTCAAATTCTGTCGGCACCATGGGCTTCGAGGTTAATACCTCGCACCTGTTCTCGGCGGCCCATTGCCTGAAGATCTGCTTGACCACTCTGTCCTCTCCGGAATGAAAGCTGATGATTCCGATCCGTCCGCCGGGCTTCAGTCGGCCCGGAGCCACCTTTAACAGTTCGGAAAGATTTTCCATTTCATGATTCACTTCCATGCGCAGGGCCTGAAACGTGCGTGTCGCGGGATCAATTTGACCAAAACGTGCATAGGGCACAGCCGATCTCACAATGCCCGCCAGTTGGGCGGTTGTCGCAATTTTTTTTACTTGCCGCGCCTGAACAATACCGCGGGCAATGCGCCGTGACAGGCGGTCCTGAGCATTGTTAAATATCAGATCCGCAAGTTGCTTTTCGGGCAAACCATTGACCAAGTCAGCCGCCGTGTGAGCCAACTGCGGATCAAGCCGCATATCCAGCGGGCCGTCAATTGTAAAACTCAGGCCATACTGATCCGATAACATCTGATTGGTCGATACTCCCAGATCCGCCAGAATCACATCCACCGCAGGAATATTGGCAGCGTCCAGCACATCAACCAATTGAGCGAAATTTGCCTGAAAGAATCGGCACGTCGGGGCCGCATTTTTTAGCCGTTGTCTCGCGAAGTCCAGATTGCCTGGATCCATATCCAGACATACTAATGTACCGGCTTTTCCAATCTTCTCCGCCAGGGCCGACGCGTGCCCCGCTCGTCCGGTTGTGCAATCAAGAACTGTTTCACCGCTTTGCGCCGACAGCAATTCCATTGCTTCATGAAGCAGAACCGGTTCATGACCATGCTGGGCCGTATCCATGTGCAGCAACGGCTTACGCCGCAGACCCAAAGCCGATAACCTTGCAGCCGGGACGTGGAACGGCCATGCCCCGGCGTAAAAATTCAAAAAAAGACAGGGACACGACTGGCCGGTACGTGTCCCCGCCATGCCTTCCATGGCTCGATCATGTTCATCCGTGAAGACCAGCGGCGCCAAAGCCTCAGTCCTTTGAGTTCGTGGCGAGCGGAAACTGAACGTCCTGTTCAGTCAGCACTTGGCCATTGTTTCGGGGCGGCGGTACAGGCATTTCTTCCATGAAGTGCCTGTACCGCTATTCGCCCTGTGTCAGCTTCTTTTTTTTGTCACGTCCCTGCGACAGCAGAAGCCTTAGATACGCACGCATCCTTGCGTGGGGAGCTTTATCTTCGCGGCCGTCCCTGGCTGCGCGATGCGCTCCTGATTGTATTTTTTACACCGCCCGGACTCTGCCGGCTCCATCAAAACGGCGATGATATTCTTCAGCATTCCAAACCTGTATGCGGGAACCAACCCCCGCAAGTATTACATCTCTTCCCAGAATATTGATCGCGAATCGGCTGGCCTTTTTTTCGGGGCGATCCAGAAAATCATCCGGCATCACAACGCGGCCCTGTTCATCAATTTCCAGAATCTTGACGCCTGCAAACAGGCTTAACTGACGATCCTGTTCTTCAACGGCCATCTCCAGGCTATCCTCTTTTTTTTCCTTCTCCGCGAGGGATAAAAAAACCGGTTCCGGAATCAGTTCAACAAATCGTCGCTTTTCACCATTTGGTTCGGCCATTTGCACCGGTCGAGCATAGAACCGCTTTTTTCCCGATGGGGATTCCGGCACTTCCTGCCGATGTGCGGAAGGAATTGCCAAGCGATTCTTGGCGTCGATCACGTGCTCGTATGACCCAACCAGATACATCCAAGCTTCCAACCTTCAAACACAGTGAAATTCTGCTGTTCTCTTCATCGGTTCACAGGATACAAAAACTTGTGGGAAAGTCAATACTTTTTGCTCCACATTGAGGGAAAATATGGGATAAAATGAAAAACAAAAATTCGTGGAACACAATATATAGAAGAAACCCTTCATAGGACCCCATTAGTAGGTGCTAGATAATTTTTTACTTACCAAAATATTTTTTCCTCTTCCTCCACATTTCCCCACTCTTAAAACCCCTTTTTTCCGCCGCCAATATCACAACGACCCTAAACCAATCTCATCGTATCCGCGTTATCCGCGTTATCCGCAGTTCAATCCCGTTGTGGTTGTACAGAAAATAATCGCCCGGCGCAAATTTCAAAACCATTAGCCGCACGGACGGACAAACGTTACAATTCCCCACCTATGGCAACATTAACTTATCGTACAGCGGGTGAATCACACGGTCCGGCTCTGGTGAGCATTATTGAAGGCCTGCCGGCTGGATTGGATCTCGATATTGAATTTATCAACGCCGAATTACGCCGTCGGCAGGGCGGCTATGGCCGGGGCGGCCGGCAACGCATCGAAACCGATGCGGTCAATTTCCGCACCGGATTTCGCCGAGGTAAGACCATTGGGTCACCGTTAGTGGTGGAAATACCCAACAAAGACAGCCGACTTGATGAAGCACCGGCATTAGTCAAACCGCGGCCCGGCCACGCGGATCTGGCCGGCGCCACCAAATGGCTTACCACTGATTGCCGGGAAACCCTGGAGCGCGCCAGTGCCCGCGAAACCGCGAATCGTGTGGCCGTAGGTGCCATAGCCCGCTGTCTGCTGCGGCAATTTGGCATTGAGGTTATTGGGTTTGTGGTGCAGATTGGTCCCGCTAAAGCCACCGTCGCTGCGGATGCTCCCCTGGACCACTTGCGACAGCAACTGGCCCTTAGCGAAGTATATTGCCCGGATGCCATCGCCTCAGCCGCCATGATTGAGCAAATCAAAACTGCGAAAATTCAGGGCGATACCTTGGGCGGAATCGTTGAAACCCGTGTGATTGGATGCCCGATAGGCTTGGGCAGCTGCGCTCAATGGGATTGGAAACTCGACAGCCGAATTGCCGCTGAAGTTATGGGCATACAAGCCATTAAGGGTGTGGAAATCGGCATGGGCTTTAAAGCCGCCGAACTGCCCGGGTCTGAAGTGCATGATCCGATAGAGTATGATCCGGCATTGCGTGATACGCCAAAACTGGGGTTCAACCGCCCCACCAACAACGCCGGCGGCCTGGAAGGCGGCATGACCAATGGACAAGCAATAGTGGTGCGGGCGGCCATGAAACCGATCAGTACGCTGTTGAAGAAGCCCATGCCCAGCGTGGATCTCAACAACAAACAAGCGGGCAAAGCGGATTATGAACGCAGCGATGTCTGCGCCGTTCCCGCTGCCGCTGTGGTAGTGGAAAACGTAATTGCTTTTGAGATCGCCCGTTCCATGGTGGAGAAATTCGCCGGCGACTCCATGCGTGAAATGCGTCAAAATTATGACCAATTTTTGGCTGCCGCACGGCAATTGGGAACATGAAATCTTTGCACTTAAGCCTCGGACCCCATTTCCGCCGGCTGAAAAGCTTGGCAAACCCGCCCGGCGACGGTGAGTTTATAGTCCTCTGGTAACGCCCTGCCGCAGGGAAAAACAATTGTAAATGCTTGAAAAAGCGGGCGAAGGGATTTGAACCCTCGACATTCACGTTGGCAACGTGACGCTCTACCACTGAGCTACGCCCGCGTATCGAGTTAGGAATTATAACAAAACCAGTCCCGCTGTAAATGCCTGCCGCAGTTGCGGCACACGGAGGCCGAACCGCCCGGCACCGTCGCCCTCCGGAACCCGCCTGCCGCAGATGGCCGAATCGATCGCAGCAAACAGAAAATCGTGGTTCGAGTTATTGCAGGCTTGCTGAATTTCAATCCCCGGCATATATTTCCCTGCATTGGTTTTTGTTTAGTGTCATATACGGAGGTATCAACCGATGCCACAGCAACCCAACAGTGTACGGAAACTCTCCCGCAGAACCTTTCTGGCCGCCTCCGGCGTCGCCGCAGCCTGGGCAGTAACCGGCTGTAAGAGCATGTCCGGAACGGATGTCAGCAGCCTGCCAAAGAAAAGTGCCATGTACAAAGCACTTTTCGGCACGCTGCCCGACGGCCAAAAGGTCTACCAGTATACGCTGACCAATTCCAATGGAATGATTGTGCAATTAATTACCTACGGTGCCCGTCTGCAGCGCATTCAAGCCGCAGACCGCAACGGCACGCCGGGTGATGTGATCCTCGGTTTTGATAATCTGGCGTCTTACGCCACACACCACGCCATGGACCCCTACTTCGGTGCCACCATCGGCCGTTATGCCAACCGCATCGCCAATGGCAAATTCACCCTCAACGGCAAAACCTATCACCTGCCGATTAACGATACCCCGTATCCCAACACACTCCACGGCGGCCCGCATTCATGGGATCAGAAAGTGTGGACGGCCACGGAAGTCACGGAACTCGGTGCACCGGGCGTGCGCTTTAATCTTTTCAGCCCGGCGATGGAAAATGGATTCCCCGGCGATCTGGAAGTCGCGGCCACGTACACACTCAATGAAAAAAATGAATTGCACGTTCACTTCCGCGCCAATGCGGATGCACCAACGGTTATCAATATGTGCAATCATGCCTACTTCAATTTGAATAAGCCCGGCACCCGCATTCTGGATCATGTTGTCACCATTAATGCTGATCATTATACGCCGACCAACAACCTGTTAATCCCAACCGGAAAAATCGCACCGGTGGCCGGGACCCCCTATGACTTCCGCAAGCCCGTGCAGTTATCCACGCGGTTGAAACCCGCTTACCATGGAACATCCAACATCGCCTTTGATGAAGTTCCCTACGGTTATGATGTGAACTGGTGCCTGAACAATCAGGATGAAACCAAGCTTGCGTTCGCCGCAAGAATCCAGGAACCCAAAACCGGACGGGTACTGGACTGCTACACCACGCAACCGGGAATTCAAGTTTACACCAGCAACTATCTGAACGGAAAAATCAAAGGCATCGGCGGCCATTATCCATACCATGGGGCAATCACCCTGGAGACCCAGCACTATCCCGATTCACCCAATCAGCCGCATTTCCCGTCCACGGTTTTAAATCCCGGCCAGATATTCTTTCAACGGACGGTTTACAAGTTCAGCACCATGTAATAACGCCCTGCTGACAAATAAACATTAACTCTTCAAGCCGATCAGAAATCCTGATCGGCTTTTTTTTGTGCCGTGTCGTGCTCCGCTCCAGTCGCAGTTACCATCCGCATTTCAGCCTGCCCCTGCCGCTCATTGAATTTCTATTTTCAAGGACATATCTGTTTCCACGGACTCCAAGCGGCGGTTGTACCGTTTGAGAATATCAGCGAGCGTTGACACGAATTGCTGCTGCTCCCCAGTGGACATTTCGATAAGGAGGTGTGATGATATCGGTTGGATTCAAGCAGCTGCCTCCGCCGGCCTTGGAGCACGTGCATTGAGCAGGGGCCGCAGATAATATTTTGTAATCCACTCAACGACTGGAACGCATACCGCATCGCCGAAACCGAAAAGGGCCTGATTCAAGGGCACGGGAATTTTGAAATCGTCCGGAGCACCCTGCAGTCGAGCACATTCACGCGCGGTCAGCAAGCGCACTTGGTAGCGACCCTTGCCGGCTTGGCGCGATGAAACGATGTATCCGTTGCGATGGATAGTGCTAACCCCACCAAGGCCATGATTGGAATGCACGTGTAGCCGGCGATGT
>JAKBCC010000089.1 GCA_021808105.1 Planctomycetota bacterium
GCTGGTTTAAGGCCTAGCGTGGCGATTTCCAATGATACCTTGCGAGTGTTATGTGGCGGACTGATCGGTTTTATTGACCCGATAGATGATTTCGCGGATGTCATCACGGCGGTGGTGCTGGCGATGATTCTGGGCTTTCAGTGGCCTATGATTTGTGCGTGCATTGCGGAAGCGATTCCCGGTGTGGCGGTGATCCCCACATGGACAGTATTTGTGCTGCTGGTGCCATCAGGCGGCGCCGATAAACGACCTCCGTTGCCAGATGCGGAAGTTAACGAAAAAAATGTTGTGCCATAGAAGTTGCACGTGCGGTGCCTGGCCCGGGAAATGATGACGATGCGGCAAGGCGATATTTCAGGGGCGGCCCGCGGTGGAACGCAACACAAATTGTGGAGGCTATTCAATGATGCAAGCGGTGGAACTGAACTTGGACGGCATCGTGGGTCCCACGCATAACTATGCGGGTTTGGCCGCGGGGAATCTGGCGTCGATGCGCAATCGCGGGCGCAAGTCCTATCCCAGAAAGGCGGCGCTGCAGGGATTGGATAAAATGCGGCTGCTGATGGAATTAGGCGTGCCGCAGGCGGTGTTGCCGCCGCATGAACGGCCTTATCTCCCATTCTTGCGGGCGGTGGGCTTCCGAGGCTCTGATCAGGCGATTATTGCCAAAGCCGCAAAGGAAAATCCGCTGATGCTGGCCAACAGCAGCAGCAGTTCGGCAATGTGGGCGGCCAATGCGGCCACGGTATCACCGTCGGCGGATACGCGCGACGGGAAGGTGCATTTCACCCCGGCGAATCTTTTATCCGAATTGCATCGGTCCCTGGAACCGTCCGTCAACACTCGAATTTTACGGGTCCTGTTTCCCAACACCCGATATTTTGCGGTGCATGATCCTCTGCCGGCGGCGTGGGCTTTACGCGATGAAGGAGCGGCCAATTATTTGCGCCTCGCGGCGTCGCACGGCGAGCCGGGGCTGGAAATTTTTACGTTTGATTCAGCCCAGCCGTATCAGGCGCAGGAATATCTCCACCATTTTCCGGCCCGGCAAAGTCTGGGGGCAGGCATTGCGGTGCGGCATCGGCATTTAATTCGCGAAGATCAGGCCATTGGAATCCAGCGTGCCGGCGAGAGTATCGATGCCGGCGCATTCCATGCTGATCTGGTGACTATGGGGAATCTGGATGTATTGATTTATCATCAGCAGGCATTTGATCGGCAGAGCATTGCGGTGATGCGAAAGACCTGTCAGCGCCTGATCGGCGCTCCGCCGCGCTTCGTGGAAATTATCGAGGAGAACTTATCGCTGAAGGATGCGGTGCAGACCTATTTGTTTAACAGTCAGCTGGTCACACTTCCCGGCGGGGATATGGCCCTGATTGCTCCGGAGGAATGCCGCAGCCATCCGGCAGCCAAAGCGCAAATTGACCTGCTTCAACAGCAGCAGCTTTTCAACCGCGTAGAATTTGTAGATGTGCGGCAGTCCATGCTCAATGGCGGGGGGCCGGCCTGTTTACGCCTGCGCGTCGTGCTGACTAAAAAGGAACTTGCGGCCATGCATCAAGGTGTGCGTCTTACGCCGCTGCTTTATAAGCAGTTGACGCACTGGGTGCAAAAGCATTATCGCGAGTCTTTGGCTCCTGCTGATCTTGCTGATCCGGCGTTGTTGCGGGAATCGCGGAAAGCGCTGGATGAACTTTCGGCGCTTTTACAGCTTGGCAGTATTTACGATTTTCAGTTGTGATTGCGTTCAAGACGTTTTGGGCGTTGCCGGCATCGGAAGTTCTTTGCCATGCCGGGCAAGTTATGTTCAAATACCCCCTATGGCCGAATTGTCACCGCTATCCTCTGATTCTAATAGTCCCTCCCCTGTGTCTCCCGGCGCTGCCGAGCCGCCACGCGGTTTGACGCCGAGGGGGAAATATATTCTTGGGGCGGTGGCGATCTTTCTGCTGGCGCTGGTGGTGTATTGGCCCTTGCATTCGGCCGGATATATATGGGATGACGGCGGCTGGCTGGTGCATAATCATTTTGCCCATCATTGGCGCGGACTATGGAACATCTGGTTTAATCCACATGATTCCATTCAATATTATCCGATGGTCTTTACTGCCTTTAATATCCAATGGCATATCTGGGGCGGCGACGCGTTGGGTTATCATCTGGTGAATATTGTGATGCAGGCGGCCGATGCGGTTTTGCTATGGCGGATTCTTAAGGCTTTAGGCCTGCGTAGCGCCTGGATTGCGGCGTCCATTTGGGCGATTCATCCGGTGCAGGTGGAAACTGTGGGATGGGTGGTAGAACAAAAGAGTCTTCTATCGGCTCTGTTTTTATTTCCCGCAGTTCTGGCCTGGACACGTTTTGCGGATTTCACGCGCGACCGGCAGGTTACAGATCCGCTTTTAACCGCACATCAATGGAAATTGTACGCTCTGGCAACGTTGTCCTTTATTCTCGCGCTGTGTTCGAAAACTGATGCGTGTATTGTTCCGGTGGTGCTGCTTTTTGTACTGGTATGGAAGCGTGGATTTATCAATAAACGTGATATTCTGCTGCTGGTACCATGGATGATTCTGGGATTACTGGCGGCTTGTATGACCATTCATATTGAGCATGGGCAGGCGGGAGCCAAGGGGCACGGTTTTCATTTTTCCCTGGCGCAACATTTTATTATTGCCGGTAAAGACCTGTGGTTTTATCCGTTGAAACTCTTCTGGCCCTGGCCGATGATGGCGGTTTATCCGCGGTGGCATATCAGCCATCCGGCCGCATGGGAATGGATTTTTCCCATTACCGCCTTTGCGATTCCTCTGATCCTGCTGGCATTTTCCAGAAAGATTGGACGCGGAGCGTTTGTGGCTGTGTGTGCCTACGGATTGATGATTTCTCCCCTGCTGGGCTTTATTGCCTTTTACACGGAAGAATACACTTTTGTCGCGGATCATTATCAGTACCTGGCGTGCATCGGGATTATTGTGCTGGTCACGGAGGCCGCGACCGGAATTTTCAGCCGCCTCGGGCGATCTGAAAAAACCGCTGACGATCTGAGTCTGCCGACCAACGGGCGAGCGTCGGCTGCGGCATCGGCGAAAGTCGGTGGCATCGGGAGCTGGCTGGGGGCGGCGGTTTCCGTTCTGGTGTTGCTGACTTTAGGAACCATGACCTGGGCGCAAAGCGAAATTTACACTCCGCCCCTGCGCGTTTGGACGCATAATATCAAATACAGTCCGGATTGCTGGCTGGCCATGGAACGCGTGGGCGTGCATGAATATGGGAAAGGTCATGTTGCGGCGGCGCTGCTGCTTTTTCAGCGGGCCAATGAACTGTCGCATGGGGGAAATCTGATTGTCAATTCTAATCTGGGTGATGTCTATAGACACCTTGGACAGTATGCCAAAGCCATTCCGTATTATCGCCGATCTCTGGCGGTGGCTGGGCGGCAGCCTCCGATTATCGCCCACCTGGTAGATTGTTATGAAAAAATCGGTGATTGGCGGCAGGCGTATCAGGATCTTCTGCACGGCGTCCAATTATTGCCGCGCTCGGCGGATCTGCAAACGGAATTGGCGTCCATGCTGGCCCGGGCCGGACATGCCAAGCGTGCGGTACCCCATTTTCGGGCGGCGATAAAATATGAACCACAGGACACCAAGGCTCTGTTTGGCTTGGCCGAGAGCCTGGACGCAACAGGGCAGTGGCAAAAGGCGATTCCGTTTTACCGTCGGGCGCTTAAAGCCTCACCGGATTTCGGGCAGGGGCATTTTGCGTATGGAATGGTCCTTCTGCGGCATGGAAAGCCCGCTGCCGCCGCACGGGAATTTCAGACGGTACTGGCTTTGGGCCGACAACTGCGGCTGGCACATCATACGCTCGGCAAGCATGGGGTGCCCGAGCCGTGGCGGATGCAAACGCATCAGGCTCTGGCGGACGCATTGCTGGCGCTGCATCATCCGCAGTTGGCGGCTGCACAGTCTGCAAAGGCCAGAGAGCTTATGCAGCGGCGGAAGCGTTTATCGCCGGTACGTCAAACGCAGGGAAAATAAGACAATCGAGTGTATTGAATGAAACGAAAAAGCCCCAGCAAGTCCGCGGCACCAACGCCTGAAGCTGCCGCGATCGCAAAGAGTGCCGCTGAACGAAGCAAGTGGCGCACGATTCTGGCCATTGGCGGCTTGCTTTTGCTGACGCTGGCGGTTTATTATCCGTTGCGCTGGGGCGTGTTTCTCTGGGATGACTCTGCCTGGTTGACCAACAATCCGCTGATCCACCACTGGCGGGGTTTTGAAATTTTCTGGTTTTCCACCAAGGCCATGGGTGAAGTGCAATATTATCCCATGACCTTAAGTCTCCTATCCATTGAATACCATATCTGGGGCCTGCAAACGCTGCCTTATCACCTGGTGAATGTCTTATTTCAGGCCGCCAATGCCATTCTCCTCTGGCTGATTCTGCGGAGACTGGAATTTCGTTCCGCGTGGCTGGTGGCTGCACTGTTTGCCATTCATCCGATTCAGGTTGAAACGGTGGGGTGGGTGGCGGAAGTTAAAAATGTGCTGTCCGGCTTTTTTTACTTTCTGGCGTTGCTTAGTTTTCTAAAATTTATCGATGTCGGGCCGAAAACCCCGGCCACACCTGATGGCATTAATTCAGAAAAGCCCTATCAAAATCATCAGCTGTATGTTGTTTCAACGCTCTGCTTTTTATTCGGTTTGCTAAGCAAAACCGCGGTATGCACACTGCCGGTGGCCATTCTGGTGATTCTCTGGTGGAAAGACCGGTGGCGTGACCGGGAAATTATTCTTCGGCTCATACCCTGGTTCATCATCGCGCTTATCATCGGCATGGTGACGATTCATGTAGAGCATACCAGTGTCGGTACGCACGGGGCCGATTGGCGATTTACCATTGGACAACGGATTTTAATCGCGGGGCACGCCTTCTGGTTTTATCTGATAAAGTTACTTTGGCCTCACCCGCTACTGATGATTTATCCGCGATGGCATCTGGGCAACAGCATTGGATACATTTGGGCAATCGCGGCGGTCGCCTTGTTTGCAGGTCTCTGGTTCATGAAGGATCGCATCGGGCGCGGTCCTATGGCCGCGATGCTGTTTTATCTTGTTACCATTGGGCCGGTGCTGGGCTTTATCACCTTTTATACGCAACTTTACAGCTTTGTTGCGGATCATTATCAGTATCTTGCGTGTATTGGCCCCATGGTCTTGGCCGGCGAGTTTATTTATTGGGCAACTGATAAGACCGGCCCGTGGAAGCACGCTGTGCCGATTTGGGTTGCCGCGGCTCTGGTGGTGATAGCAGGGTGGATCAGTTTTAATCAGAGCCGCCTTTATGATTCAGATTACTCACTCTGGCATTATGTTTATCAGCACAATCGGAAGTCATTCATCGTTAAGGCCCTGTATGGAGCTACGCTGCTGGAGCGGCAGCAATATGGACCGGCCATGACGCAACTTGTTACGGCCAATGCCATGCACCGCCATGCCATTGCAGTGATATTTAATCTGGCGGGGGGATATATGGTCACGGGACACTACCGTCACGCCTTACATTATTATGGCTGGTATCTCCAGCATGACCCAGGATCCGCTGACGCCTGGACGGATGCCGCTAATTGTCTGGTGGCTTTGCGAGCGTATGAGCCGGCGGCGCGGGATCTGGCTGAAGCGTTGAAACTCAAGCCTAATTTTTCGGCTGGGTGGATGGAACTGGCGCATGTAAGTTATCTCGCGGGGCATTTGAAGTATGCGGAAAAATTTTATCGCCATGCAATTCGCCTTGACCCATCCATGGCCAATGTGAAACTCGCTGTATCCGCTAAGATCCTGCCGCAGATTCCTGCTCGATCGGCAACTTCGCGCCCCGCCGGGCACCGCTAATTCGCGGGACCACCAGGATTTGAGGGTGGAGGCTCCTGGCCAAACCGCCCCGTGCCCCACGACCTCGCTACACATTCTAAATTCTCGCGGTCGCGGATCTGAACGTTGCGCCAGGATTGAACGTATAAGAAAGTAATACAGACTTGCGGAAAGCAGGTAATACTTTGTATAATATGCAGAATTAGTTTTATGGGGCGTGGCTTGGAAGCGTGAAAGGATGCCTGATGAAAAAAAATAAGCGCACCGACAAAATGCCGAAGGACCAGGTCATGGCCTTTAAGGTGGATGCCACACTCGCTGAGCTTCTGGGGGGCGTAAAAAATAAAAGCGAATTAATTCGCGATGCGGTGTATGCGTATCTGGGGCATTTATGTCCGTTGTGTGAAGGCAAGGGCACCATTCCGGCCAATCGCAGTCATGAAATTGAACTTCTGCTTAAGCAGCTTGAATTTGCAACCTGCACCGGCTGTCACACGGCGTTGCCGGTCATGCCGCGATTGCGGAAGCTGGTTAAGACCATGCCCAGGCCGGACCAGTTGCGGCTGACTGAATTTGAAAAAACTGGTGAATTATTATGTGCGGATTGCTTTGAGAAAGCCGATCAGTGCGCTACCTGCGGGCAGCATGTGCCGCACGGGCAGCTTTCATCACATTTGGCTCGCCGTCACGCAGCGGCGAGGAATTAATAGGCAACGGTTTCCTGGCGTATGGCGGGTGGTAACAATGCGATGACCCCCCCATGCGTTTGGTCTTTTGGCGAGGTGGACGTATGTCCTGGATGACTCTGGCGAGTATGAATTTGTGGAATCCCAGCGGTGTGGGGATGACGGTGGCAGCGATTCTGGCTACCGCATTTCTGCTGGGAATGGTGCATGGCATTACCCCTGATGAGCACACCTGGCCGATCACCTTCAGCTACAGTGTGGGCAGCTACAGTTGGAAGGGGGGAATGCGGGCAGGGCTGCTGTTCTCGCTGGCTTTTACGGTGCAGCGTTCCATTGCTTCGGAACTGGCCTATTTGTTCATCAAGCCTGTCATGGCGTTAATGGGGGCGGACTGGTTCAACTACTCGGTTTATATTATTGTCGGCACGGTCATGGCGGGTTCGGGAATTTATATTCTGCGGCGCGGAAAAATCTGGCATCTGCTGCATACGCATAACATGCTGCATTCCGAAGGCGGTGCAGATCCCCAGGCGGCTCCCTGGTGGATGCCGCTGGTGCATGGGTTTATCGCCGGCTGGGGCACCGGAGCGTTTGCCATTCTGGTGTATACCGCCCTGGCTCCGCACATGCCCAACGCATACGTCGGATTTGTTCCGGGCATGTTCTTCGGTTTAGGCACCATGGTCATGCAGGTGATGGTCGGGGGGCTGTTTGGTCAATGGATGGCCAAACGAAAATTCAGCGAAAATGCCCGGGTCATGATTGCCCGGCTCATGTCAGGACGGGTCTTAACCTGGGGCGGTTTTGGATTTGCTCTGGTCGGGCTAATTGGCCTGATTTTCCCGGCGGTTGGCGATCTTCAGATTAATACCGGCATCAAAGTGCATAATTTGGCCCATTTGGGCGTAGGATTTTTCCTGGCGGTCGTCATGCTTTTTGGCGTGGCGGCGGTGGCGTTCTTCAAATCCATTCGTGATGTTACCGCCATGGGAACCCATGTGCCGCCGCCCGGCACGGATGCTGATCACGCGTCGTGTGCGCGTCATCACCATCAGGATGAATCAGAGGCAAAACAAACTTCCCAATAGTCCTTGTTGAATTTGCCGCTCTGGAGTAATCTATCAGGCGCTGAAATTGTGTTGTCGCAAGCAGCGACGTGCAAATCAGTCTGGACCGGTCAGGAAATGGTTGCCGCTGGCGCTAATATGACGGGTTTCCGGTTTTTTCCAGCCAAGCGCAACCACCCTGCGGGAGTATTTCCATGCGCACCGACGCTAAGGTCGCTCTGGTCGCGGTACTGATTATTGTCGTACTGGTCATCATTTACTTTGCATTCCACAATTCATCGAACAAGACAGCGGAGAATAACGCGCTACCCAGTGCGCAGCCCGCGCTGGTGGAGTCGCCGAATCTTCCGGGTTCCAGCCCGGTGCCACCGGTTCTGACGCAGACAAGTCAAACCCAGCCAGGGCTGATTTCCCTGCCGGCTACAACCGCTACATCCATGCCCGCCACCATGCCCGGCATGACGGATCAAACCGCCGCATCCATGCCTGCTCCGGCGCTTGATCAAACCGCCACTACGTCACCTGCCGCCGATTCCAACGGACCGGTCGCTGCAACTGCCGATAATTCCAATGCGACTTTGCCACTCACTACATCTGCATCAGGTGCCGGCAATTCCAACGATAGCTTCAGCAACACAAATTTTTCAGCCAACACTGGCTCCGGCACTACTGCGGGCAACACCAATACCAATGCCACGCTGTATATTCCCCCAGTCACCACGGGCAGTACCGGATCATCTTCGGGTACGACTTCGCATGTCCGTCGTCATCGCAGCCGGATGCTGAAGCTTTCGGGTCCGCACAGCGGCGTATACGTAGTTCGCAAGGGCGATACACTGGCTTCCATTTCCCGGCATATTTACGGCAATGAACGGATGATTCACGCGCTGGAACGGGCCAACCCGGGCTTGGATCCCCGTCGCATGCACATTGGACAAAAAATCCGTCTTCCGCATCACGGCCACGTGGCCTTATCTGCAAGACATCGCACCTCGCATCGGCGGCGCACCTATGCTTCTTCCGCCCGCGGTGGACGCACGTATGTGGTTCGTGCCGGCGAAGATTTATCCGGCATCGCCCGGAAGTTTTATCACAACCCGGGCATGTGGAAAAAAATCTACAACGCCAACCGGCGCATCATTGGTTCAAGTCCCAGCAGGCTTCGCGCCGGTGAACGAATCGTAATCCCGGCAAGATAATCACCTCTATCGTTCATGATTAGAGCCTTGATACGACTTTCTTCATGGTTAGAAGGTCAGTCGACAGTACGAGGTGCGGCGCGCGTGCGGCCAGGCGGCTCACAGCGCGGGCTTGCCGTAGTTGTGGATAACCTGTCTGTAAATAATTATCGTGACAAAACACTCGATTCTGCGACAATGGAAAAACCTGCCATTGGACAACAGGCCTAGACCGGTTGTACTATATATGGCGTTGTTCGATGTTTGTTCGGATGTTATTTTGTGGTTTAAGGTGAAATCGCACGAAAACAGGATAGGGACTTTACGATGGAAATAAATCAGATGTATCAGCGCGACTGTATTGAAGGCCTGGCGGAAGTGCCGGAGGCAAGTGTTGATCTGGTTTTTGCGGATCCGCCGTTTAACATCGGGTACAAATATGATGTCTATGAGGACAAGCGGGCGGCTGAGGATTATCTGGCGTGGACCGCGCAATGGGGTGCCGGCGTGGTGCGGGCACTGAAACCCGACGGCACTTTCTGGCTGGCGATCGGCGATGATTTTGCCGCCGAATTGAAAATCCTTTTTCAGCGTGAGCTGGGCCTGACGTGCCGCAGTTGGGTGCTGTGGTATTACACCTTTGGCGTGCAGTGCAAAACCAAATTTGCCCGCAGCCACACGCACCTGTTTCATTTCGTAAAAAATCCGAAGAAGTTTACTTTCAATGTTCCGCCCATACGTGTGCCTTCCGCCCGCACGCTGGTATACGGTGACAGCCGCGGAAATCCCGATGGTCGGCTTCCGGATGACACCTGGATTTTACGCCCGCAGGATATTCCCGATAACTTCCAAGCCAATGAAGATATCTGGTATTTTCCGCGCGTGTGCGGCACGTTCGTCGAGCGCGCCGGCTGGCATGGCTGCCAGATGCCGGAACAATTGCTGGCACGCGTCATTCGCGCATCGTCAAATGAAGGCGAACTGGTGCTGGACCCTTTTGGCGGCAGCGGCTCAACCCTGGTGACGGCTAAAAAACTGGGGCGAAAATTTATCGGCTTTGAACTCTCACCGGAATATGCCACGCGCATTGCAGCTCGGCTGGATGCAACTAAAGTCGGCGAGCCGTTGCTGGGGTCGGATGCGCCTTTGAAATCCGCACCCTCCACCGCCAACGGAAAAATCCGCATCAACGGTAAACCGGTAAAAGCCAAAGCCGCAGCGCAGCAACCCTCCCTCTTGATCCCACCCCTGCCGGCCACGGGCACGTAAAATAGCTGATTAGCACTACAATAGGTCGGTGAACTAATTCAGGAGAGTCTCCATGCAAACCGCCGATACTTACGTTCGTGCCCGCATCGACCGCGCCACCAAAAAGCGGGCCACTAAGGCACTTAAGGCGATGAGATTATCAACTTCCGACGCCATTCGTCTGCTGATGGTGCGCATCGCCGACGAACGCCGCCTGCCCTTCGAAGTCAGGGCACCCAATACTACCACGCGTAAGGCCATTGCTGAATTGGAAAAAGGCAAGGGCAAAAAGTTTGCCGGCGTAGAGGATCTGATGGCGGACTTGCATGCGGACGATTGAACGATCGACCACGTTTAAGCGGTTGCCGGATGGTCGGATAGGGGGCTAATATTCCAGTCATGTATTCACGCAGTCGCAACCTTTACAGTTTTTTGATCATTGCTCTGGCGGTAAGTCTTGCCGGTTGTGCAAGCAGCGGTCAGTGGCCGGTGGGATTGAATTCTGCGGCGCGGCGGCGCTTGCGAGTGCTGCCTCCGGTGGCTGTGGCCTGGCCCGGCGGCCCGGCGGGTGGGCGGGTTATTCAAACCAGACATTACCGTCTTTACACCACCATTGATAATCCGCTGCAGCAGCGGCTGATGGCTCGCGTGCTGGAGGCGGATTTTGCCCGGTTTATCCGTCTGGTGCCCGGTGCGAAGCCCAAGTTGCCCATGGTGGGATATGTGTTTCGCAACCGCAGCCAATGGTCGCACTACACGCGCCAGACGACTGGGACACAGGCCGCCATTTATCTTCGCATTAAGGCCGGGGGGTATGAGCGATCCGGTGTATTTGCCGCCTACCGTTCTAACGTCGCTGAGGTTTTATCAGTTATCGCGCATGAGGCATGGCACCAGTTCAGCTTCCTGGCCTTAAAAGATCATCTGCCTGCCTGGCTGGATGAAGGCCTGGCTACACAATGCGAAGCCATGCGGTGGCGACATGGATATCCGAGTTTTACCCCCTGGCTTAATGCCCCGCGCTGGGAAATGCTTCGCACGGCTATTCAGGGGCGGCAACTTCTGCCGCTGCGGGAATTTGCTCGCACGCAGGCGGGCAGCGTGGTCATGCACAATGGAGCTTATATCCGCGCCTATTATGCTCAAGTGTGGTCGTTTATGCTTTTTCTGGAACACAGCCCTTACCGTCCGAAACTCCTGGAGCTTTTAGCCATGGCAAAAAAGGGAAAATTAAACGCTCTTCTCGCCCACTGCGGGCTTACGAAAGCAGATACGCAGAATCTCACCCTGCGTTGGAATCGTGTTGCCGGGGAAATTTATCTGCATCATTTTTTCACCCGCCATCCCGGCTTGAAACAACGGTATGTGATTTTTATTGATCACCTGATAAAGTCCTGGCCGCCTGCGCTGCCGAAAGACGGTCATGTCACCGCCGCACGGAGCGCAACGCCATGATGCCTGCGTGGATTTTATTTATTTTTCTCGCGGCCACGATTCTGGCTATGGATCTTCTGATCCCGCAGACCCGTCCGGGTGCCAACGCCTTTAAGCGGGCGGCAATTTTGTGCCTGCTGCCGATGATGGTTGCTCTGGCCTTCGGCGTGTACCTGCACTTTGCTTACGTTCCCAAGGCTGCGGCACCAGGCGGCACGAGTCGTCAGGGGTTATTAACTTTCAGCACCGGTTACCTGCTGGAATTGGGCCTAAGCGCAGATAACGTGATGATGTTCATTCTCATGTTGCGAACCTTGAAAATCCCCGCAGCGGATCAGGGCCTGGTGATGTTCTGGGCGATTATCATGGCCATTTCAGCGCGCGTGGTACTGATCCTTACCGGTTTGGCGCTGGTAACGCGGTTCCATATTCTTTTTTATTTTATGGGGGGCTTTCTGCTGCTGGCCGGGGTGGCGATGTTTTTTCAACGGCATGACGAACGCGGCCTGGGAGATCGCCTGATCCGCGTGGCCGGCAAAGTGCTTCCCATCACCGGGACTTTCTCCGGGCGGCGGATGATTGTCAGGCTTAATGGCCGCCGCTGTATTACCCCGCTGCTGCTGGCCATAATTCTCGTGGGTCTGGTGGATGTGCTGTTCGCCTTTGATTCCATTCCGGCGGTTTTTGGCATCACCCGTGATCCGCTGATTGTCACCACCAGCAATGTATTTGCCGTGCTGGCGCTGCATCGGCTCTATTTTATCATGGCACCGCTGATGGACCGCCTGCGCTTTCTGGAAGCGGGGCTGGCGGTGATACTGCTGTTTATTGGCGGGAAAATGCTGTTGCCGCTATTGCGGCAATACGGTTGGAAGCTTCACATCAGCACAACCGCATCTCTGCTGACCGTTGCCGCCATCCTGACGCTCGCAGCCGGGGCGTCGATCGCCCTGCCGCAAAAAAAGAAATAGTCTCCGGCCCTCATACTCCGCTCGGTTGCCAGGCCAAGGTCGCTACAGGTACCGCAGGCGTCCCGCCTGCCTTTGTCGTGGTTCCGATGCAGGCAAGATGCCTGCGGTACAACGGATTCCATCACCTATTTGTCCCGTCGAGAGGGGACCGGAGTTTACATTTCGCCAACGTAACCCTCAACGCAAATTTACTTGATGCTCATACCAGCTTCACAATACGCCACTAAACTTCCCCTGCGTTCGCTTTCCAAAACGCATCACCCACCTCTCTTCCGCCTGAAGCCCCGGCTCCCCGCCGGCGGCTTCTTTTGCGCCGACGCCAGCGGTGCCTCGATAGGCCGGTTATTTGATCTAACGTGACACTTCTATTGAAACAGTAAATTTTCAGGTCCCTGGCTCTTGCCTGAAACGCGCCTGCGCGGTACCCTTTTTTATGGAGAAACACCGGTGACCACAAGTGAACGAATTATCGTTACCGTTCGGACCTATCCCGTAATTAGCCAGAAATACATGGAGACAGTATGCACCGGCGGAATTACCGACCAGGGCGAATGGCGACGGTTATTCCCGGTTCCGTTGCGCTATCTCGAGCCTGAAAGGCAATACAACACATTCGACGTCGTGGAGGTGAAGGTGCAACCAGGGAAGGATACGCGGCCCGAAAGCCGCACCCCGACTATTGCAAGCTTGCGTGTGGTTGCGCATGTCAGTTCCTGGACGCAACGCCGCGACTGGATTGAAAAGACATCTTTTTTATCGCTCGATGAGGTGACGGCAGCGGGAAGATCGCTGGCACCGGTGCGCGTACGGGAAGTGCTGGAGTTCATCGCAGAACCGGGTGCGGCGCAGTGGACTGCATCTCAAACGGAGAAACTCAAACAGGGCGATCTATTTGTTGAGCGCAAAGCTCTGGAAAAAATCCCTTTCGACTTTCGCTTTCGCTGGATTGATGGTGCCGGAAAAGAGTACAATTCTCATGTGATAGCTTGGGAGTTCGGCGAAACATGGAGACAGTATCGTCTTAAGTATCCGGATCCCGTAACAGTAATGCGTGATAAATGGATGAATGATTTGTGTTCCTCACATCGCGATGTGCTGTTTTTCATGGGAAATAATAACCGTTTTCGCGACCAATTTTATGTATGTGGAATTTTCGGCCCTCCAAAACAGAAGGAATCTGATGGAACACTTTGGTAAAGAATTTGCAAAGCGAAGGTCTGCCGGTGCCGCCGCAATCGGCCAGGCATTTGGCCTCTCGGTCGCGGAGCCTGCGACAACCGGCCAGTTGAGCAATTACCGTACGATTCGCGCAGGCGGTCCAATCATCATTTTCACCATCGGGTACGAGAAGCGCGACGGAGAGGGCCTTACTTCATCGCTGATGGATGTCGGCATCGAGTTGCTTGCTGACATTCGGGAAAAGCCCATGTCCCGTCTTCCCGATTTCCGGGCTGTGGCCCTGCGTGGCTTTTGCGCCGATGTCGGTATCGAATACCGCCATTGGTCGGAACTTGGCTCAACGGAACCACTGCGTAATCACTTGAAAGACACGGGCGATTTTAAGCACTTTGAAATCGGCTTTCGCCGACATGTTCTCCGGCACGGGCAAACCGCACTGGAAGAACTCGCCGCGGCTGCCCGGCGAAAATCCACCGCATTACTTTGTTATGAAAGACGGCACGAAGAATGCCACCGCAGCACCGTGGCGGAAATGCTGGCCGATATGCTGGGAGCAGGAATCGTGGCGATGTGAAAGTGAAATTGCATGCGCAGAGTCAAACATCACAGAGCCAAGCCGGTGACTGGAACGGCAAAGGCCTTACGCATTCAGGAATAGCCGCCATTTTTTGCCTGGCATTTGTCGCTGTTCAGCTTTCGCGCCACATTGCTGCGTTCACCGCTGCCGGTGCGCGAGTTTCTGCAGCGGACGCTGCGCAGAATTGTTCTCCGCGTTCTTTCGCTTGTCGAGATAGAGCCCCAACGCATCCACATGCCGTGTGCTACACCGGCACGGGTAAACCGGAAATTACCTATTTGACCACTAACGTAATATTCAGATCCTGCTTGTCGGCGTTTACTCAGCGATTTTCAGGCGGTCTTGCAAAGTGGTTTTCCAGTTTTCCGTGATGGCGGCGTCGGTGATGATCAAATCAAGGTCTTCAACGGAACATACCCGGGCCAGGCCTTTGCGGCCAAATTTTCCGGCGTCGGCTAGAAGAATTTTTCTGGCGGCCTGCTTCAAGGCGAGTTTTTCAATTTGTACCATGGCCAGATTGGTATTAAAAATATCGGTTTCATAAATCCCCGCGACGGAAAAAATCATGACATCAGCATGAATTTCCGCTAACGCCTGCATGGTAATAGGCCCCACCAATACGCCCGATCGCGGATACATCGCGCCGCCCAGCACCAGCAGTTCCACCCCCTCATCATTGGCAAAATGATTGGCCACCGTGAGGCTGTTGGTTACCACTTGCAGCGGCCGGACATCCAATTGCTGCACGGTGTAATCAATGGTTGAACCGCCGTCAAAATAGACCGTCATGCCCGGTTCAATCATCGCGGCGGCGGCTTTTCCAATGGCCCGCTTGGCTTCCACCTGCTCCTGCATGCGCTGATCCAGATCCAGCATCGCCGGAGAGCGCCCACGATACAAAACTCCTCCGCGCGTAGCTTCCAGTACGCCCTGTCCGCATAACGCATCCACATCCCGTCGCACGGTGGAACTTGATACGCCAAGCTCTTCCGACAATTGTTCCAGCGACGCGCTCTGGCGCGTTCGCAGAATGTCAAGAAGTTTTTTCTGGCGATCCACGATCAGCATCAGGCAATTCCACCAATGTCATGCAACTTGGACACTATTTAATTTTGCCCCAGGTCTCTTCCAGCGCTCGGGCGCTGGCTTGAATTCCCGCGACTTCCTTCGGCCACAATTCCGGCTCCAGAGCCGCTTCCACGCCTGACGCGCCCACCACGGTCGGCACGCTTAAACAGACTTTTTTGATTCCATACTGCCCATTAAGCTGACTGCTTACAGGTAAAATCCGCTTGCGGTCCAAGGCGATTGAATGAATCACTTCGGCGATGCTTAATCCCACGGCGTAACCCGCACCGCCTTTAAGTTTAATGACTTCCGCACCGGAGGTTTGGGTTTTCCGGAAAATTTCCGACTGCTGGGGAGGCGTGAGCATCTTCATCAGCGGCATTCCCGCCACGGTTGCCGTGCTCCAGATCGGCGTCATGGTATCGCCATGCTCGCCGAGGA
>JAKBCC010000090.1 GCA_021808105.1 Planctomycetota bacterium
GCAGGGAAAATATCAGGCCCGCAACTGGACGCTCTGGACCGAAGGATTTCTGCTGGGCATTCCCCTGCTGATCTTTGACGGGATCGGTGATGAAACGCTGCTGAAAGTCGCGCAGGAAAACATCCAAAACCACATGGCGCGGCACGTATCCAACATCGGCGTGCATGATCATGGCTTTAATAATATTTCAACCTATGGCAATCTGCGCAGGTTGATGCTGGGGAAAAAAATCCGTTTTGACCGCCAATATTTGAATTTTCTGGAAATGGCCTTGAAGGCCAGTGGGGCGGTGCAGGCGGCCCGCTGGACCTCTATCCCATCTGATCCCGAAAAAAATCCCACGTGCCGCGATGCCGGATACATTTATTCGTTTAATGGTCCACATTCCCTTTTCAGCGATACCATTCGCTCCCTGCGGGCACTGGTGGTGGCGTGGCAGTTGAATCATGAATTATATGGGGAAAATGATCGTCCCATTGATCTTCTGGCACGCAGCATTCAGCATGGCTTAACCACCGCGAAATACAATGTCTTCTACGGTACCGGCCGGGATTTTTATGATACGCAGCCGGGCCGTGTTGTGCATGAGTCAATATTTAATGTTAATGACGGGCGCTTTCGCTGCCCCAGCAGTCAGCAGGGTTTCAGCCCGTTTACAACCTGGACTCGTGGTTTGGCGTGGCTGCTTCTGGGGTTTGCCGAGCAACTGGAATTTCTTTCAACGCTCGCTGATGATCACTGGGCAAGCCTGACGCCACACTTCAAGGGTTATTCGGGTTCTGAACTGAAAAACAGGGTCATGGATACCTATCTGAACGCGGCCCTGGCTACGGCCAAATGGTATCGCCAAAACAGTTTCAGTGATGGCATGGTGTATTGGGATTCCGGCGCACCGGGTCTGCCTGCTCCGGTGACGTACCGCAATACCCGCTCGGATCCTTACAATGATCACGAACCCATTGATTCCAGTGCCGCCGCGATCGCCGCACAGGGATTTATCCGCCTGGGTTGCTATCTGGAATCCAGCAGGTCGGGCAACGCAGGAGACTATCTTGGCGACGGCTTACTGATTGCCAAAACGCTTTTTTCCGAACCGTATTTAAGCACCTCACCTGATCATCAGGGACTCATTCTGCACTCCGTATATCATCGCCCCAACGGCTGGGATTACATTCCGCCTGGTCGAAAAATACCGTGCGGGGAAAGCAGTCTGTGGGGCGACTACCATGCGGTGGAACTGGCGCTTTTGCTCAAGGCGTACATGAAGGGCCAATCGTATCATTTTTTCGATCATTAAAGTCCCGGCTCGCGTTTTTCTTTTTTGATCAGACGTTGATCAGACGCTTGCCGATCAAGGCAAATTCTCATAGGCTACGTGTTATGGAAACAATTGAATTACCTGGTATGACACCCCGGCGATCAGAGGCCTATAAGGGCGATTTTGGAAAAGTTCTGGTCATTGCCGGCTCGGACTGTATGATCGGCGCACCGGCGCTGGTGGCAACCGGTGCCATGCGAGCGGGTGCCGGACTCTGTCGGATCGCGGCCATCAAAGATATTCTCCCACACATCTTAGAAATATGCCCGGTGGCAACGGGTTTTATGATTAATCCGCGCGATATGAAATCATTGGTGGAATTTGCGGACCATCACGACGCGGTTGCCATTGGCCCGGGTATGGGCGTGAATACAACTACGAAGAAGATTGTTCTGGAACTCCTGGAACGCCATCGCGGTCCCATGGTCCTCGATGCCGATGCTCTTAACACGCTGGCTTCGCTGGAAGCCAGTGAATGGCCGACGCGGAGGGACTGGTCCAATGTAGTTCTGACGCCCCACATGGGTGAATTCATGCGTCTGATGGCCGCGGTTGCCAAGCGCGGGGGAAATATCGGGATGGCTGCGGAAAAAGTACCGGCCGCCATCGCCGCCACACCGCGCAGCTTAGCGGATGATGATGATGCCCCATCCACCGCAGACGGGATTGCATTGGACATGCCGGAGGAATCAGCTGCGGCACCTGCGGTACAACTGCCGGTGGAGCCGGCGACCAAAACAGGTCCGGATCGTACAGCTTTGGCCGAACTGCTTAGCCGTGCGACAGGGTGCGTGGTGGTACTTAAGGGCCATCAGACCGTGATCGCCGATGGCGGGCGCATTGGCATAAATAAAACGGGCAACCCTGCAATGGCAACCGCCGGCAGTGGCGATGTTCTCACGGGTGTGATTGCATCACTGGTTGGTCAGGGAGGACTGTCTTGTGCGCAGGCGGCTCGCCTGGGTGTGCATCTGCATGGGTTGGCCGGCGATCTGGCGGCCAAGGCCATCGGCCCGGCGGGCCTGCTGGCTACTGATATTGCCGAGTATCTGCCCCGCGCCATCGCGGCCCATTTAAAAAAATAACAAGCTTGTTGCCGGCACATGTCCGAGCCATTACGGGACGTTGCCTGCAATGTTCCACGGATCAGCATTTTCATGATTCAGCCGGTGGATTGTTTTTTCAATTAATAGTGCGTCGGAAACATTGCCGGAGTCGACGGCTTCAAGCAGGGCCGGTTTTAACGCCTTGGCAAAATTATTTCTTAATTTTTCTTTTGCTTCAAGATAAACTGCCCGCTCTACCGCCCGCGTAAGCCGATATTTCCGCCATGCGACCCGCGCCGCTTTCATGGTGAACGGGATTTCTAAGCTGGGGCGATAGGTCGATTTCTCCAGCGCGGTTAATGCCACCCCGATTTTCTTTGCTTCACCGGACAGATTCTCCGTTATCGCCGCTGCCAACGCATTGCGCAACGCCGCATCACAGTCGCGTGTCGCTTTAGCCTCAGCGTGCTGCTTACCCGCGCGGAGAACCTTTAACTGTCCCTGGAAATTCTGCATGGCGGCAACCGCTAGAACGTCGGTGAAGGTGATGGTTCTTTTCGCGGCATGTATCGGGATTGTTTTCGCAGGATGCAGTGCAACCCTCAGGGCAATGTGCGGAGGCTTCTGATAGCGCTTCGGCTGTGTGTTCCGAAGTATCCAGGTCTGATTACCGCTGATTCTGACGTGGTGTATGGACCATAAATCTACATTGGCACCTGGAGTCACCTGACGCCCCGAATCATCCATGACCAGGCCGCAGGCTGCGTTCACGCACAAAAACCCCTGACCGTCGGGTTGTAATTTCCATTCCTGATTTTTCGTATGATTCGCCTTTTCCTGCCGCAGGAGAAGACCGAGCCGCCGCCTGGTTTCGGGGCCGGTAAGATACAAGGCGCTGGCGACATTTTTAATGGTATAGAGGCTGTGCCCCTGATACGTGAATTCCCACTGCTGTTGTTTACTGCCATCGGCAGTCGCCTGATCCATGGTCGTATCCGGTTGATCCGAGCCCGCTGGATCATTGAGAGCCAGATGATTGAGCTGATTGGTCAAAGTATAGATGCCGTTTTTTATGGGGCCGGGCTGGGAAAGGCGAACATGTGTCGCGGAGGCCACCTGGTGTTTTGCCCCAGTTGGTGTTCCGGCCAGCGGCATTTTATGTCGCGGGATGATACATTTGATCCATATAACCCGTGCCGTGCCGCGTGCCCAGATCACCTGACCGTGCGTGAAATTGCTATGGTCATTCATTACCTTAAGACACTTCTGCGAGGGATGCGCGGGGATAACGGTCGCCGAGTTGCGCAGATAGGTCCGGTTCTGAAGAAACTTGAAAATATGCGCGCCATCGGAGGTGGCACACCATTGCGGGGAATGGCTTTCTGATAAAAAGATGGTAGCACCATGGCTTCTGCCCACGGCGGCAAATCCCCGTTGCGGTCTGGATTGCCGCAGACATACGACCTGAAAAACAATCCAGTCTCCAGGGTGCGTGTGAATGAATAAATCTTCGTTCTGTATGCCAGGGATACCGGTCGATACGCTGGTTTCCTTGCCGAAAAATGGCCTATTATTGATATATACCGTCCCTAAGGCTCCGTCAACTGTTACGAATATATCGGTCGTGCGCCAGGCGTGCGATTTGGCCGGGGCACCGGGCGCGGCAGGTGAATAAAACCAAAGTGCGTTCCAGGCAATCAGAACGCAAATCACACGGCTGATGAAGTTATTCCCTGGCATACATCTGATCCGATTCCATTAAAGCGCCACCGCTCGTGACACACGGCAGTCGATTCACTTCCCGTAAGGTAATTCCTTAGCACTTGAAGGTTCCAGGCGTTTGAGAGACTTTTCTATCCGCAGTGCTTCGGCTAGATGGTTGTCGCGAACGGCCGCGCTAAGGGCCTTGCGCAATTGCGTGCAGTATATTTGCCGATACGTCTGCAGGGCCAAACGGAATTGTCCGCGTGCCACAGCCAGGGCCATCGTGTATTGCTTCCATGCGGTTTTGGCTCTAGCAGTGGTAAATCCGGTGTGCTCTGGTGCATGAAAGCCCCGCTTTTTCATGGCCGTAATAATAATCGTAAGACGGAGTGTTTCATGGACTTCATTGGACGTCATGGCAGCTTGCAGGGCAGTAAGCAGATGGGCGCGACAATGTTTTGTCGCCGCATTCACCGACCTCCGGTAACTGGAGTGAGCGGTGTTTTCCGCCGCGTGATATGTTTTCTGGGCGGCAATAGCTGCGGCGCTGGTAAATGGCGCGTTGGTATTCGAGATAGCCGGAGCATATTCGTTGGGATTTTTACGCTTCGTCAAAGGCAGCGGATTGATCTGTGCGCGCAGGTCAAGAGGAAGTTGATAATTAATTCCCATTGGATCAGCCGGCGCTTCTACGGTTTGAACCGGCGTGAGTGTAATGGCATAAAATATCACGCTGCTTCGGGCGGCAACTCCCAGCGCAAAGTTCAGCGGTGGTAACCATGTCGGATTGGGATGGGCATGACGATAACGGGTTTTCCATCGCATAATGAGGTTTCCGTCGAGATAAGCCCGGACTTCCCGCGTGCGCACTTTTATCAGACAGGTGTAGCGCACCTGGTTCTTAAGGCACTGAGCAAAGTGGCGTGATTTTGGGCTGTTGATTATATTTTTCCCATCAACCTGTTCGAATCCATCAATATGATTGCCATACGCTCCCATATCCCAGTCAAACTGGCGCCCCTTGACACAACAGACGATTGCGACGTCATTATCTGTTGCGGTGCGGGCGAAAACCGCACGAAGATTGTATTGTGGCGGTGCCCCAATCGGCAGGCCGATACTTATATTTTTCCACTTGGAAGTTCCCACGAGGCAGTGATTGTTAATTGCCCAGCCGCCCGTGCGCGAATCGCGTGCGGTATTGATACGCGCCAGCACATTGATGGTTGGGCCCTCGCGCGTGATGGAAGCCGCTTCCACCGGTTTAACCGGATTACACGACAACAAAATCACGAAAAGCGATGCAACCAGCAGCACATGACAGTGAACGGCGCGCATGGACATGGGCAGCCTCCGGTTAAAAGCCGTTGCGTAAAAGGCGGTCAATGGCTCGTTTGTTGCTGTTCAGGCGGTCCAGGGCGGTCATCACCGCATCGCGCCGTGCTTCAATATGGATTACACCGGGTGGTGATCCCGCCCAGTTACCGCAGGTTCGAATAAACCGTCGCAGGGCTTCAATGAGCGGGACACTGCGGGGAGCGGCAATTTCTGAAAGTCGCGAGAGCCGGCGCATGGTATTTCTGATGGGTGCTTTCAGCAGCGCCATGGCGGGCGGCGGGAATTTCCAGAGGTAATTCTTGTAACCGCTGATAATATCAAAAGCCTTGTATTCGGATGTTGCCAGTGAAAGCTTCCGCAGTTGTTTCCCCGCCGCCACCGCCAGCAGATATTGTGCGGATATATCGTTGGGGGCCAACGCGGTAATCTGCTTGAGGCGGCTTAGCACGTCCGGATCACGCAAGGCTCCGATTCCCATGCGGTCAAATTTTGGCTGCAGGGTTGAAAACAGCAGCATGGCGTAGCTGATGTCGCGCGGTTTATTCCGCTGCATCAGGGCCATCGCCTCCTGCAGGGTGCGCACTGTGAAAATTTGGATTTTCCAGGCCCGCTGCGGACCGTCCAATATCATCATGTCCGAGATACTGCCAATATTTCTTTGCGGCAGCACTACGCCGGTTAAATGATCTTCAATAGCTCCATGAATTTTGTCGGCTACCCCGCCGATGGCTCGCACACGCCAGTCGGCGGTGATGGCCCCCGTAATCGCCATCTGCCGATCCAGTCGGGTGTTCTCCAATAGCGATAAAATCAGGATCGCACAGGCACATCCGGCGGAATTGCCATCGGCATCCAGGTATTGATCTGAAAAACTTAATCGAATACATCCCGGCTGGAGCTTGGGGTAGCGCAATCGGACAGCGCGCAGCGCGATGTGTGCCGCAACCATTACGTCCGGACCAACTTTATTGACAAACTTGATCGGCGGGGAAGACTTGCTGGTGTTGACAGTGGCAATGATTTCCTCGCTGGACCCCGTGGACATCCCACTACCGAGTTCATAAACCACCAGTCCGCGTATGGAATTTTCCAAGCGTAAATAATGCTTTACGCGGTTCTGATAGGCAGGCCGGACAATGGAATTATACCGACTGCTGCCGCCTGTAAGTGCAGCGTCTCCGGCCCGTGCCAAGCCTGGAAATCCCAATGCCGCATAAAGCGCCACCACAAAAATCCCGGAAAATAAGTGCGTAATGGAGTTGCCTGTGCGCCGGTCGAGTGACTTTTGCATATTCCATTCTCCGTTGATGGGCACCGTCGTCCGTGCGGTATTCTGAATGTATTGTACCAAAACCGGCGATGCAGATTTTGTCCGCAATTCTAACAAAATAGGAAACTTGAGCAACCTTTGCTTGAATTTCCGTTAATTCTTTTCAATTCAATGTTTTAACCCGACGTGTGCAATGGGCTGTCGCATTGGGTCCGGAGCTGGAATCGGCGCAATAAAATATTCGGCCTGGTGCGGCATCGTTATCGGCTAGCCCGCTTTGGATCCATTCTGAAACTGCCAATGTACCGCATGTGTGCTGACTCCGAAATCGGCTGCGAGCTTATCGACATGTCTGTCGACTTCATCGGGGTCCAATTCGGAATCAATTGTACTCAGCACAACTTCCTGCGGAATCAGTAATTCGGCCGCAAACGCCCGGGAGCATTGTTGGTCCCAGTTCCGCACGTCGGTCACGAGCCTGGCCCCATCGCTACAAGCATAAGCCGCATGGAATAATCCGCGGGCTTCCAGAAAACGACGGCTTTCCGCGCGACTTGGGATTGGGCCTGCCAGCACAGCGCCTCGGTCTCCGCGCCACCCGACCGCCGCCCGCACCATTCCGACGGGAAGATGATTTCGTTCCTCGAATGT
The DNA here is from genome assembly GCA_021808105.1 of Planctomycetota bacterium. Classification (GTDB taxonomy): domain Bacteria; phylum Planctomycetota; class Phycisphaerae; order WQYP01; family WQYP01; genus JAMDCX01. The sequence goes on from JAKBCC010000090.1 coordinate 7,328, forward strand.
GAGATTTGGAATTCCCATTTCTCTTCCAACCTCCGAAATATCCGCGATAGGCGCATGGGAGGATGCCCCCCGCAGCGCCGTCCGCCACTTTCGGGCTACCAGATACCCGGCCTTAGCCGCCAGGTCGGAGGTGGGCAGGGCCGGCATATTCATTTGTGGAGAGCGATCTAGGTCGATTGCGCAAGCCCATTGCCAGAGTTTGACAGATGAGGCCCGAGCCCCCGCATCAAGTACATCGTTAAACAATGCCTGTCGCTGGTAATTGTCGCCCGCGCGTTCCAGAAATTCGACAAGTTCATTTTCTATTGATGAATATGGGTCAAGGCCGAGCCTTCCAGCGGCGTTACAAAAGGCCTTTTCGCCGGAATCAGCGCTCGATATTGCCTCCCAGTTGCCGCGCAATGCCTCAATGCGTTCATCTTGTTTACCCGGGCCGCTCCATGACAGAACTTTTGCTATAAACTCGCTGAGGGCCGATTCCACGCCGGGGCGGTCCAGTAACTCTCGCGAGGAATATAGGAACTGCCCTGGCATATTTGGGTAGGCGTCATCTTCGTCTCTTACCCACTCAGCGCAAATATGGCGGCCGTCTCCATAAAGGGTCAGGCGCGGCAGCAACAGGCCCGAATCGGCAGCCCGCACCGAATGTCGTTGGACCCAGGCCTGCTGCTCATCGGACCAGTGCTTTCCCGGAACCGGCGGCCTCTCCCATCGGCATGTCTCGTTAAGCAGTGTCCACCAGTTCGTGACCACCCACTGGGCCAACGGGAACAGCGGAATATAAACGGTATTCGTTTCTTTTCCAGTCGCCCGATCCAGCAATGTTGTGACGCATTTGCCGCCTGCAAAAATACGCGTTGCGGCCCAGGTTCGTTGTTCGAGCGGATCAATTGCTGAAGGCTCGGGGACACGCTCGCATTCAATGGTCAGTGATTTTAGCACAGGGGGCATTCCTTAAAAGGCCGTGGGGATCCTCAGGGTATTGATCTTCGTATTGTAACGGGAACCCATGATACCAACCGTGCCCGCTATTTGAGAGCCGCGCTTCATGGAGTTTTGGCGGCTCATTTCCACGTTGAATATAGGCCCAAACACGGGCAGGGAATCGACCGCGAAATTCTCGGCTCACGCAGGATGCGACGATGGCTTGCCGCAGAGTTTGGATGAGTAGGGGCCATTGTGTTTCATCGAAGGTATCGCACAGAGCTTTGCCCTTGCGCGGGCCGAATGTCCAGAGGTTCTTCGGAGATGGATGGCTTTTGTGCTCTCCACTGGGCAGGTAATGGGCGTCCTGGGCTACTTCATCGGCCGAGGCGTGGCCGGCGGGCCATGGACAAACAATTCCGGATCGGAAGTTACCAGGGTCTCGAACGTAACTTGGTTTGCGCCTCATGTTGGTAAGTATAGCAGTGCCAAGGATTTTCGGATAGCGAAATTGGGCTGTGATAGTGCTGATTTCCTGATTCCAGATTGCGGCCGGTCAGTGGCCGGCGCGCATGTTCATTTCGCCTTGGCCATTATGAGAATCGTAGCACCATTGGGCGGTCCATTGGGTATCGGGGGCTATGGGCGTCATGGGCGGTTTGCAGCGCAGCAAGCGCACCTTCCACTGCGGATGGCTGACGCCGGTGGAGGCGGGGGCGGGTTGAACCTGCCAGCGGGTGATGGCCAGGCATGGATCATTTATTTCCCAGGGCGGGCGGGCCAGCAGGCCGCACACGCCGCCGGCGGCCGCCGCCAGTTGCCATCGGCGGTTTGCGGCCATATCCGCCCCGGCACCGTTGGCGATCACCACTGCTGCGGCACTGCACCGCAGAGTCTGATCAATGCTCCAGATGCGATCCGACTGATTGGGTGGATCAATGAAAATGCACCGTTCCAGCAGGCGACGGCCCGGTAAAATGGCGGCCAGGAGTTGCACGGTAGGCAGAAATTCTGTTCCGCCAATCCAGAAAAGATATTTGTGTTCTGATTGCCTCAGGATTCGACCTGCCGTCCAGGCCATCAGTGTAAGCGCTGCCGGCCACCAGGAATGCCGGCGTGCCTGCGGCGGGGGGGTATACAAAGCGGCAGTTTTGGAATCTAACGCATCTCCATAAAACCATTCGTGAATACCGGGGCATAATTCAGGCATATCGGCGGAGGCGTTTTCATCGCCGGAAGCGCATGACGCTGATTCCCGTGGTGCAGAAGCCTGCGGTTCAAGCTTTTGAATAAGGCGGGCGGAGTTTTGGACTACGTCCGCGAAAGTAAGTTTGCCTGCCATGCTGTTGCATCTCCCTGATTTTCATACACCAACAGGTTAGTATAATGTTAGGTATGCGTCAAACAGTGTTGTGATAGATCGCGCATTCAAAATCCGCAGTTGCAGTTGGCCGCACTGACCGCTATCGCATGATAATCGCTATCACCAAGGCGGCTAGCGTTTGACATGGCCATCGATTATCACTAAATTCCGCTGATGAGATCCCGGATAATTTCAACTGCAATTCCAATGGGCCGTATGTTCCTGGCGCTGGGCATGATGTGTCTGATTCCCGCCGGATGCGCTACCTATCAGGCCAAGCCATTAAAGCCGGCGGCATTTGAAACGCAATTTCAAGCACGCACCCTGACGAACGCGAACTTAAAAGCATTTATCGCCCGACAACCCATCAAACGCCAGCCAGGCTTTCCGCAGGTGCAAAATTTAAGCACGCTGGTGGCCGCAGGATGGTATTACAGTCCGGCGTTGCGGGTGCAATTGGCGCAACTTAAGGTTGATACGGCCAATATGATGACCGCTTCTCAATCGCCGAATCCGACGGTGGCATTCTCCCCAACGTATGCGGCCAAAGCCGGCCCCGGCGTAAACCCATGGATACTGGGATTTAATTTTAATATTCCCATTGAAACCGCCGGCCGGCGCGAAGACCGTATGGCTCAGACAAAAGCCTTAACTCAGGCGGGGCGGTATGATCTGGGGCAAATTGCCTGGAATGTGCGACAAGCAGTCCGGCGGGCACTGATTCAGGATGCCTTTGCAAACCAGCGATTGCAATTACTGGGGCAAGAGGTCCGCACTACCGCGATGATTCTGCGTTTAATTCAATCCCGGTTTCAAGCCGGTGGCATTTCGCGACCGGTCTATACCACAGCGGAAATTCAAGCGCATGAATCGGAATTGTCGCTGGTGGCGGCTCAGGGGCAGGCTCGGCAGCGACGAATGCAACTGGCCGCCGCTTTATCCGTGCCGGTGCGGGCCTTAAAACATATACGCGTCGTGTTCGCATATCTGATGAAAACTCCGCCGGTGCGTAAGTTGAACATGAAGCAATTAAGCCGAGCGGCCTTGATTAATCGGATGGATATTCAATCATTACTGGCGCAATATCAGGCGGCGGAGGCGGCCTTAAAATTAGAGGTGGCCCGGCAATATCCGAATATTGACCTTGGGCCGGGGTACAGGTTTGATCAGGGCTCCAACAAATTTACCCTGGGCTTTGCCATGGCTCTGCCGATATTCAATCAGAATCAGGGTGCTATCGCCGCCGCCAACGCTCAACGCCTCGTGATCGCTGCGGAACTGGAACAGAAGCAAACGACGGTCATCACACAGATTCGCGCGGCCATATCACAATACCGATCTGCTTTGCGACAGTTGCGTACGGCAGATGCCATTGAAATTCAAGCGTGCACGCAATTGCGTGCCACGCGCAGCGCCTTTAAAGCCGGTGCGCAAAGCCGCCTGGCGCTGGCGGAATCGCAGTTAGCCTTGAACACTTTTGCGCAGGCGGCGCTGCAGTCGCGAAATTCCGCGGTTGTTGCATTGGGAAATCTGGAAGACCTTCTCGAAGCACCGCTGGGAGATACGCCAAAAATGCCGAAAGGAACGTACCCATGAACGTAACACATAGCCACACGCTTCGCCGGTGGTGGAACATCCCCCGGTCAATCCTGCTTTCAGAGGCCATATTGGCGGCCACTGCCGGCGCAGTCGCTGCGGCACCGTCAGGTTCCATCCATCTGACTGCCGCACAGGAAAAGGCACTTAACATTCAAAGCGTGCATCTCAAGACGCAAATAATTCACCCCATGTTAACCCTTTACGGAGAATTGCGCAAAAACCCGGACAGCATCTGGACCGTTTCATCCCCCTTAGCCGGCGTCGTATTGAATATGCCTGGGAAACGGTGGCCGCAATTGGGAACAGCGGTTGTCCGGGGCAGCAGTATGGCCCGAATTCAACCTATGGTTTCCACGTCGCTGCAAATTACCCTGGCGCTGGAGTTGACCAAAGTAAAAGCCGATTTAACCGCGGCCAAGGTGACGCAGTCCACTACCACGGCCGCGTTCAGCAGAGCAAAGACCTTATACGCCCAAAACAACGCGGTATCCCTGGAGCAGGTGCAGACCGCACAAGCAGCGATGGCGGCCGCAGACGCGCGCGTGCGAGCGGATGTGCAAAGTATCGCCGCCATATCCCAACAACTGAAAACCAAATCCGGTGCAATCCTGCCACTGCCGTTTCTCCATAATGGAACTGTAACGGATATTCTTGCGTTTCCCGGCCAAGCGGTGGCGGCTGATCAAGGGTTGCTGAAAATTGAAGATTTTCACACGCTGTTGGCATCTGTAGCGTTGCCGGCTTCCAATTCGGGAACTGTGGCGCTGCGCACGGCGGTGCGGGTGCAGGTGTTAGGCCGCAAGCACTGGATCACCGCCAAGCCTCTGACTGTCGCGGCCCGGGCCGATCGGCAGACTCGCGGGCTATCCATGCTGTATCTCATCAATAATGCCGGTGCATTGCGGCCCGGCATGGCCATTACCGCGAAAGTTCCAGAGACGCGCCAAGCTGTTGCCATGGTCATCATTCCGCGCTCCGCTGTGGTCTGGTGGCAGGGAGAACAGTGGATTTATATTGCCCGCGGCGGTGGCGTATTTGCAATGCGGGAATTGATCGATCCCAAGAGTGTGCCGGGCGGCTACGCGATAAGCGATCTATCGCTGCGTGCAGCGCGTATTGTATCGCATGGTGCCCAGTTGCTGCTGACGATGCAACTAAGTTCTACACTTAAAAAATCGGGTTAACGGCGGCATAACGCTTCTATTGATGGAATTGTGATGCTTAAACGAATTGTAAATTTTGCGCTGCATTTTCGCGGCGTCATCATCGCGCTGGCGTGCATACTCATGGCGTATGGAGTCTATTCCATTACCCGTGCGCGGTATGATGTTTATCCCAATTTTATTCAGCCGCAATTAAAAATTAAGACTCTGGCTCCCGGCTTCAGCCCGCGTCAGGTGGAAAAACTTGTGACTACGCCCATTGAGCAGGCACTGGCAGGCGGCGTTGGAGCGGAAAAAACATTTTCCAATTCCCTGGAGGGAATATCCATTGTAAAAGTGCTTTTTCCAAGTGCCTCGAATATCTACCGCGATCAACAAGCGGTTTCCCAGCGACTTTCGCAGGTGGCTGGTGCCTTGCCGCCTGCGGTGCGTACACCCGTCCTCATGCCCTTAAGCAGTTCCATCCGCTGGGTTACGGTAGTGGGAATCACCAGTAAAACCAATGACACCCGACGATTGCGCACCGTTGCCGATTGGGTCATGCAGCCGCGCCTGCTGGCGGTAAACGGTGTTTCCGAGGTGGCCATATACGGGGGCCTGGAAAAGGATTATCGCATTGAAATAATCCCTGGCCGACTGATTCAATATCATTTAACTGTTCGGCAAGTACTTGCCGCGGCCCGTGGTGCCACGGGATTGGTGGGCGCGGGATTTATCACCACGCCCAATCAGGCCATGACTTTGCGGGCGCATGGACAAATTAAATCCATCAAACAACTCGGTGAAACCCCGGTTGCTGTGCACGGCAGTCAAGTGATCACGCTGGCCGATGTGGCCCATATCCGCCTTAGTCATTTGCCACAGGTAGGGGCGTGTTCCATTATGGGAAAGCCGGGCGTATTGCTCATGATCGGGCAGGCGTACGGTTCCAATATCCTGCGCGTAAGCGCCGGCGTAAAGAAAGCATTAACATCGCTGAAGCCCGTGCTGGCGCAACAGGGAATTGTATTGCATGGAAAGATACTTCAGTCCTCGGATTTTATCACCGTGGCCTTGCATAATCTCATCGACTCCTTATTGATTGGTGCGGGACTGGTCATTCTGGTGCTGGTGCTGTTTCTGGGTGATTGGCGCACCAGCGTTATTTCATGCTTGGCCATACCGTTGTCTCTCCTGGCGGCTATTGCGATTCTCATTCATCTGGGTGATACGATCAACACCATGACCATGGGCGGATTGGCGGTGGCTATTGGCGAAGTGGTGGATGATGCCGTTATTGATGTGGAAAATATCACGCGCCGCCTGCGCATCAACGCCTTGGCGGGGACGCCGCGCAAGGCGCTAACTGTTGTACTGCACGCCTCTCTGGAAGTGCGAAGCGCCGTCGTTTTCGCCACGTTTGCGGTGATCCTTGTATTTTTGCCAATTTTTGGTCTGGGCGGTCTGGCGGGGCGGTTCTTTGCGCCGCTGGCCGTGGCATATATCGTGGCCGTAATATCCTCGCTGATATTGGCTCTGACACTTACACCCGCATTGTGCATGACCTTGCTGCCGCAAGTAGCGGTGAGCCGCCATGACGCCTGGCTGACCAGCCATATTAAAGCGGGCTATCGGCGTTTTCTGGCTTTTGTGGAAAGTTGGCGTATAGCGGTCATTGTGCTGGCGGCAGTGGTGACACTGGCGGGATTGGCGCTGGTGCCCCTGTTGAAATCCGAATTTTTTCCGCGCCTCAATGAGCGTAACTATGTGGTGCATCTGGCGCTGGTGGCGGGATCTTCGCTGACTCAATCAATTGCCGTTGGAAACCGTGTTACCGCGGATTTGCGCCAGATCCCCTATATCCTGGAAGTTGAGCAGCGTTCCGGCCGATCGAATCTCGCCGGTGATGTGCTGGGGCCGCAATATAGTGAATATCTGATTCGCATAAGGTCCCTTACATCGGGGCAGGCGCGACAATTTCGCGCGGACATGGCGCGGCTCATAAAGAAATTTCCCGGCGTCTTGCTGTATTACAATACAGTCTTGTCCGAACGCATTAACGAAACCATCTCCGGTTCCGGTGCACCGGTTGCCGTGCAGGTGATTGGTAATAACTTTGCTGCACTGGAAAAGGCGTCGGTTATGATTACCGCGCGTCTCAAGAAAATTCCGGGGGCCCGCAGCGTAGCACCGCAGACGGCGTGGAACTCGCCGGAAATTCAAGTGCGCCTGCGCCGCAGGCAGCTCCAGCGCTGGGGGTTATCACCTCTAACCGTTCTGACCCGCATTCACATGGTGATTCGGGGGCGTACGGTGGGGCACATTTATCACGGCACGAGAGTCTGGCCGGTGGTAGTCACCATGACCCCGCAATTTTCCCAGCGCATTTCCCACATTCGCCAACTCCCGATTCGCACGCCGGGCGGCACATGGATTCCCCTGTCAGATGTTGCACGCGTTTATGAAGGGCGCGGGTTTTACCGCATTTCCCATATCAATGGCCAAAGGGCGCAGACCATCAACATCCATCTTAAAGGTGTTACCGCCGGACACTATGTAAAGTCGGCCCGACAGGCGGTCAGCAAGCTTCATCTGCCGGCGGGCGTGGTGGTGAACTTCACGGGTTCAGCTGAGGCGGCGGCGCAGGCGCAACATGATTTGCTGGTACATTCCGCCATAGCGTTGGTGGGTATTTTGCTGCTGCTGTTTGTGGTGCTTAGAAATGTGCAGAACGTGTTGCTTCTGTTAATGAATCTTCCCATGGCGCTGGTGGGGGGAGTTGTGGCGGCCTGGATCGGTGGGGGCGTATTATCCTTAGGAGCGCTGGTCGGCTTTATCACGCTTTTTGGCATTACCTTGCGAAACTCCATTATGCTCATGTCGCATTATCAGCACCTCGTGGCCCGCGAAGGTAGAAGGTGGAATGTGGAAACCGCCATGGAAGGAGCGGTCGATCGGCTGCCCGCAATATTGATGACGGCTCTGGTCGCGGCTCTTGGGCTGCTGCCGCTGGCCCTGGGTTCCGGTGCGCCAGGACGAGAAATTGAAGGACCGCTGGCCCAGGTAATTGTCGGAGGCCTGTTTACTTCTACCCTCCTGAACCTGATTGTCCTGCCCACCCTGGCGGCCCGATGGGCAAAATTCACCTGAAAGCCTTGCTATCCGTGTCGGCAATCGCATAATAACAGTGGATTGTGCGGCCTGGAGTCTGTCCGAGCAATGGCGGGGATTGCGATTACTCGGACAGGCTCTAGGAGCCTGTCCGAGTAATGGCCGGGATTGCGATGGGTCTGAAATGTCCCGTATGCGCGGCGGAGGATCGAGCCGACTCTTAATAATGAGTCTGCGAGA
>JAKBCC010000091.1 GCA_021808105.1 Planctomycetota bacterium
GATATTGCCGGAAATACGCAACGCCTGATCAGCGCGATGGATCACGCCGTCGGGCAGGGTGCGGAATTGCTGGTTACTCCGGAATTATCAATCATTGGATATCCACCGCGTGATCTGCTCTTAAAGCCTATTGTGCTGCAACAGATGCAGGAAGCTCTAACTACCATTGCCCAGCACAGCGAGGGCATCACCACCATGGTCGGATACGCTCAGGAAAATCCCGGTTCGTCAGGGCGCACGCTTTATAATGCGGTGGCTGTGGTGCGGGACGGGGAAGTCATTCATCGCGGTGTAAAAAGTCTGTTGCCAACCTACGATGTTTTTGATGAAAGTCGTTATTTTGAACCCGGCCCCAAAACGGAAACCGTGATGCTGGGTTCGCAGCGCATCGGATTGTCGATCTGTGAAGATTTATGGAATGATGAACAGGTGGTGGGCCGACAGATGTACCCATTTAATCCTGTCGAAGCGTTGGCCAAGGCGGGGGCCAATATACTGGTCAATATCAGCGCGTCCCCCTTTACGCTGGGGAAAAATGATTTCCGCCGCAAGCTTATCAGCCATCAGGCACGCCGCTGGAACATGCCCATTGTGTATGTCAATCAGGTGGGGGCCAATGACGAGCTGATTTTTGACGGCTGTTCCATGGCCTTTGACGCAGCGGGAAATCTGCTGGCGCAAGGCAAGGATTTCGAAGAAGATTTAATCGTTTTCGATTTACCCGGCCCCGCCAAGCTGGATTGTCCGCCGCCGCGGACTGGAATTGCCTCCCTGCATGCCGCCCTGGTTTTGGGCCTGCGTGATTATGCCCGTAAATGCGGATTCAAAACGGCAGTGCTGGGGCTTTCCGGCGGAATCGACTCGGCAGTTGTCGCGGCACTGGCCGCCCAGGCTCTAGGCCAGGACAACGTGACGGCCATTGCGTTGCCATCACGCTACAGCTCGGAGCATAGTTTAAGCGATGCCCGGAAACTCGCCGATGCCATGGGCATACATTTCCATGAACTTCCCATCGAAGCGGCGCATCACGCGCTGGAGAAAACACTGGAACCGTTTTTCCGGAATACCACGCCCGGTTTAGCGGAGGAGAATTTACAGGCGCGCATCCGGGGCAATCTGCTGATGGCGTTGTCCAATAAATTCGGCCACCTCCTTTTAACAACCGGCAACAAAAGTGAAGTGGCCACCGGGTATTGCACACTTTACGGTGATATGTGCGGCGGCCTGGCGGTGATCAGTGATGTACCGAAAATGATGGTCTATGAATTGGCGGGGGAAATTAACCAGCAGCGCGTCCGTTCGGGCCTGGCACCAGCGATTCCAGAGGGATCAATCACCAAAGCCCCCAGTGCGGAATTGCGCCCGAATCAAACCGATCAGGACAGCCTACCCCCCTACCCGATACTGGACGCCATTCTGCGGCTCTATGTGGAAGAGGAAAAATCAGTCTGGGAAATTATTGCTGCCGGCTTTGATAAACCAACAGTATTGCGCGTCGCCCGGCTGGTGGATACCAATGAATATAAGCGCAAACAAATGCCGCCAGGGCTAAAGGTAACCTCCCGCGCCTTTGGCTACGGCCGCCGCATGCCCATCGCGCAGCGCTACGATCCAGCCGCCATGGGCCGGGAACCGGCATGATAAAGGCCCTTCCACTTCAGCATTAAGACCGTCAAAAATGCAACATTGAATTTTACTGAAACTTTTTCCAGCCACGCGCGTTTGGCCTTGGGCAGGCGACCATGAGGGGACGACATCGGATGGTCCGATGGTCCCAAGTTGGTAATTCCAGTTATCCAAGGAGTTTTTTATGCGTAAGTTTGTTGTGGCGTTACTGGCGGTTTTACTGGTCGGCGTTATTGCCCCGCTGGCATCGCAAATGGCTCAAGCCCAGGTGGCCGCCAGCACGGATCAAACCGGAACCCTGACGGGAAAAGTGGTGGATGCCAATGGAAATCCGGTCAGCGGAGCCATGGTAAATGTCATGATGATGCCCAACAACGGCCCGCGCCAGCGTGGTCGTATGAAGCCCAATCAGGTGCAGCCGGGACAGACGGTTTGGATTAAGCGGACCATGGTACATGGCATCACCAAAACCGCTGATGATGGCACATTTACCATCAACAACGCCCCCGTTGGCAAATACCGTATCTTCGTATTTGACCGCGGCGTCGGCTTCGGCCGCGTTCAGAGGCCTGTCGCCGTAGCGTCCGGCGCAACCGGGGATGCCGGCACCATTACATTGCAAAAAGGCCGCCCGGGCCGTGGTGGCCGCCGCGGTCCGCCGCAATAACACTTACGTATCGACTGCATGAGCCTGAGGGGCGCAGCGGCCTTTCACCGCAGCCATTCGCTGAGCCATAGCGCCAAAGTCCCGATCACCCTCTAAACGGCTCACACCCTCATCATGCAGAGTAACAACCCCGTCCCGCAGGCTAAACCCTGCGGGACTTTTTTTTGGATATTGCATCGCCATTTGAATTTATCGCTAAATCGGCATATAAGGGGAAGCATGATCTAAGTCCCCATTTCAGTTTCTTCCTCGGGTTCTGACGGAAGACTCGCCAGGATGGCCTGAATCTGCGGCTGAAGAATCGGAATATGCTGCAATAGCAGTTGGGTTGGTCTCACAGCGGTACCACCTCTTTCATGATGTGATGACGAAATCGCGGACGTAAACCATCCTCGTCCAGTACGTCAACCTTTACTCCAAGCAGGTCTTGCAAATCCATCACCAATTCACCGTGGTCGAAAAGCGTGCGATCCGGATCGAAGCGAACCAGGATATCCAAGTCCGAGGATTCGTTCGCCTGCCCCCGTGCCACCGACCCGAAGATACGCAAATCATGGGCACCATTTTGCTGGGCCACGGTCATAATATCATCGCGTCGCAGCAGGACTTCTTGCATACTGATCATCCTGAACTCCTTTCTTCTAGGAGCCGGTTCGAGTAATCGCCGGGTTGCGACGGCGTACCACAGCGAATCTCACGCCGGTTTCACCATTACCATCATTATATAATTCGGCTCGGATTGCGATAGCCCATTCGGTGACGGAACACACAGGGCGTGGCAATTTTTCCGGGCCACCGGGCCGCGCGGGGAAACTTCACAATAGTAGAGAAGAGCGCTTTTATTGAACGAACATGAGCGTTTGGCAGACCAGGCCTTAAAGGTTAAAATGATTAGTATGAAATTTATGACCGTGATAGAACGCGACGAAGACGGCAAATGGGTGATCGAATGCCCCTCCATACCGGGTTGCGTCAGCCAAGGGGACACCCGCAACGAGGCGCTGGCCAATATCCGCGATGCGATTGCGGGATGTTTGGAAGTGCGGGCAGAGCACGGGATGCCGCTGACGGTGGAAACCCAGCAAATTGAGGTCACGATCTAATGCCACCTTTGCCGGTACTCAGTGGACGCGAGGTGGTTCGGGCGCTATGCAAGGGGGGCTGGCAGCAGGTACGTCAGCGCGGAAGCCACATTATCTTAATTAAAAGTGGTACTCCGGCGACGCTGTCCGTCCCGGATCACCGTGAAGTAGCCAAAGGCACGTTGCGAAGTCTTGTGCGATCCAGTGGTATGACGCTTGAAGAATTCCTGAGTTTATTGCCATGAGCGGGGCGACCGGCGATGACAAATAAAATCGCACGCCTGCTTCCCGGCCTCGGGAATTTATTCAGGACCATCTCGAAGTACTGAGGCGTTTTCCGATATTGCCGTCCGCGTTCTGGTATCCGCGTTATCCGCGTAATCCGCGGTTCTTTCCCATCGTACATAGGCGGACGCTTTGAGCCAAAAAGCCCCATCCGGATGCAGGCCTTTGTATTCATCGGTACCACGGACATGCAATTCAAAATAGACCGCAAAAAGACCGCGGATTGCGTGGATAACGCGGATACGAGAAGAATGGGTTCGGGATCGTGCGCATGTATTACATCCGGTTGGCGGATTGCGAGCACTCGCACAGGCTGCCGGGGCTATAATTGCAAGGGACTCCGCTGCTTCAACTGCGGAGCCACAGGATGCAGTGGGCATACTGATGCGCAATTAAAAAAGGAGTTGCTATGAGCCTGTCGCTTAAACCGAAGCATTTCAGCCGATACAAGGATATCGTGTGGCTCTTCTACAAATATGGCCGCTCGGACTGGGCGAAGGCGGCCGGCGTGTCGGCCATGCTTGATCCGGAAGACCAGCCCACCGACGCCGGCGACTCGCCCGATGCCACACAACTCGCTGATGATCTTGAAAAGATGGGGCCTACCTTTATTAAACTGGGCCAGCTGCTTTCAACGCGGCCCGATATCATGCCACCCGCGTATCTGCAAGCCCTTTCCCGCCTGCAGGACAAGGTTGAGCCGTTTCCCTTCGAGGAGGCCCGAGCTATTCTGGCCGAAGAAATGGGTGCTCGATTGCCAAAAATATTTGCGGACATTGAGCCGCGCCCGCTGGCGGCGGCCTCGCTGGGGCAGGTCCATCGCGCAACCTTGCATGATGGACGGGAGGTGGTTATTAAAATCCAGCGCCCGGGCATTCGTGAACTGGTCACCGCCGATATGGAATCTCTGCGTGAGGTCGCACATTTTCTTGATCAGCACACCGAGATGGGCAAGCGATACGAATTCGGCCCGATTATTGAAGAATTTGAACGAACGATTCTAAGCGAGTTGGATTACCGCCAGGAGGCGCGTAATCTCGTAACCCTGGGTGCCAATCTTAAAGAATTCAAACATTTGCGTGTGCCGGCACCGCTTGCAGACCTTTCCACGTCGCGGGTACTGACCATGCAATACATCGCCGGCCAGAAAATCACCGCATTAAGCCCGGTGGTCCGGCTCGAATTGGATGGCGCCATGCTCGCGGAGGAACTTTTTCAGGCCTATCTCCAACAAATACTTGTCGATGGCTTCTATCACGCCGACCCGCATCCGGGAAATGTCCTGCTGACCAACGACTCAGGTATTGCGTTGCTGGACTTGGGGATGGTGGCACATATTTCACCGCACTTTCAGGACAAGCTTCTGCACCTGCTTCTGGCTGTCAGCGAGAGCCGAACCGACGCGGTCGTAACCCGGTTGATTGATGTCGGGGAGAAAAAAGAGAATTTCAATGAAAAGAAGTTAAACCGTGCGGTCAATGATTTAATTGCCCTCAACAAAGACAGCACGCTTAACGGTATTAATGTCGGACGTGTGGTGCTGGAATTGGGCACCATCACCGCGGACTGCGGAATTCGAATGCCGCAGGAGTTTACCATGCTGGGCAAAACCCTGCTGAACCTTGATCGCCTGGGTTCTACACTTGATCCCGAATTTAATCCCAACGAATCCCTGCGCCGCAACGCCACGCACATACTGCAACGTCGGCTTTTGCACGGCGCGACCAGCGGAAATGTTTATAGCGCCCTCATGGACGCCAAGGAATTTGCCGAGAAGCTTCCCATGCGGGTAAATCGCATTCTCGACACCATCGGCAACAATGATCTGGAATTCAAGGTACACGCCATTGACGAAGATAAGCTGATGGCCGGATTTCAAAAGGTGGCCAACCGGATCAGTCAGGGGCTGATTTTGGCAGCCCTGATTATTGGCGCCGCCCTGATGATGCGCATCAAGACATCTTTTCGTCTCTTCGGCTATCCCGGACTGGCCATTATTTTATTCCTGCTGGCAGCAACCGGAGGCATCGCGATGATCGTCCAGATATTAATCATCGACTCATCGCATAAACCCAAGCATTAACCAGTCGCACCCACGATAATGCGCGGCATTAGCTCGATGCGGCAGCGTCGAGTTGTCCGCGAAAATAGGATCTGATGCCACGACACGTTCGCCCCGTCGCGCCCGGTAGAGTGCATGCCGCGGCGCGCAATTGTCTGCCGCGGTCAACACCCGGCGAGTTTACAGAGAATTCCGTACGCCAATCCCGATCCCGCCACTCGAATTCACGAGCAGCCGCGTGTTGCGGTGAGCATCGGCGCTGCGCTCAATAAACAATGAATAATGATTAAGGAATAAATCTTCGGAACTTTCAAGTTCCTGATCAGTAGCCACTGATCCGTGGAGATTGTAAACATCCACAGATTTCCAGGATTGCGCGAATTCCTCGGCCAGTACAGCCGTGCGCGCAGGGCGGGAATTTTTCGCCGAAGATCGGGCGGAAGATGTCGAAATTGTTTCAACTGTCACCATAAATCCAGGTTGCGCGAACCTCGGACCGGTAGATAGTCAACTGGCCGCAACAGAAGTTTCCCCTTTCGGCGACAGCCGCCATCTTTGATCCAGCCGTATCTGCTCTACTGTTCAACTCTCTATTTTCCCCTGATACCATTTCCGCCGTTACCACCACCTCTGCGGAGCGGCCTGTCGGAGCCGGGCGCAGCAGGGGTGCGGCCTGCAGGCTGCGGCCTTTCTCATTTCTCGCCCTCGTCCTTCTTGGACTTCGGTCGTTTTGCCGGAGAAGTCGGGGGCTTAGACTTTGCCAGCTTCTTGGCCTCATTCACCGCATCGTCAAAGTGCTGGTCCACCGGCTCTGGCAGTTTGGCCCGCGATTGGCTGAACACTTGAAATTCGGCAGCCGCTTTGGTGAGCGCCTGCTCGTGGGAAATCTTCCCGGCATGTTTCAGAATCTCCCGGTCGGTCAGGGCCAGAAAATCATCGAGCTTCCTTATCCAGGCCTGCATCGTCATCGGCTTGCGGTTCATCGCTTGAAGCTCGGCGAAGTCCAGATACGTCGACACGATCAGGTTCAACGCCTTGATTTCTTCTTCGGCCAGATAGTTTTTCGCCACGCCCACATCCGTTTTACAGACCCGGTCGCCCGCCCAAGCCGTCAACCCCATCTGTGGCTTGCTGGCATCGGCGCGACTATAGATCACCTCGGCCGCCGTCTGCCCGTGAATCGCCCAATGCATCTTGTTCTGAACCGTCTGGAAGAAAAGCTGCGACGTTTCCGCCTTGGCGTCGTAATCGGTGCTGGTTGCGTAAATGTCCAGCACCTTCCGCCAGAACACCCTTTCCGATGACCGGATATCGCGGATGCGCGCCAGCAGTTCCTCGAAATAGTTGCCCCCGCCAGCCTGCTTGAGCCGCTCATCGTCCATCGTAAAGCCCTTGACGATATACTCCCGCAGGCGCTGCGTTGCCCAAATGCGGAACCGTGTGCCGCGCAGCGATTTGACGCGGTACCCTACTGAGATGATCACATCAAGATTGTAGTAGCGGACTTGGTACGTCTTGCCATCGTCGGCAGTTGTTGCAAAACCTGCAACAACTGCCCCAGAGGCCAATTCCCCCTCCTCAAAGATGTTAGCTACGTGCCGGGAAATCACGGACTTATCACGCCCGAACAGTTCCGCCATCTGGCCCAACGACAGCCAGACAGTCTCGCCGCTCAGGCGAACCTCGATTCGACTTCGCCCCTCGGAGGATTCGTAGAACAGAAAATCATCCGGCCCGCCCGGCAGAATCTCGCCGCTCATGCCACGCCTCCGCTGATATGCTCAGCTTGAATATGCCCTTGAGCGTCGGTGGCAGCGAGCGGTCCACAGTGAGCACCCGGGAATGGTATTTTTTGATCCATGGAAAAATGCTCTAAATACGGCAAGATCCCCGCAACGTCCTCCGGTGCGCCACCCAGTGCGTCACGGATCACCCAATCAACTCGCCAACTCTCGCCCAGCCTGAAAGCCCATTGTGGGAATCGCCTACCTTTCGCCGACGCCGTGGAATTATCCACGAGCGGCAGTCCCGCTGCAACCGGGCCGTGGCCAAGTTGCGGCAGCGGCGCACGGGGCCTTAATGAACAGGCTGGGATCCGATCCCTCCAATCCCCCACCGAATTTACTGTCCAATACTGCAATTATTGTCCAATACTCGCTCTTCGCTTACCTCCGCGCCCCATAGCTTCCCCAATACGATCTTTGACAATCGCTCATTGATGTCGCTGCTCGAAAAGTAAATAACCCGCCCGGTACGTCGTGGCATATACTCTGCTCTAAACGGCCGCAGGAGGCCGTTCTGTTGCGGCGACAGCCACTCTTTTGCGCCAGCCTTCTAACTCCTAACTCCCAACTCCTAAATACTAAGGCTCACAAACATCTTGGCCATCTTGGCCACCTTCAACCAAACCCGCCAAAATCAAACACTCCGTCCACATGTCCAACGTGGACACCTAGCCCCCTAACCTGGACATCTTGGACATCTTGATATCCACCCCAATGAAAAAAATGGATGTTGGCGTCGAGTAAACAATAGCTACCTACCCCACACGCAGTATCTGCAAAGTCGCGGCTGGAATACACTAGACGACAGGTAGTTTAAGGCTGGACACCGTTAAACCTTACATCGTGCGTCAATCTGTGGAATCTGTGAAATCTGTGGATCTTCCGTCTCTGTGACCTCTGTGGCTTTTAATCCCTCCTCGCCGGAGTCGCGAAATCGTCGCCCAACGCGACCACCGGACCGGTTCGCAATCAACGATTACATGCTACAGTACGCCTCGCCCTAAATGTTCTCGCAACACCTCCGCCAACGACGACGGATGTCACCGTTTTGCGCCCAGAGGCCCCGGGCCACGCTTCATGATTGGCTGGCGGTTAAAAGCTTTTCCAGCCGATCCACGCCTTTGTCGATTTGTTCCAGGCTGGTGGCGAAACTTAAGCGCACGTGGTCGGGGAAACCGAAGTCGTTGCCGGGTACCAGGGCGACGTGGGCTTCATCCAGCACGATGCGGCAAAATTCAATGGCGTCTTTGGGTTTGGCGGCGGTTTTTCCCAGGGGCTTGCCTAAGGCTCCGGCGATGCTAGGGAAGGCGTAAAATGCGCCGGTGGGCCGCACGCATTTGAAGCCCGGCAGCGCATTAAGCCGCTGCCAGATATGCGCACCGCGCTTTTCAAAGGCCTGCCGCATTTTTGCTACTTCATCTTCCATGGCCGGGTTGCTTAACGCCTCCACAATGGCCGGCATACAGAAGCTGGTGATGTTGCTGGTCATCTGGCTTTGGAGTTTATTCATGGCGTCAATAAGCGGCTTGGCTCCGGCGGTATAGCCGATGCGCCAGCCCGTCATGGCGTAGGTTTTGCTCAAGCAGTTGCAGGTAATGGTGCGGTCTTTCCAGGTGTTCCAATCCAGGGCGGCCCACGAGCAGGTTTTCTGATCACCAAATAACAGGCGTTCATAAATTTCATCGCTGCATACCCAGATATTGCCGTGCGGCTTGATAACCTCCGCCAGGGCGGCGAGTTCCGCGGGGTGGTACGTGTGGCCGCCGGGATTGCTGGGGGAATTCATGATGAACATTTTAGTGCGCGGGGTAATGGCGGCGGCGAGTTGCGCGGGTGTAATTTTAAATTCGTGTGCCGGGTCGCCCTGAATAATCACAGGCACGCCGCCGGCGAGTTTCACCATTTCCGGGTAGCTGACCCAGTACGGAGCCGGGATCAACACTTCATCGCCGGGATTTAGCACAGCCATGAATGCCACGTAAAGCGAATGCTTCCCGCCCACTGAAGCGATGATTTGTTCCGGCGGATAAGGGAGTTTGTTGTGACGCGCAAGTTTGTCGGCAATGGCTTTGCGCGCTTCGGGAGTTCCGGCCGTGGGTTCATATTTGGTTCTGCCGGCCCGCAAGGCGGTGATGGCGGCTTCCTTGATGGCCGCCGGGGTATCAAAATCCGGCTCTCCAGCCCCAAAACTGACCACATCCACCCCCTGCTTTTTCATGGCATTGGCACGGGCGGTGACGGCGAGGGTAATAGATTCGGCGATCTGATCCAGACGTGAAGCTAATTGCATTGAATGAAGTCCTTTCTAATTATTGATTGTATCACAATTGGCAGTGTGACCAAGGCAGTTATAGCGCACTTTCGTTCCGCCGTTGGGCCGACATGTTGGGTGTCACAGGGCAGCGGCCACAGCGGTATGCGTGGAAGCCAGGGGGTTTAAGTGGGATATTGTTCGCGGGGTTGAACGAGATCGGGCCTGGTTAATCGGCGGCAAAATCGCGGCAGTCCTTTTGCTGACTGCAGTCGCTTGGGAATTATTGAGCACGACCATGTTGGTGACTTCACTGCCCGAGTAGCGACAGATGCTCATCAGCACAGACGGGAAGACGCCCAGAAGAATGACCAGAGCCGCAGCGATGCCGGCGGAAAATTGGATGGCACCGGGCCGGCGGACGTTAAACGGTGTCCAGGGATCACGCAGATACATCGATGTGATAATGCTTAGATAATAGGCTGCGGCGATGGCGGCATTGATCATCACGATAACGGCCAGCACGCCGTGGCCGCTGGAAAAGGCAGCCTGCACAATAAACACTTTGCCCAAAAATCCGACAGTAAAAGGCATGCCGATGAGGCTTAACATACATACGGCCATGCAGGCGGCGGCCAGCGGGTGGGCTGAGGCAATTCCCGCAATATCATCAAGATCTTCCGCAGCATCGAGTTTCCCCTGCAGAAAAACCAGAACCGCAAAAGCACCCACGGTCATGACGCTGTACGCACCCAGATAAAACAGCATCGCACTGACGCCGTTGGTGATGCTGTGACTGATCATCATCGGACCGACGGCCAACCCGACCAGCATATACCCGGAATGGGAAATAGAGCTGTAGGCCAACATGCGTTTGATGTTGCGTTGCAGCAAAGCCAGGACATTGCCAATGGTCATGCTTAGCACGGCCATGACCATCAGTAAATCCGGGACGGCCCGCGCGGCCCCATGGGAAAGGTTCCATCCGGTAAGATTAAACACCAGAATCAGAGCGATAAATCCGGCGGCCTTGGGGGCAAAAGACAAAAACGCGGTGACCGGCGTTGCGGTGCCTTGATAAACATCCGGTGCGTAGTAATGCAGCGGAACGGCCGCGATTTTATACGCGATGCCGATGACCACCATCAGCAGGCCGATAATGGCGATATAGGGTAACTGGGGCACGGCGGCAAAGGCGGAAGCGATTTTGGAAAAGTCGGTGCTGCCGGAAAAGCCATAGAGATAACTGAAGCCGAAAAGATAAATGGCAGCGGACAGTGATCCAAGGAAAAAGTATTTTATCCCGGCTTCCTGCGCGGTGGGATTGCTGCGGCCCGTGGCGACCATAATATAGGTGGGAATGGAAACCAGTTCCAAAGCAATAAAAAGCCAAATCAGATTATCTACTTTGGCCATCATGCTTACACCGGCCAGAGATACCAGCATCATGGCGAAATATTCACCGCGGAAAGTCTGATCGGCTTTAGCGGGATCCATGGCAAAAGGCATATCCCATGACAGCAGGACCAGAAGAATACCAATTCCGGACGCCAGAAGTGTGTCATAAGTTGCGAAACTTGCCAGCGGCCAGGCGGGGGTGGAATCGACCATGCCGATACGCCAGCCCGCAATAAAAGCCAGGATCAGACTGATCAGCGAAATCCACTGGGCGCTGCGGCGCACAGCATCCGATTTTGCGACGCCCACCAGCGCGACAATAAACGCCGCAACGATCATGATGATTTCGGGGCAAAAATGATTCAGCGGAATATTCACGTACAAAGCCTCTTTGATTTCAAAACATTACCGAGCTAATCGGACCGGCAAGCGCAACGCCACGGCCTTACCCAAGCCTTGCGATTCCAACGGAGCAACCAGTCCCGGCTTCCCGGCTGAATGCACAGCACCGACGCGGTGCGTGTTCACGGCCATGCGGGACGTAGCATTTTCCTGAACGGCGGCCAAAACCTCATGGCGGATTTTGCCAATCGCCGGCTGAAGGGAATTCAGCACAGGAGCCGGGTACAAACCAAGGAACAGCACCGCCAAAGCCAGCGGCAAAAGCACCAGCCACTCCCGCACCGACAAATCCTGAACTACTGCGGGGGCGTGCGTCGAAGACGTATCCGCATCAGGAACGGTTTCAACCAATGGCCCAAAAATAACATGGGCGACCCAGTAGAGCATATACAACGCACCGAGGATCATTCCCAGAGCAGCGGGTATGGCATACGCGGGGCCTAAATAGCCGCCATGGCCGGCGCTGCCGCTGACATACGTCCCCACCAGAGAAATAATTTCCGAAATAAATCCAATCAATCCCGGCAGCGCGGCGGTACCCATGAAAAAGAAGACCGCGAAAAATCCAAGAACCGGAAGTCGCCGGGCCAAGCCGGAAATTTCCAATAGATTACGTGTGTGATAGCGGCGGTAGATCATGCCCATGACCATCAGCATGGCGGCGGCCAAAAGACCGGAGCTAAGCATCACCAGCACGCAACCGGTCAGGCCCGTCATGGTCAAGGCCAGCAAGGCCAGAATGCACAAACCCAGGTGGCTTAGGACGCTGTAAGCGATGAGCTTCTTCATATCGCGCTGCACCCAGCTGATCAGGCCGCCGTAAAGGATGGAGATCACACATAACACCGCAAGGAACGGGGTAAAACGTACCGCAGCCAGAGGAAGCATGGGAATAGCGAATCGCAGCAGGCCATACGCACCGAGCTTCACCAGGGCGATCATCACCGAGCCGGGGGTTGGTGATTCGGTAATGGCCAGAGGCATCCAGGTATGCACGGGAAACAACGGAACCTTGATGGCAAATCCGATCAGCAGGCCCAGAAATACAATCCCCTGCTGGGTGGGGCTAAGCGCTTGGCCGGCGCGATATAAATCCGCCAGAGCAAAGGAAAACGTGCCGAATTTTTCCTGATGCACCAAGGCCAGGTAAATCAGGCTGGCCAATAGCAGTACAGAGCCGGCAAAAGCGTACAGAAAAAACTTGACTGCGGCCTTGCGGCGGTCGGAATGGCCCCAGATTCCAAGAATGAAAAAGGTGGGGATCAAGCTGAATTCAAAGAACAGGTAAAACAGCAGCACATCGTGGCTGATAAATACACCGATCATACAGGCGTAGCTGATGAGCATCCAGGCGTAAAATTCATTCTGCCGATGCTGGATCTTATTTACCGCATCAAGAATGGCCATGGGCGTTACCAGCAGCGTAAGCATCAGCAGCCACAGGCTGATGGCATCCACGCCGAAGGAAAAATTCACATGAAACTGCGGCAGCCAGGGATAATTAAATCGCTGTTGCCAGACACTGCCTGCGGCATAGTTAAACCGCGTCAGCAGAACAACACCCATGAGAGCAGGAATAAGGGCGAAACAAAACGCCAGAACGCCCAGGCCGCGGGCGCGATGGCCCGAAGCTCCGGGTTTGATCATGAAAATCAGCGCAGCGCCGATTAACGGGATAACCAGCATCATGGGCAAGATTAAATGCGATTGTGTCATAACGTTTCAGTTCCGAGTTTTCCTGATCCGGACGGCTTACCTTGGCCCCGGATCATCTAAGCAGATACAACACGCCCAGAATTACCAGCGCCAGACCGCTGACCATGCCGATGGCGTAATAGCGCAACCGACCGCTTTGTGTGGGCTTGAGCACCCAGCCGACGAGCTGGGGAAAATATCCGAAAAAGTTCACGACAATGCCGTCAATGACATGGTCCACGCCATAAAGTGTGCGGCCCAGATACCACAGCGGCATCACGATGCTGTAGTGATAAATTTCGTCGATGTACCATTTGTTTTCCAGGAACGTCACCAGCGGGCGCAGGGCGGATTTCACCACCTCGGCGGCATGACGATTCACCAGATGGAAATAGCCGGCAATGAGGATCCCCACAATCGCGAGAATTCCGCCCAGAACCATGCCCATCGCCGGACTTATACGATGCACCGAGGCTATCGGTAAAAGCAGGCCGCCCGGAGGCGTTGGCACATAATGCAAACCGGCATTCATGGGTACGCGGGCCAGGAAACTTTGAATCCAGCCTTGATCACCGTGGCCGCCAAAAACTCCCAGCCAGCCTACAAGAGTGGCCCCGACGGCCAAAACAACCAGCGGCCCCCACATGGCAATGGGGCCGTCAAAGGAGGTGTTACGGGGTTGATCATGGCCATGACGGCCATGAGGCGCGTCATGACTATGTTGGCCGGCATCATGGGCATCAGAGGCGATGTGTGTGTCATGACTTTCATGACTGGATTCAGGGGGCAAAGTAAAAACGCTGGGTTCATGCAGCCCGGCGGTTTGGGGCAAAATCAGATCACCCATGAACACACGGAAAAAGGCGCGGAACGTGTAATACGCGGTAATTAAAGCGGTCAGCAAGCCGATGGCGGCCAGCCAGGGGCCACCGCTCCAGGCGGAATTCATCGCAGCGGAAAGAATTTCATCCTTGCTGAAAAATCCTGCCCAGCCGGGAAAGCCCGCTAAAGAGAGCGCACCAACGAGCAGACAGATGGTGGTAATGGGCATGCGTCTACGCAGGCCGGACATTTTCCGAATGTCCAGTTCACCGCCCATGGCGTGCATGACCGATCCACTGGATAGGAATAGAAGGGCCTTAAAAAAGGCATGGGTGAACACATGGAACACCGCCGCGGAACCTGCCGCAACGCCCAGGCCCATGAACATATATCCCAACTGCGAAACCGTGGAATAGGCCCAGATCCGTTTGAGATCATATTGACACATGGCGATGGTAGCAGCCATAAATGCGGTGAACGTTCCAATAATTCCCACCAGATGCAGCACGGGCAGGTCGTGCATGAATATGGGCATGCAGCGGGCGATAAGATATACGCCGGCGGTGACCATGGTGGCGGCGTGAATCAGTGCGGAAACCGGTGTGGGGCCTTCCATGGCATCAGGCAGCCAGACGTGCAGCGGGAACTGCGCGGATTTGGCAAAGGCTCCAAACATCAGCAGTAGCGGTATCCAGAACATCATGGATTGGTGCGCTGCGCGGAAACTTGCGCTTTGCAGCGGGCCATAAAATACGTTGGCGAAATTGAGCGAATGGAAGGTCAGATAGATCATGAAAATGGCGATGGCAAAGCTGGTATCGCCAATTCGGTTAACAATAAACGCTTTCGTGGCGGCATCCCGTGCGGATCGCTTGGGATAGTAATACCCCACCAGCAGATAGCTGGCCAACCCCACGCCTTCCCAGCCCAGATAGACCAGCAGAAAATTATTCGCCAGCACCAGAATGGTCATGGCGGTAACAAACATGCTTAAGTAGGCGAAGAAGCGGAAATAACCGTAATCGCCATTCATGTAGCCGCTGGAATAGATAAAAATCAGCAGTGATATACCGGTGACAAATGAGACAAACAGCACCGATAGCGGATCAAGATATACACCAAAGGGGATTTTGAAGCCGCCGGCGCTCAACCACGTGCCGAAGTTCATTTGCAGAAATTCGTGGTTGCGAGCACCAAACTGATTGGCTTGGGCAATGGGAATGTGAAAGATCGCCGCCCTGATAGAGTTAAACTGGCCGACATCAAAAATGATTAACAGCAGCAGCGCCAGGAAAAACGAGCAGGCGATGCCGACAATGGCGGGAACATGCGCGCGGCCCTTAAGAGCCGTGCCGCCAAAAAGTGCGATGATGACCAGCGCCGCCAGCGGAAAAAGGGGAATTAAACCCGCCAATATTTCCGCATGCTGTTGAGGAGTAAATTGCTGAAAAAATTGGAACACTTCAAACTCCGGAAGATCCCTCAAATTCTTGAACCACGGTTAAACAACCGCGTTCAGGGGAAAAAGCAAAGGCGTCCTACCCCTGCAAATCAGACCAGGCATCCAC
>JAKBCC010000092.1 GCA_021808105.1 Planctomycetota bacterium
CCCACATCAGCGGCAGCGCATTTCTTCGGGCGGTATGATGTGCGACTTGCCGTCAATGGCGGCAATCCTTACTGGTCGTTTGCCGATGTTTCACCGGGCTGGAATTATGTTGTCTGGAACTTTGCCCGCCATCCGCAAAATGCCATCGCCGGCTCCGGTTCAGGGGCTACGCGCTTTTTACCCTTCATGCACAGTTTGACCATTAACTTAGGCCCCCTGATGAGCGGTTATGGGTTGGCCAAGGTGTATGTAGATGATATTCGCCTTGTACCCATGCGACGCCTGGTATGTACCACCGCTGAAGAACTGGAATCAGATCTGGGAAATGATGATTCCTGGTCCCGGCGGTATCAGGACGTTCAGCGGCTTAAAGCCCTTGGGGGTTTGAGAGTATTGCCAGCATTAATTAATGCTACAGAAGATTCAGTACCTTTAATTCGCGGCACTGCCCGGCGAGCCATGGATACGGTCGTGGAAGCAGCAGGTAAAGCCGCTAAGGCAGACTTATTGGATACCATGCACTTAGGCACACCCCGCATGCGTCTGGCAGTGGTGCAGTTGCTGATCAATATGGGGCCAGCGAAGTTAGGTCAATGGGTGATACCGGAACTTAAGAGTGCCTTATTGGACAATGACTTTTATGTACGCCGTGCGGCACGCTATGGCTTGGTACATCTGGGCATAAGCCAAAGGAAGTCAGCAGAATATCTCATGGCTTTGTTAAGCCAGGCAGACCAGCGGTATGCGGCCATACGTTGTCTGGCGGAAATTGGTCCGGCAGCTAAGCCGGCGATTCCCGATGAACTTAAGATGATTCGCAATGCCAACAATCCCTTAAAGTTACGCCTGTGGGCTTTAAGAGCAGTCTGGTGGACGCATGAGCGGTTTTTAACGCCTGCCGATTGGGTTTTGGCATTACATCCTCACTCCAACAGGGTCTACAGGCACTTAACAGATCTGGCGATGCTGCGGCTGGAAAAGGCTGGGGCACCGGGTGTAACAGTATTAGCCCAATCTCTGGGGGATTCCAAAGACCCGGTAGTGCAGGCACGCGCGGCAGAGGCGCTGGGGCATGTGAAATTAAAGGTTCTGGCGGCTGCAGCACCGGCATTGGAAAAAGCTTTGCATGATCCAGCGGCTTATGTAGCCTGGCAGGCGAGGTATGATCTGCATCGACTTAATCCAAGGAAATATTCTCTGGCGGAGCATACAACATCCCGAACTCAAGCTGCCCCTGTAACCATTACCCATCAAGGCGATGAAACCATTTTCAGCAATGGCCTGGTGCGTATGGTATTTAATAAAACCAGCATTGATCCCGGCCCGGTATCGGTGCAGTTAGATAACGGCCCTAATCTGGTACATTCCCGCTGGGTGCATCACATTCTGGCCTTCCGTAAAAGCAAAGCTACCAATATGTTTGAACGCCAATGGCTGCAAAAGATTGGGGGCAGCCCGATTAATAAGAACTTCCAGCAGACTATTACGCATAACAGCAAAGGTGAAGCAGAATATGTCTATACCTTCCCGGCCACCAGCACGGCACCGCTGACATGGGAAGAGCATTATGTACTGCGGAGGGGCAATCATGGCTTTTATGTTTATTTTCTGCTTAAGAATATGACGGGCAAAGCCATGCCGCGGAGCATATATCCGGGCAATGCCCAAAGCATTGCACTGGAATTTAATTTTCTGGTAGCGGCGACGCGCAGTTTATTTAAGACCAAAATGCTTAATGATAATTTGCGTGGCCCCATCAGCCTGGGTTTCCCGCGGCAAAACTATCTGCAATATCCTGATATTTATCAGGCTACCTGGCGCTTGCCCAATGGCGAGGTGGATGCCAAGCATGAATGGATCAACTATGAGCAGACCAGTAACGTGCTGGGATTGGCCGGCCCTAAGTATGGCATGTGGCTGATTTTTCCCAGCCTGTCGTTCCTTGGCGGCACAGAGCCGACACTGGAAATGAATGCCTTTGTCGGGCCCTTGTTTATCATTTCCCTGGAAAATAAATATTACGTTCCCGCCTGCACGTATGTTGGCGCACATTGGCAGAAGCTCTATGGCCCGATGTATTTTTATCTCAATACCGGTGCCAACACGGATGCCCTTTGGATTGCCGCCAAACGCAAGGCTCTGCAAAAGGAATCCCAATGGCCCTTTGCCTGGCTGCATAACAAGGCCTATCACCAGCGCGGCAGCGTAACAGGCAAGGTAGCCATCGCTAATGGCGTATCACCTCGTAAGGCCTGGGTTATCTTGAGCTTGCCCCCTAAAAAAGTGCCGGCAAATCTGTATGGATCGTGGCTGCGCAATATCAATTCCTATATGTATTGGACCCGGGCCAATGCTGATGGTTCCTATACCATCAAAAATGTCGCTCCCGGCCATTATGATCTGTTTGTGTGGAAAAGCGGCATTCTGGGTGAGGCCCGCAGAAATGGCATTGTCGTAAAAAACGGCAAAACGGATGCCGAGAAACTCCTGACACTTACCCCGCTATCCTTTGGTAAAACCCTCTGGCAGATTGGTGTAGCCAACCGAACGGTAACCGAATTCCGCAATGGCGGTAACTTTCATATCTGGGAAAATTACCTGCGTTACGGCAAAGATTTTCCGCACGGGGTCGATTACACCATCGGCAAAAGCACCCCCGCGCGAGACTGGAACTACCTGCAACCTGCCATCGTTCAGGGCCACCGCACACCCACCACCTGGAACATCCACTTTAAGCTCAAGAAAGTGCCCGCCGGTTCGCCGGTGCTGACGATGGTCTGTGGCGGACGCTACGCCAGCTTAAATGTATTTACCAATGGAAAGAAAATTGGTCATATACATACCAATATAGGTTTACAATATGTGCGAACCGCCCCGTATGGCGAATTGATTATCGAAAATTTTCATTTCCCACGCAGGGATCTGAAAACCGGAGACAATACCGTGTCTCTATCGTTTGCATCCGCCCTGCCGGGATCAGGAAAATTGGCTCGAAAGGTGAGAGCCAACTGGACAAGTTTCATGGCCTACGACTGCATCCGCCTGTCGGTCAGCAAGCAGCGGTAGTAGTTGCCCGTACAGGGATCGGTTACGGTAACGGAGGTATTGCTAATGGCGCAACCTCGTACAACGCCGGCGAGATTCCTAGCCTTAACGGCTGCGCTGGGTTTACTCTCCGGTATATCCAGTGCGTTTGCCACGCCGCCGATGAAGACGGCCGCGCAGGGGTCACGCATCGCAATCGGACATCGCACCACCTGGATCACCACACCCGTGGACCATTACGGCCTGCCGGATTATGTGGCGGCATTGAACAGCGAATTTGCGCATGGCGTCTCAGAAAAGGAGAATGCGGCGATTCCCCTGATACAGTTGCAGGTCACCGCGCAGCATCTCAACCCAAAGCAGCACGACTGGGCATTGAACGAGCTTAAACTGCTGCATGTCAAGCCCCACCTGCGATATTTGGAACCGTTTGCCGGCGTTGACAATTACATGTACCGACATTTTCCCAAGACTCGCTACCCGAAGGCGGCCCTGAAGACAATGTTGCGTGGATCGCCGCAGGGGCGTTGGCTGCACACTCTGCATCGAGGTAAAATCACGGTGCAAGGCCTACGTTGGGCGGCGGTGGAGCAGGAAGTATCCTACGCGATAAAACACCCCTGGACCGCCAAAGTATGCCCATTGGTTGCTGAATATGTAAACGGCCGGCCCAGAGATTTGGAACTGGTTCTGGCAGCTTCCAAGTTGCGGCACATTTATTACCCCCTCGTGCCGACGCACCTGTTCGGCACTTTTGCCCGAGTGGACTCAGTAATCGACCCAATGGCATTTTATTTTCGCCAGTCTGAGGAACTGTGTGTTTTGAAGGCTAATTTCTGCCTGGGCGAAGGGGATGTCAAGGGGTGCCTGCGCTATCTGTCAGCCACGCGCCGACTTATCAACATCAGCAGTTTGCTGCCTGACGAAATAGATCGGATAATGACGGGCGGCAGTATCACCGAGTTGCTGATACCGGCCGAGCTGGCGCTGTTGCACTATCCGGGCTTAAGTGCTGGTGATGCGCAAGACTACCTGAGCACCCTGCACAATACGCCCCTGCGGCTACCCCATCTCCCCTTGCAACAAGACTGCTTCCGGTTCACGTGGCTGGATTACATGATTACATTCTATCGCCGGGCCGAGCATATCGGGCCGCAGCCGCACTATAGTCACAAGCATCCCGTTAACCTTGGTAATCCATTTCCACCTTTGCTGATGCACCCGCCGCGCGGTATCAACTGGAACTGGCAGTTTCGGCAGTTAAACGCCCTGATAAGTCTTTATCAGTTTGCCGAGGACTGGAAAGCATCTCCGTTCAACATTACGCGCCATTCACCGCTTTACACGTTCGCTGCGCGCTTAAAGCACCTGGAAATGGAAAGGCCAAGTCCGGCGGCTGCTCCGAACCCAAATAAGGCTTTTCGCGATACTTTTGTTTCCAGCATCTTCCCAGCAATGGGTGCGGACGCGCTTACCGTCCTGCGGCACCTTGAGCGCTGCAAAGAGGCTGGCCGCCTTGATGACATTGCCTTTGCGCTGGCGGCTTACCACGCTGCCAACGGCAAATATCCGAACCAACTTTCGGCGCTATGTCCGAAATACCTTCACCGCGTTCCAAGCAATCTGCTCTCATCGGGTCCACCGGAATATCAGTGCAGCACCAACGGCTATACCCTGATCGCTAATCAGCCGCACAGCAGTAAGCGTGATCCACAACAGTATTGGCGCATGCTGAAGAACCATCATCTGGTACTGCAAAGCCCGCCACACCATCCGCTGGCACTGCATAGCAAAGTCACTTTTCCCTAAGGGTGACAATTCGGGCGGGACGGTTACAATTTGGGGATATTACTTGGCCAGATTCCTGAAGCCCTTGGATATAGTGAGTTTAGCAATGGCAATAGTTGGACATGGGGTGGATGTGGTGGACATTGGGCGCATTAACTCCATGATCACGCGCCATGGGGAGCACTTTTTGCACCGCTGCTTTACCGCCGGTGAAAGCGATTATTGCCGGGAGAATCGGGACTTTGCGATTCACTTTGCCGGTCGTTTTGCCGCCAAAGAAGCGATTGTAAAAGCATTGGGGACCGGTTTTCGCGGACGCATTGCCTGGACGGATATGGAGATTCTTCCGGATTCCAAAGGTAAACCGGTGCTGCGGCTTTCCGGGCATACCGCAGCCCTGGCCGAACAAGCCGGCATTACCGCCTGGCATATTTCCATTTCTCACACGGCTCAGATGGCCTTCGCCAGTGCGATTGCGGAGCGGTAGGAAGACATCGTGTAGTCGCATCGAGCATCTGGCATCTGGCATCTGGCATTTTCTGGAAGCGCTTCGCTGCAATTTGGCTGGGGGCCGCACCCGGCGGGCTGGCCGGCTGAACCTGCTGCAAAATTAGGATTGACAGTGCTAATCCAGATGAAAAACCTCGCGCAGCGGTGTCGCTAGCGGGCTGTTATCCGGATTGCTGGGCATAACATCGGCCATGTGCTTCCACCATTTTTGGCATATCGCGGTCTGGGCGACGGCATTCCAGAGGATTTCATCTTCTATTTCCACATAGCCAAAAAGCTGCCGCGTTTCCGGGTGCAGAAATATACTGTAATTGCGGGCACCGTGTTTTTTCAGGGTATCTAAAAGTTCCTGCCACACCGGATTATGCCGCCGCTCATATTCCGTTTCCATTCCGGGATGCACGGACATGACAAAGGCTTTTCGAAACATGCTTTCACTCCTGCCAAAAATGCGCCGGTCACGATAAAAGTTTCATTTAGGAACGGCCCCGAAACAATTTCCCGAATTTCACAGCATTCGTAAACCGCACCACCGGCAGAGCCGGCGGCTTTGTGAGGGGCGGCAAAACCGGGCTTTATCGTTATGCCTCAAATTCCAGCAGCAGGTCATTGGAGCCTACGTTCATACCCGGCTGCACCAGAATTTTGCTGATTTTACCGTCGCGGGGGCTGTAGACCGCAGTTTCCATTTTCATGGCTTCGATGGAAAGCAATTTATCGCCACGCATAACCGTTTGCCCCAGACTCACTGCCACAGCGGAAATTTTGCCGGGCATCGGAGCGCCAATGTGGCAAAGATTGTCGCGTTCGGCTTTGGCCATTTGCACACGGGCTTTGCCGCTTAATGATTTATCGGCAACCTTGACTTCCCGCGGCTGGCCGTTGAGTTCAAAGAATACGGTTCTCATGCCATCGGGGTCAGAATCACCCACGGTCAGGAACTTGACGAGCATAATTTTGCCCGGCTCAAGTTCAATGGGCACTTCCGCGTAGGGCTGCATGGGATAAAAGAAGGCCGGGGTGGGCAGAACACTGACGTTGTCATGCTGTTTGCGGAAGCGCTCAAACTGCGTAAACACCTCCGGATACATCAGATAACTCGCCAAGTCCGTATCGCTGATTTCACAATGCAGTTTCTGGGCGACTTCCTTACGGGCGGCGTCCAGATCAACGGGATCCAGTTTGGCACCGGGCCGGGCGGTGATCGGCGTTTTTCCGCGCAGGATAATTTTCTGCAATTTTTTCGGCCAGCCGCCCGGTGGCTGTCCCAGATCTCCACGGAACATATCCACGACACTTTTCGGAAAATCAATATGGCGGGACTCATCCAGCACATCTTCGGGATTAAGATTATTGGTGACCATGAACAAGGCCATATCGCCGACCACTTTGCTTGAGGGCGTGACTTTGACAATATCACCAAAGAGTTCATTGACCTTCTGGTACATGGCGGCAATTTCATTCCATCGGTCGGCCAGACCCAGGCTCTTGGCCTGCACGCGCAAGTTGGTGTATTGTCCGCCGGGCATTTCATGTTCATATACCGACGCCGTGCTGGCCAGCATCCCCTCTTCAAAGGGTTGATAGAATCGCCTTACCGCTTCCCAATAATCGGCCAGACGCGCCAGCGCCGTTTGATCCAGGCCGCTGTCACGTGGCGTATGGGCCAGCGCCGCAACCAGAGAATTCATATTGGGCTGACTGGTCATACCGCTCATGGAACTCACTGCCGCATCCACAATATCCACGCCTGCTTCCGCCGCCAGCAGGATACTGGCCGCCTGGACGCCCGCAGTATCATGGGTGTGGAAATGAATGGGCAAACCTACTTCATTTTTCAGCGCTTTGACGAGTTTCTGCGCGGCCAAGGGCCGACACAGGCCCGCCATATCCTTAATGCCCAGGATATGCGTGCCCATTTTCTCAAGTTCTTTAGCCATGGCGATGTAATATTTCAGCGAATATTTTTCCCGCCGCGGGTTGAGTATGTCGCCGGTATAACATATCGCAGCTTCCAGTATGGCACCGCTTTCCACCACCGCGTCCATGGCCACGCGCATATTGCGTGTCCAGTTCAGCGAATCAAACACGCGGAACACGTCAATGCCGTTCTTCGCCGCCTGCTGCACAAAATATTTCACAACATTGTCAGGATAATTGGTGTATCCAACGGCGTTGCTGGCGCGCAGGAGCATCTGGAACAGCAGGTTCGGTGCCCGCGAACGTAACTCCGCCAAACGCTGCCAGGGGTCTTCATGTAAAAACCGCATGGCGGTATCAAACGTGGCACCGCCCCACATTTCCACACTGAACAAATTCGGCGTCAGATGGGCCATGGCCTGGGTCGCCGAAAGCATATCAATGGTGCGCATACGCGTGGCCAGCAGTGATTGATGTGCATCGCGCATGGTGGTGTCGGTAAACAGCAGCCCTTTTTGTTTGATCAGCCACTGGGAAAATTGGGCAGCGCCCAGTTCCTTGAAGCGATCACGCATGCCCGGCGGCAGCGGCTGGTGCTGCGGATAGGCAAGCGCCGGCGGCGGGGTCATGGCGACTAGATCCGGTGTGCGTTTGACCTCCGGCGAGCCGTTGACAATGATGTCGCCGAGATAGGTAAGCAACTTGGTGGCGCGGTCGCGCCGGGCGGAAAAGCGGAACAGGGCCGGCGTGTTATCAACAAAAGTAGTTGTCGCCGCGCCGGAAGCGAATGTGGAATGCTGGACCAGATTTTCCAGAAATGGAATGTTGGTTTTTACGCCGCGCACGCGGAATTCGGACAGTGCACGCAGCGTGCGGGCGACCGATTCCTCGAGCGTGGGGGCAAAGCAGGTGAGTTTGACCAGAAGCGAATCAAAGTAGGGTGTAATAACCGCACCGGTGTAGGCCGTTCCGCCATCAAGCCGCACGCCAAAGCCGGCCGGTGAGCGATAGCTGGTAATGCGGCCATAGTCGGGAATGAAATGATTACCGGCATCTTCTGAGGTAATCCGGCATTGCAGAGCCACGCCCCGATGGGTGATTTTATCCTGCGTGGGAATCTGAACTTCCGGCCCATGGAGATTGTGTCCCTGGGCAACACGAATTTGCGATTTCACCAGATCAATACCGGTGATAATTTCCGTGACCGTGTGTTCCACCTGAATACGCGGATTGACTTCAATAAAGAAAAAGTCTCCGGAGTCAACATCCACGAGAAATTCCACCGTGCCGGCATTACGGTAATTAACCTGCCGCCCGATGGCCACCGCCGCGTCACAAATTTTGACCCGCAAACTTTCAGGCAATCCCACGCTGGGGGCCAGTTCCACCACTTTCTGGTGGCGGCGTTGTACCGAGCAATCGCGTTCAAATAAATGCACGAGATTGCCATGGGCGTCGCCTAACAGTTGCACTTCAATATGCTTGGCGCTGGTGATGTAGCGTTCAAGAAATACTTCGGATTTGCCAAACGCTCCGCCGGCCTCGCGTTGGGCTTCTTCCAATTTGGCGGATAATTCCCCGGCTTCTCGCACCACGCGCATGCCCCGGCCACCGCCACCGAAGCTGGCCTTGATAATCAGCGGAAAGCCGATGTCTTTGGCCATTTTTTTAATCTTCGCGGGATCAGTCACGCCATGTTCTGTTCCCGGCAGAACCGGGGCACCGGCCAACTGCGCAATGCGCCGGGCGGCGGTTTTATCGCCAAAGTCGCGCAGCATATCAGGCGTTGGGCCGACAAAGGTAATGCCCGCAGCTTCACATGCGGCGGCGAATTCAGCATTTTCCGATAAAAAACCGTAGCCGGGGTGAATGGCATCGACCTCATGGGCTTTGGCGATATCAATAATGGCGGGAATATTGAGGTAATTTTTCACCGGTGCATCCGGCCCGCCGACCTGATAGCTTTCATCCGCTTTAAATCGATGCAGACAATAGCGATCTTCATAGGTATATATGGCAACGGTAGACAGGCCCAACTCCGTGGCGGCACGTAGCACACGGATGGCAATTTCACTGCGATTGGCAACCAGCAACTTTTTCATTTCAAGTGTTCCTCGAACTTCTCAATACATCCGGATTCTATCCAGGTAACCGCAGAGAGGGACCAAAATATGCCCCGCCTCAACCCGGACATTACCCGGATATATTCCCCGCCAGAATAGCCGAAGTTAGAGGATTCGTTAAGGGATGGTTGCGGACATATTGCGGACGGCTGGCACCGGCAATGCTGCGGCGACCATGGATGACGTTGACCCCCGGCAGCGGCAGAGTAAGGGCGGTTAAGGCTCCCACCAGCACCATGGTGCCATCCTGCTTCCACAATCCGGCATACGGGGTTTAATCCTGACCTGATCGACGCGTTTGAATCGCCCGGGACATTATTTATGCTTTTCGCCCATACGCGGTTCAGTACCATTAAGCAGTCGGCGGATGTTGCTGCGGTGCTTAATGATTATCAACGCGCCAATCAGGCAGCCGGTAAATATAAGCGGCGTAAGCTTGGTCCAGGACTGCGGATATAGAAAACCGTCGACGGGGCCTATGTCGTGGCCAATAATTGGAATAAGAATCATAAACGCCGCCACGCCCACCAGCGATGATAGCGAAATGATGCGATACACCAGAAATACCAGTAAAAACACCAGCGCCGCCCCGAGGCCGGAGAGCGTCAAAACCGGCCATACTCCCATCACCACGCCAAAGGTTGTGGCCACACCTTTGCCCCCCTTGAACTTTAAATAACAGGGAAATACATGTCCGCCTATTGCCGCTGCTGCTGTGGCCAGCGGCAGCCACTCCGGGCCATGCCAATGCCGCATGATTAAATCCACGACCAGCACCGGGGCAAATCCCTTGAAAAAATCCAGTACAAAGGCGTACCAGAAGTAACGCATTCCCAGCACGCGCCCGGCGTTGGTGGCGCCAATATTTCCGCTGCCTTGGGTGCGAATATCCACGCCGTGCATGAACCCCAGTAATAAACCAAATGGTATGCCTCCAATCAGATAGGCGATGATAATACTGATTAGAGTCGTGCCTTGTATCTGGATGCCGCTCATGAATTTCCTGTGAAAAACAATAGGATCAATTATTTTCGCACTTTTAATTTCGCAGTGCGACAGCGTACATACAGCGCTTCAAGTTGATCCAGATGCGCTGCGGGCCGTAAGGTCTGCCCAGCGGCGATGGCCGCTGCCGCCAGGGCCGTGCGATCGGGAAACCGCGTGGCTACGGCGTCCAGGGCATTGGCCATGGCGAGGAACTCCCGCGGTGAATCCACAATGGTTCCCAGCTTGTGATTTTCTATGTAGGCACAGCAGCCCAAAAATCGCGTGCTGATCACGGGCAGGCCGTACGCCAGGGCCTCCAGAGCCACTAATCCGAAACTGTCATAAAATGTGGGTAGAAGCAGCGCATCGGCGGCGCTGTAAACCGCGCCGGTAACGCGCGTAGGCCCGATGAATTTTATCCGATCCGTCACACCCAGCTCCCGGGCTAAAGCAATGTAATTTTTTACTTTTCCCAGTCCGGCTACGACCAGCTTCCAGGAGGTTTCTGTTTGCGCTACCGCCCGGATGGCCCACGATAAACCCTTGCGGCGAAAATCGTGGCCCACAAATACCGCCACGCGATCCTCCGGTGACAACGCATATACATCTCTAAACCATTGGCGATCTTTTTGAATTTGCGCTGCGTCCGGTGGTGCAACCATCATGGGGTTTTCAAGCAACGCCAGTTTGCTGCCGGCGGTGTTGTAGAGAGATCGGAAATCCTTTTCCATGGTGGGGCTGATGCAAAGAATTTTCCAGGGCTGCTGATCAGCGGGGACTTGTGCAGCGCGGCGTTCAAGAGTCAGAAGCGTGCGTTGTTTGCTGGAAAATTGCAGCATCAGGCGTTTGAGATTAGCGGCTTTAGAGCTTTCGCGTGAGGATATCGATTGCTGGTGAATTCGCGCATAAACTCCGGCATGAGGATGATATAAGTCTCCCGGCCACGCGACGGTCATGGAATGCGCCACGTCCGGATGATGCGCTTTACACCAGGCTGCAGCGGCAAGACCAAATTGCCGAAATCCGATGCCCGTACTTAACTTTATCGCCGGCAGACGGTGCACATGCACGCCATCGGGGGCCGGCACGTCCGGCGATTTTCCGGCTTGTCTGGAGCGCTGCATATCGTGTGATGCCCCCTCATGGGCGGCCTGATATTTATGCCTTTTTCTGGCACTGTCATGACAGAGCGCATGAACCTCGTGCCCGCGCCGTGCCAATTGTTCCGAAAGCCAGAATGTGTAATTTTCCGCCCCCCCGCGTGAGGGATCAAAATGTTCAATAATCAGAGCTATTTTCATACCGCCTCCTGCCGCCACTGCGCATCGACCGCCCGCAAAACCATCTCCGCGGTAATGCCCGTCATGCACCGATGATCAATCGGGCAGATTTTCAACTGGCACGGTCCGCACGGAACCGGCAGGGCGATCTGCTGTTCTTTTTTGTACCCAATTTCCGCCCAGCGCGGATCGGTGGGACCAAAAAGAGTGACCAGTGGAGTATCCAGCGCGGCGGCGAAATGCCGCGGCCCCGTGTCATTACATAACACCACGGCGGCGCGGCGCACCAGTTCCTTGATCGCCCCCAGGCTTACGCCGGCACCGTTATTAAGCTGATACAGCGGAATCACACGGGCCGCGAGCGCCGGTGGGACGCCCTGCAGGATGGCGTCAATCAGCGACTTTTCACCGGCCGCTCCGCCAATAAGCACATGCGCCGGCGGCCGAATGCGGCCCTGCGCCACCTCCGCGGCAACGGCCGCGAAACGCTCCGGCGGCCAGCATTTCGCTAAGCCAAAATGAGCACCGGGGAAAAGCATCATAAAAGGCGCATCGCCGGAAATTCCAGCCTGCGTCAGAGCCGAATAGGCTTGCTCTCGTTCACCTTCGGTGATGCCCAGAGTCATTCTCGAATCGCGCTGAGCGCTGCCCAGATAGCGGCTTAAATCCAGATAATAATCAAGTGTCGGCAACGGCTGAAACGTGTTCCAGGAAGAGACCTT
Organism: Planctomycetota bacterium; assembly: GCA_021808105.1. Lineage (GTDB taxonomy): Bacteria > Planctomycetota > Phycisphaerae > WQYP01 > WQYP01 > JAMDCX01. The sequence continues at coordinate 12,376 of JAKBCC010000092.1, forward strand.
GACATACCAGCTGGGAATTTTTTGCGGATCATTCAAGACTGTCGTCCCGCGAGGCCAGCGGTCGGCTGCTATGGATTCCTGCGCGGCACGCCGCTGAATCATCAGCCGAACTTCATATTCCGTACGCGGCGCGGGGTTTATATAATCGGTCAGCAACAGCCGGCGACCATCACGGTTATAGCCCAGCCGGCGGGGAACGCCCGCGCGCCACGCCAGAAAGGCGGAGCGAAAACTGTTGGGCAAAATCACGGCCAGATCAAACTTTTGCTTCCGCAGATCCGCGGCGGTTTGAGAGTAATTGATGCGTCCGGTTTTATGAATGGCGTAGGACACTGCGGCGTCAATAATTGGCAGCCCCGTAAGCACGGGCTGCACCAGAGCTTTACCGAGGCAACTGATGCGTGCGGCGGGAAACAGTTGGCGCAACGCACAAAGAAACGGCGTGGCCATGACTGCGTCACCCAGCCAATTGGGCATAATAACAAGGATCTGCTGTGGGTTGCATGTCGAATTCACAATACCATTTTCATCGGGAGTTTCATCCGATGCAATGCCCCTGCTAATATTTTGCCCATGAAGAAAAGCCCGGTGCGGGACCGTGTGCTCACGCAACCGCTTAGTCCGCGTCCCGCCGATGGTGGGGCCGAAGTTAATCCCGCAGGCGTGCAGCGCGCCGCGTGGGCGCGACTGATCCTTTTGCGGCACCGGCATCCGACACAACATGGCGGCTGATGGCATCACGGACAGTGGCAGCCAATCCAACCGGATCCAGGCCGATTTCCTTAAATTGTTCTGATCGACTGGCATGGCGAATGAAGCGATCCGGCAGACCGGTGCGGGTTACCATGCGACCGTCAAGCCCGTTGGCCTGAGCATATTCCACCAGGGCCGAACCAAAGCCCCCCACCACGGAATGATCTTCCACCGTGATGATCGGCTTGCCCAGTGCAAATACCTGCTGGAGCATGGCTCCATCCAACGGTTTACAGAAGCGGGCGTCCACGACGCCAACATTTAATCCATCATTTTCCAATAACTGCGCTGCCGAGAGCGCCTGCAACGCCACCGAGCCATAGGCGATAAACGTGGCATCTTCACCGGCTTTAAGGACACGCGATTTTCCGCCCTGCTTGCCGATGGTCCAGGGAACCAGCTCACCCAAGGGTTCAGGCGGGCAATTATCCCGCGGATAGCGAATCTGCACCGGTGATTCCTGCGTTACCGCGAAATCCAGGGCACCGATTAAATCACGTTCATCCGATGGCGAAATCAGCACCATACCGGGCTGACTGCGCAAAAACGAGAGATCGCAGAATCCGTGATGCACCGCACCGTCATCTCCTACAAGGCCCGCGCGATCACAACAGAAAATCACCGGCAGACCCTGCAGGCAGACTTCCTGAAATACCTGATCAAACGCCCGTTGTAAAAAGGTGCTGTAAACCGCCACGATCGGTCGCAGCCCGGCTTTGGCCATACCCGCCGCCATCGCAGTGGCGTGGCTTTCGCATATTCCGGTATCAAAATAGCGATCCGGAAACAGGGGTTTAAGTTTAATCATACCGGTGCCATCCGGCATGGCGGCGGTAATGCCTACCACGTTGGAGTGCTTGCGGCATAGATTGGTCATGGCATCAGCAAAGGCCGCCGTCCAGGATCGCCCTGAGCCTTGATTCATGACCACCCGGCAACCTTCCACGCGGAAGGGCTTGGGGCTGTGGAATGTAGTGGGGTCTTCACAGGCCCATTCATAGCCCTTGCCTTTAATGGTTTTAATATGCAAAACCGCCGGGGCGTTGAGGCTTTTCAGCTCGTTGAGTTTTTCCATCAGTCCGGGTAAATCGTGGCCGTCCACGGGACCGAAATATTTTAAGCCCAGGTCTTCAAATATATGACCCGGTGCAATGGCATTTTTTATGCCCTGTTTCACGTGTACGCCGATGTCGCTGATCTGCTGGCCATAAGGAATACGATCCAGGAGTTCCTGAACCCGGCGCTTTACTTCGTCATAGGTTGTTGTCACGCGTAAATGTTCAAGGTACCCGGCAAAAGCTCCCTGCGGCTCGCTGATGCTCATGGAGTTGTCATTGAGGATAATAAGCATTTGGCGATTCAGCGTGCCGGCGTTGTTCAAACCCTCAAACGCTACACCATTAACAATAGAGGCGTCCCCGACAAATGCCACCACGCGCGTGTCATGATTCAACAGCGCATCGCCGCGTGCCATGCCCACGGCTGTGCTCACGGCTGTGCCGGCGTGGCCGACACTGAAAAGATCATAGGGGCTTTCGCTGGGGTCAGGGAAGCCGCAAACGCCGCCCATTTTCCGCAGGGAACTGAAATTTTTGTAGCGGCCCGTGATGAGTTTATGGGGGTAGCACTGGTGGCCGACATCCCAAAGCAGGCGGTCGCGCGGCATATCAAATATGGCGTGCAGGGCCAGAATAATTTCGACTGTGCCTAAATTCGGTGCCAGGTGGCCCCCGTTGGCCCCCACCGTGGTCACAATAGTTTCGCGAATTTCCCCGGCAAGCTGGGTTAGTTGATCCACCGTCAGGCGTTTAATGTCTGCTGGTGATTCAATGCCGTCGAGAAGTCGTTTCATTATGAAGTTCTCACAAAACCTTAATACTCCGCCGGGAGTCTGTCCGAGTAATCGCCGGGTTGCGACGGCGTGATTTTTGGCTCCCATCAAGTAGCGGCGACGATGGCGTACCTCAACACGATGGTACTCCGAGGAGCC
>JAKBCC010000093.1 GCA_021808105.1 Planctomycetota bacterium
GCTGGCGGGGCGCTCCAGTATTTACAGTTTCCTTGCCGCTTATCAGCAGTTTTACGCCCGCCGTAATGGGCAGGGACACTGGAAAAACTATCCGCACTTACTGATTTATCTGCGGCCGGCACTCACAACGTTGGGTTGGATTCCCATGCCCAGGGGTGAGAAAATGCGGGGAATGGTTTGTGTACGCGACGGCTTCGGCCATCTGATACATTTTCTCAATAATCCGGCCAAAAATCGGCACGCCCCCTGCTTTGCCGTCCAGCTCCCGATGCAAGCGGGATTGCGTAAATGGATTTATAGTTCCGATGAAGTGCGCTAGAGGCAAGCACTACCCTGTTATCCGCCAAAGGAAGGTGCTTATATCTTTCCGATGAGGATACTGGTGTTATGACCGCCAAAACCAAAGCTGTTGGTCATCGCGTAGGAGACATCAGCCTGACGCGCGATATTCGGAATGTAATCAAGGTCGCATAAAGGATCGGGTTCAACGTAATTGATAGTGGGGGGCAGTTCGCCGCGCTGCAGCGCCAGGCAGGTAATGGCCAACTCAATACCGCCGGATGCTCCAAGACTGTGGCCCAAAGCGCCTTTGGTGGAGCTTACCTGAACCTTTTTAGCCGCCGATCCAAACACGCGATGCACCGCCCGTGATTCCGCGAGGTCCCCAAGTTCAGTACTTGTACCATGGGCATTGATATAACCAATTTGATCCGTGCGGACATTGGCTTCACGCAAAGCTTTTTCCATGGCTTTGGCGGCACCGGTTCCGTTTTCATCGGGTGCTGTGATATGGCAGGCGTCGCCCGTGGCTCCGCAAGCGAGAAGCTCAGCGTAGATGCGCGCTCCGCGGGCCTTGGCGTGTTTATAATCTTCCAGTACTACCACGCCGGCACCTTCCGCCATGACAAATCCATTGCGATTTTTTTCAAAGGGACGACTGGCCAGTTGCGGCTCATCATTCCGCGTAGATAGCGCCCGCAAGGCGCAAAAGGCGGCCAAGCCTAATTTCGTCACCGCCGCCTCAGCTCCGCCGGCGAGCATGATATCAGCATCATTGTATTGAATGGTTCGCAAGGCATCGCCGATGGCGTTGCCCGATGTGGCACAGGCGGTGGCGGTGGCGGATACGGGTCCGCTTAATCCCCATTGGATAGAGAGATTTCCCGCCGCCGCGTTGACCATTAATTTTGGAACGGTAAATGGAGAAACACGGTCCACTCCCCGGGCCAGCATTTTATCATACTGTTGTTCCATTTCTTCAATCCCGCCAATGCCGGAACCGACGATAACGCCGGCCCGATCACGGTCGCATTGAGAGAAATCAATGCCGGAATCCTTAACGGCATGGATGCCCGCCACCATGCCGTAAACCGAAAAGCGATCCAGTCGTTTGATCTCCCGGTGGGGCAGGGTCTTCTCCGGATTAAAAATTGCGGGGGTAATTTCCCCGGCAATCCGGCAGGGGTATTTGCTGACATCGAAGCGGGTAATAGGACGTATGCCGCAGTTCCCCGCCAGAAGAGCGGCCCAGAACTGTTCAAGGTCATCACCCAGGGGCGTAACCACTCCCAGGCCGGTAATAACAACTCTGCGTTTGCTCATTGTGCCGAGCAACTCCAAAAAAGCTATGGGTCCATCATACGCCAAAGGCATGAAGACGTGTCTATAAGGACAGGCAGAACCGGAGCGTTACTCCTGCGATTTCAACTTCGCGGCAATTGTCTTAATGTAGTCAATTGCCTGCCCGACCGTCTGAATCTTTTCCGCTTCTTCATCCGGGATGGACATCTCGAATTCATCTTCGAATTCCATAACCAGTTCCACGGTATCAAGACTATCAGCGTTCAGGTCATTGACAAAGCTGGTATCACGGGTGATTTCCGCTTTGTCGACGCCCATCTGCTCAGCGACGATGTCGATAACTTTTTGTTCAATCTGCTGGGATTCGTCCATTTCAGCCATAATTACAGGCCTCCAATAAAATTAACAGTGGGTTACAACCTTAAAAGCACCCGGATTTCCTGCCGGGCGAATAGAGTATCGCAGACTCCGGGAATTCGCAACGTCCAAACCGGTTTTTTACCAAGTTCGTTTATCCGGATCACCTTATTATACCGTATTTGCGCCGGCCGTCACGTCTCCCTTATTGCGCCGCGCGGCGATTACATGCACATCCCGCCGTCCACGACCATGACCTGCCCGGTAATATAACCCGCCGCATCGCCGGCTAAAAATCCGACCATGGCCGCAACCTCTCCCGGCGAGCCAAAGCGCCGCAACGGGATCATTTCAAGAACTTTGTCTTTAATTTGCGGCGGCAGGATATCGGTCATGTCCGTGGTGGTAAATCCCGGTGCTACGCAATTGGCGGTAATCTGTTTGCCCGCCAGTTCCCGTGCGATTGACTTGGTCAGACCAATCAACCCGGCCTTGGAGGCGGCGTAATTCACCTGCCCGGCGTTTCCCATGATCCCGGACACCGATGCGATATTAATAATGCGCCCGAATTTAGCTCGAATCATGCTGCGCGACGCGGCGCGGCAGGCCACGAACGCCGCCCGCAGATTGGTGTTGATGACATCATCAAAATCTTTATCTTCCATGCGCATAAACAGGCCATCGCGCGTGATACCCGCGTTGTTCACCAGCACATCCAGGCGACCATGTTTTTCAATGGTGCTTTCGATGGAAGCAGCCAAAGCTGTGGAATCCGCAATGTCCAATACCGCCGGTTCGACACTTTGTCCCAGATGCCCCAGTTCCTGGACCAACGCCCGCAGCTTTTCTTCATTGCGTGCCACCGCCACCACATGATGTCCGTCCAGTGCCAGCGCTTTCACGATCGCCTCACCAATTCCGCGCGATCCGCCGGTGACATAGGCTACTTTTTTCTGATTTTTTAATTCGACCATCTTGACTCCTGATTCTTCGTGTCCCGCAGCTTGGTTTCCCGCAGACTAACACCCTGTATTTGCAGCATCCAGTTGCTTTTGCGATCTACTTTTTAAACTGTGGGCAACGGCTTAAATGCGTCAACGGTTGACACATTGGCGACTGCCGCACGGCGGTCTATCCGCTTGTGCAACCCGGTTAATACCCGCCCCGGCCCAAGTTCCATATAGGAATCAACGCCTTGCCCCTTGAGGTATTCCATGCCCTGATACCAGCGAACCGGGGCGATAATCTGCCGGACTAATAATTCTTTAATTTCCTGACTGTCCGTGCCGTGCGGCTGTGCCGTTACATTGCTGATTACGGGGCACATAGCAGGTGTGAATGTTACGTTTTCCAATACCTGCCGCATTTGATCTGCGGCACTTTGCATAAACGGTGAATGAAACGCTCCAGCCACCGATAGCAGGACGGCCCGTAGCCCCCGCGATTCCGCGATCGTTGCCGCTTCCTGACAAGCCGCCACCGCGCCGGAAAGCACAATCTGCCCCGGCGCATTAAAATTCGCCGGTACGATAATGCCTTTACCGCCGGCCAGGCGGCAAATTTCCTCCGCCGTCGGCTCGTCCGCTCCCACCAGCGCCAGCATGGTGCTGGGTGTCGCCTTGGCTGCGGCCTGCATGAGTTGTCCCCGCGCCCGCACAAGCTTGACCCCGTCTTCAAAGCTAAATACCCCGGCAATACATAACGCGGTATATTCCCCAAGGGACAACCCCGCTATGAAATCCGGATCTGCCGGTAACTTCTTTTCCGAAATCAGGGTTTGATAAATCGCCATGCTGGTGACAAAAATCCCCGCTTGCGCGTTGTCTGTCGCCTGGAGGATTTCATCCGGGCCGTTAAAGCACAAGTCGGAAAGCCGGAATCCCAAAAGGGCGTCCGCGGCGTCATACACCGCCTTGGCCTGTGGATACTGATCATAAAAGTCTTTGCCCATACCCATGGCCTGCGCGCCTTGACCGGGACAAAGTAATGCAAATGTCATAGTTTAATTCCAGGGGACCCAGGAAAATTTCCTGCGATAAAAACACTTATAATTTAATCGTAGCCGACGCCCAGGTGAGACCCGCGCCAAACGCCACCATGATAATCCAGTCTCCCGGCCCGCAGGCCCCGGCCCGCAAAGCCTCGTCCAACGCTAAAGGTACCGAAGCCGCCGACGTATTGCCGTAACGGTCGATATTGACAAATACCTTCTCTTTTGGAAATCCCATCTTCTCCGTGGCACTGTCAATAACGCGCTGATTGACTTGATGGGGCACAACCAGCTTGACATCGGCGGCGGTGAGATGACACGCATCCATAGCCCGTTTCAGGCTGTCGGTCATCTGGTGAACCGCAAATTTATAAACTTCGCGGCCATTCATTTTCAGGTAATGCTGACGGTTGGCAATCGTGTCGGCGCTGGCCGGCAGGCGCGAACCGCCGGCAGGCACATAAAGTATTTCACCATCCATGCCGTCGGCACCAAGTTCAAAGGCCTGAATTCCCCGCTGCGTATCTTCGGTGGCTGAAAGCACCACAGCACCGGCTCCATCGCCAAATAAAATACAGGTTCCCCGATCGGTATAATCAACAATTCTGGTCAGCGTTTCCGCGCCGACCACAAGAACGTTTTTGTACGCGCCGGTTTGAATAAATTGTGACGCCGTGGCAATGGAATACACAAAGCCCGAGCAGGCGGCCCCCATATCAAAGGCACCGATGTGCCGCTTGACGCCTAATTTTTCCTGCAACAGGCAGGCGGTGGAAGGGGTAATTAATTCGGGCGTGAGCGTGGCGACAATGATCAGATCCAGATCATCGGCGGTAATTTTCGCGCTGTCTAATGCTTTTTGGGCAGCCTCCAGGGCCAGCGTAACCGTGGATTCACCTTGACTGACAGCCCGCCGCTCCCGGATGCCGGTGCGTTGAACAATCCATTCGTCGCTGGTTTCCACCAGTTTTTCGAGATCGGCATTGGTTAAACGCCGCTGGGGAACACAACTTCCGGATCCGGCGATATAGGCTCCAAATCGGGCCATAAATACAACCACTCCTGATGACAGAACCAATCCGCCGCCATACTGAAACAAACCAGGACCATCCGCGGATTGCTCAAAACAGGTTAACGGGTTCAGTAGTTTTACGCCACCCGTTCGGACAGCCGGGCGGAAATTCGTTCATTGATGTTATGCACAGTAGCCTGTTTGGCGGCATGGACCGCATTGCGAATTGCCTTATGACCCGCTGAGCCATGCACCTTGAGAAACAAGCCCGACACGCCCAGCAGCAGTGCTCCACCATATTCTTCATGATCATACAGGCTGAAGGTTTTTTTAATGATCGGCGAGAGTTCCGCGGCACTTTGGGGCGCCAGTTGCGCCAGTTGGCCCTTGAGTGTACGCAACAGCGACCCACCCATTCCTTCAATGACTTTCAGCACCACGTTGCCGGTAAAACCATCGGTAATCACCACATCGCACCGATCATTGAAGATATCTCTGCCCTCAATATACCCGATAAAATTCAAGCCATTATCTTTTTCCAACAGCAGGCGAGTTTCCTTTATCAGCGCTGTGCCTTTTTCCTCTTCGGTGCCAATGTTCAAAAGTCCCACCCGCGGCGCTTCAACGTTATAAAGCGTTTGCGAATACACCGAGGCGAGAATCGCATATTGATGCAGATGAGCCGGTTTGGGTTGGACATTGGCCCCCGCATCGCACAGCAGAACGCGGCTATGGCCGTTGGGTATTGGAATGGCGATTCCGGGACGTTCCACACCCGGCAGCGCATCGAGTATCAGCACACCGGCAGCCACTAAGGCACCAGTATTGCCTGCGGATATGATGGCGTCCGCTTTGCCGGCGGCGGCGAGTTTTACCATGCGTACAATCGAGCTGTCGCGTTTCTGCCGGACCGCCTCCACGGGGGATTCGTCCATTCCAATAATCTGGGATGCCGGTTCTATGCGCACGTTGGAATGGGCCGCCAGGACGGCGGCCATTTTTTCGCGCAGCAGCCCTTCCGGGCCTACCAGAATCATTTCATCATCGGCGTTTAAAAACTCCAATGACTCAATGGCTCCCTGAATGATTTTATCCGGAGAGTGGTCGCCGCCCATGGCGTCTATCGCGATGCGCATCGCCTGACTTGCCTCAAAAAATTACACAACAGTCCAACCGCGTAACTTGGAAAAAAGCATAATGTCTCCCGTTACTTTCGGGGCGGCTCATGTATGATTAACGCCGCAGGGAGGTGAACTATTTCCTGGTGGCGGATTCTTCGAGATCCAGACTTAGTCCGCGGTTCACATAGCCGCAGTTGCTGCACATGCGGTGCGGCAGGCGGCTTTGCCCGCATCCCGGACAGCGTGAGCTGGCGATTTCCGTCAGGGCGTGATGGGCGCGGCGCATACCTTTACGGGATTTGCTGGTTCTTGCAACGGGTAACATGTCGTCTACTCCTTAGCATTGCGCCAATCTTGCCGCGCAGTGGCTGTTTTCAAATCCTTGATGATCGGGACATCGCTTTTCGTGTGGGCATGAATATCACATGCCACTGCTCTTCTTAGCGAACCTTCCGACTCAACCGGCTTTACATTCCGGATCTATCGAGCCGAATAATCTAAGAAAAAAGCCTGAATAAGTCAAGAGAATACCGTCATTAAACGCTTATGCGAATGTCCGGTTAGCCGGTACAGCACTCATCAGAGATCATAAGCCCGGCGGTCGCGTCACATGTAAGTGGCCAACGATCACTTAAATAGGACCGCTTGCAAGGCTGAGGAACGATTCTCAAATAGCTTCCTCGCGCATTGACCTTCATACTGTATCAGCGATTACATTTTGCAACCAACCGGGATGCGGCCGCCTCCGGCCATCCGTGAGTTCTCAAGTCGATGCGGCAGCGGTCGAGTTTCCCGGTGGGGCGCTGTTTGCAGCTCGCTTTCAGGATTGGGAGCTTGCACCGGAGCGGTTACATGAACTTGGGTTCGAGCCGCAACACTGTGACGAAATATCGCTTATCGGCTATTGTATACTTTTATACATTGCGCTGCGGCGATGATGAATTGGTTGAAAGGAAATGCCTATGTCCCTGCTGGTTACCGGATCCATTGGTATTGATAGCGTCACAACACCGCATGGAAAGCGGGAAAATATCATCGGCGGATCAGCGGTTTATTTCAGTTGGGCGGCGGCAAACTTTTCCAAGGTACGCCTCGTGGCGGTGGTGGGCGATGATTGCCCAAGATCCTTTGATAGTGCTTTTAAACATCCTGATATTGATATCGCGGGTTTAGAACGGCGGGCGGGAAGCAAAACATTCCGCTGGAGCGGCAGTTACGATCCCACCATGAATGAGGCGACGACGACGGCCGTGGTTCTTAACGTACTGGCGGAAAAAACGCCCAGGGTTCCCAAACAGTTCATCGATTCAAAAATCGTTTTCCTGGCCGCGACGCATCCGGCTCTGCAAATGGAACTTCTGGCGCAGGTAAAATCGCCCAAGCTGGTGGTTGCCGACACACGCGATCTCTGGATCAGTCAATACCGGAAGGAATTAATCGCCAGTCTGAAAAAAGTGGATGGACTGGTGCTCAATGATCTGGAAGCACGGTTGCTGACCGGGCAGGTGAATTTGCCGGCGGCGATGAAACAGATCCGTAAAATGCTCAAGCCGTCCGGTCCGCGTATGGTGGTGCTGAAAAAAGGGGAGCACGGCTGCTTAACAATATATGACGACATGCTGTTTCCCATGCCGGCTTATCCAACCGAAAAAGTCATCGATCCGACGGGTGCCGGTGACAGCTTCGCGGGTGGAATGCTGGGATATCTTGCCGGGCTGCCGAAGTGGTCTGCCTTGCAGGTCAAACAGGCGGTGGCGGCGGGCACGGTGATGGCCAGTTTCACCATTCAGGGTTTTTCGCTGGACGGCCTGAAAAAAGCGAACAAGACCCTGATTGAGGCCCGAATGGCAGAGTTTAAGAAAATGCTGACCGCCGGATTGGAGAAATAGAGTATCGGGCGCGGTGCCAGGGAAGGGGGGAAACCGGAATACGGAAATTATTTTTGTTGAACATTCCGTTGTTGCCGGTAAGATGGCGGTGTTTACTATCGGGTGGTAAGGCCTGCATACGGTTTCTGAAGCTGCGAAATATCGCTGGGCATTCAGAAATAGTGTGAAGGGATCGGTAAATGCCGATAGCTGAAGAGAGAGGGGTCGCGAAATCGCAGTGGAGTCGGTAATTCTGCTGCGTATAACGTTGAAACGCTCGGAATTGGTTGCTATGTCGATGAGGAGTTTGTGAATGAATCGCACAGGATGGCGGCTGGGTTTTATGGCGATTCTGCTGGGGCTGGCGATGGGTTTATCCGCCGTGGCCCAGGCAGCGGTGCCCATCAGCAGGGCGGCGGCAAAAAAGGCCGGCTTTGAGCAGCTTTGGGAACTACCCGTAGGCATCGGTGCCCGCACGGGTGATACCGTTGCCAAATTATGGCGACTGGGAAACAACCTGATTGTTCTCACACGTCATGGCTACATGGTCTGTATTCGTTCCGGGGCCGGTACGATTCGCTGGACCATTAAACTTCCGGGCACCGCCGACAGCACGTCGCAGCCCAAAGCCTTTGCCAAAAATCAGTTCATGCTGCTGGTCAGCGGACACATGCTGATTATAGATTCGCGCAATGGTTCAATCATTCATAATCAATCGTTACACATAGCACCGGGCACGAATCCGATCATGAAAGGCAGCACGATTCTCATCGGATCGTTACATAACCGTATGTATGCCCTGTCCACCAATTGGCCGCCGCGTCAGCTCTGGTATCAGCTTGACCGGGGCGATTCGTTCATAACCGATCCGGTTCTGGTGGATGGATCCGTGGTTTTCGGAAGTCGCAACGGAGTTATTTTTTCCCGCGACCTTGCCGACGGCACCGGCGGATGGAAGCGCCATGTTGGCGGCCACCTGCGGGCCAACCCGGTTGCTTTGCACGGTATCGTCTATTTCCCATGTATGGACAGCAATGTTTATGCGATCAATGCGGAAACCGGAGTATCTCCCTGGATTGCCCGCCTGCCGGGTGAGCTGGAATTTTCACCGGTAGTACTGAAGAATCAGTTGCTGGTTCCGACGGGCGGGGCTGGCTTATTTTCGATTTCCATGAAAACCGGCCTTAAGCAATGGGGACCCATTCCCAACGGATTCCGTATTGTGGGCCGCAAGGGCAGCGAAATATTTGTCGCTACGACCAACGGCACTATTGCGGTAGCCAATGTTCTGACCGGCCATGTCCTTAAGTCCATGGCGTATAATCAGGCCACGGTTTTTATGCGTAACAGCAAAACATCCCTTATTTTTCTGGCCTCCGTCAGCGGCGAGGTGGAAGAACTTAAGCCCCTGCGCAGGCAATGACACTCTTAGCTGAAAAGTAAGTTTAATGAATCCTGATTTTGTACCCGTGCGCCGCGCGCTTGTTTCGGTTTCTGATAAGACCGGCCTGGCCGAACTGGCCGCTATTTTGAGCCGTGAATTTTCTATTGAGATTATCTCCACCGGTGGAACCGCCCGCGCCCTGGCGGCGGCGGGCGTGAGCGTCAAAGACATTTCTCAAATCACCGGGTTTCCGGAAATGATGGACGGCCGCGTTAAAACGCTGCATCCCGTCGTCCATGGCGGATTGCTGGCGCTAAGGGATAATCAGGAACATCTGGCGGCCATGCACGCGCACAACATACTCCCTATCGACTTGCTGATTGTGAATCTGTATCCCTTTGAGCAGGTTACCGCACAGAAAAGCTGCACGCTGGAACATGCCATCGAAAATATTGATATTGGCGGCCCGGCCATGATCCGGTCGGCAGCGAAAAATCATCGCAGTGTCGCGGTTGTAACGGATGCGTCGCAATATGAAAGTCTCATCAGCGAGCTGCGCCGTCAGAATGGTGCAACACAATTATCATTCCGCAATATGCTTGCGGCTGCGGCCTATGCCCGCACCGCCCGCTATGACGCTGCCATTACCAGTTATCTCAATGGTCATTACGCCCCTGCCCCGGCATCAGCCTTACCGCCGGTACTGGCCCCTGTGCTGTGTCTTGAACAGACGCTGCGGTACGGCGAAAATCCGCATCAGCCTGGCGCTTTATACGCGGCCGCCGGGGAAAAACGCGGTTTAGCCGGTGCGGTGCAATTACATGGCAAAGCCCTGTCTTATATGAATCTGCTGGATGCGGATGCAGCCATGGCGCTGGTATCGGAATTTTCCCAACCTGCGGCCGCGATTATTAAACATGCCAATCCCTGTGGATGTGCGGTTGCCGAAACGCCGGCCGGCGCATTTGATCTGGCGTATGCGGGCGATCCGGTGGCGGCGTTCGGCGGTATTGTGGCATTTAATCGCCGCGTTGATAAAACCACAGCCGAAAAAATTGTCGCGGGAAAGCGCTTCATTGAAGTGCTGCTGGCACCAGGATTTGACGCTGCGGCGTTGACACTTTTGCAGCAGCGCTGGGCAGATTGCCGCGTGCTGGCTGTGGAAAAGCCGGGGCATGAAACATTGACTTTCCGCACCATTTCCGGCGGCGTGCTGGCCCAGAAGGCCGACGATGTCGGCTTTGATCAAAATTCGGCGAAAGTGGTTTCGCGCCGGCAGCCTGATGCCGCGCAATGGCGCGATTTGGCTTTTGCCGCCGTGACCTGCAAACATGTTAAAAGTAATTCCATAACGCTGGTGCACGATGGGCAGCTTTTAGGGGCCGGCGCCGGGCAAATGAGTCGGGTGACCAGTTGTCGGCTGGCGGTTGATCTGGCCCGTCAGAATGGCCATGGCGAAAAACTGACCGGTTCCACCGCGGCGTCGGATGCGTTTTTTCCGTTTCCCGATGGACCGGAAATTCTGATTGCCGCAGGCGTTAAAGCAATAGTTCAGCCTGGCGGATCCAAAAAGGATGATCTGACGGTTGAACTTTGTGATGAACATGATGTGGTGCTGGTATTCACGGGCGTGCGGCACTTCCGACACTGAAAAGAAGATCACGGATTCTGGGTCAACACTCATTTGCCGACGTGATAAGGGCAGCCGTAAACATGCTTAGTTGCTCGCCTGGCAGGGCTTTGCGATCGGGTGCACCCATCCACTCGGTTCGCTGATATTGGTGTGACAGGGTAAGGATTGGCGCGATTCGGGCATCGGTTTGAAATAGTGCGGTTAGCTTGATCGGGCAGTTGCATTGGCGGCTGCGGTGCAACAGGACAACGTGGTGCGGCTGATGCTCCGGGCCATATTTCTCCAGGGTGCGATCCAAAATATTTTGAACAAGCTCCAGCGCGTCGGGATTCGACATGTGGCCTGCTCCGCCCATGATGCGTTTTTTTAACCGCTCCGGGCGGCGGCTTTGCAGTTGCATTTCCGGGTCATAGTTGCTTTCAATGGCCAGGATGCCCGCACCGGCAAATAATTCCACAAGTTCCGACGGTGCGCGTCCGAAATCGGTGGCATAACCCAGGCGCGTTTGCTGACTTTGCAACAGGAATCCAAAGCTTCCCTTCTTATCATGCTCCAGACGAATGGGCGTGCAAGACACCGTTGATACCGGATAAAATACATCCTGATCAAACAGTCTGGTCAACTGCATAACCGGCTTGAGAACGTCTTCCAGCCGCGCCAGGCGGCGCAGAAGTTTTAATTGATTACGGGGAATAAAAAGGGGGACTTTTTGCCGGAGCATTACTCGGAACCATGCAGGGTTAATGTGATCGCCGTCGAGATGTGTTAAAACAATGGCGCGAATGCTGGAGATGTCCAAGCCTGTCCCCGTCATGCGACGGTCCGCGGTCTGCGGGCCGATTCCCGCGTCAATGAGTATCGCCTCCGGTCCGGCTCGCACTATGGATGCGTTGCCGCTTGAACCGCTGGCCAGAACGCATAACTCAAGATTCATCGCGGGATAATCCAAAAAGGGTACTACAGGCTTTGCGCGGCAACGCCGCGGCATGGAAAAACACCATGATTATGATACGCCTTTCCCGGAACTTGGGGCAAATTCCGCTTTTGCCTTATCCCCTGCGAATATTATCTTGCCCCCTGTAATCGTGTACGCCACATGACCCGTTACCTCCCGGCCGCCAAATGGCGTGTTGCGGCTGCGACTGAAGGATTTTTCCGGGTCAATCGTCCACTTTTCATCTGCCTGAATAATAACGATATCCCCCAGCGAACCGATGGCCAATGTGCCACAGTCCTTAAGGCCTGCGATGCGCGCCGGTTGCGAGGTCATTTTTCGTATCAATTCCAGCCAAGTCAGATGTCCCGGTTTTACCAGGGCTTCAACGTAAAGAGGCAACGCTGTTTCCAGCCCGAGAATCCCAAAGGGGGCACGGTCAAATTCCAGCTCCTTTTCTTCACGTGCGTGCGGGGCATGGTCCGTCGCCAGGCAGTCAATGGTTCCATCGACTAACGCTTCAATGCAGGCTTGCACATCCTGTTGCGAACGCAGCGGCGGATTCATTTTGAAATGCGTGTCATAATTGGCGCAACAGGTATCGGTCAACAGAAGATGGTGGGGGGTTACCTCGGCGGTAACAGTTTGTCCCTGTTGCTTGGCGCGGCGGATTAATTCGCAGGCCCCGGCGGTGCTGATGTGCTGAACGTGGTAACGCGCCTTGATGCGGGCATTAAGCTGCAGGTCGCGCGCAATCATTAATTCTTCCGCCACTGCGGGCACTCCGCCCAATCCCAGGCGCAGCGCGGTGAGGCCGGCGTGCATGGCTCCGCCGGAAAGCGTAGGTTCTTCGCAGTGCTGGCTGATAAAGCCATCAAACATTTTGACATATTGCAGGGCCTTGAGCATCACCGCCGCCGAGGCTACGCCGCAGCCGTCATCACTGAACCCCACCGCCCCGGCATCGTGCATTAACTGCAACTCCGCCAGCTCTTTTCCTTCGCGGCCCTTGGTGATGGCACCAAACGGCAACACGCGGCACAGGGCGGTTCGTGCCGCCTGGGTGAGAACAAATTCAATCTGGGCGTCCGTGTCAATGGTGGGCGTGGTATTGGGCATACAGCAGATGGTGGTAAACCCGCCCGCCACGGCCGCCGCGGAACCTGAGGCAATGGTTTCCTTATGTTCCTGCCCCGGTTCCCGCAGGTGCACATGAATATCAATGAGGCCCGGTGCCACATAACCGCCCCTGGCATCCAGCACCGCAGCCTGCGGGGCGGTAGCCTTTAACCCCGTACCGACGGCTCGAATAAGCCCATCTACAATGAGCACTTCCAATTTTTCCGGTTTTTGCCGTTGCGGATCCAGAAGTACGCCGTTGGTAATAAGCAAAGCGTTATTTTTCATGCCCCAGAGTATAAGCTCCCGTGGAAAAAAGTTGAACCGGACGCACTGGTGGACGTATCAGGGAGCGGGCACCAGATAACTTCCTGGAAACCCGATCCCCCATCTCACATAGCCGCCGGCTTTGCCGGCGGTGGCGTTTCCGACTGCATTACAACCCGGGAAATTGTCGTGGCACTGCTCCTAAACTGGCCTAAAAGAAAAATTTTGGTATATTACTGATCCCAAAAGGGCGTGTGCCTGAGCGGCCAAAAGGGACGGACTGTAAATCCGTTGGCTTATGCCTACGCAGGTTCGAATCCTGCCGCGCCCATATCTTCACTTGTATACATGTGCATGTATATGTAATCCGTAGAATTATCACGGTTTTCAGAATTGGCATCCAAGCCTTGCACGTCATTTCCGGGACGCGCTACCGCGTTTTTTGCTGCGTGATCACAAATGGGCCGGGAGCAGCGGGATGATCCGCGAGCTGCCGCCTTCGTGGTGTTCGTTCTTTGACGGCGTGATTCGGATCGTTCGTGTAGCGCGGTCGGAGAAAAATTCTACGCGTGAGCGCACCGGACTGTCCGGCGGCGGCATGGAAAATCGGCGACTCCTGTACCGGGCGCAGCCGTCTTGGCGGTGTCAAGAATATACCTTAGAATTCATGCGGTTTCTTGCAGAAATAGAGTAGGAGTCGCGTTATGACGGGCAAATCCGTGGAAAAATGCGAGAACTGTGGGTGCGTGATTGCAACCAATGAACCTCCGTTTCTCTGGCGGGGGAAAATTCTCTGTGTACAATGCCGGGCGAGACTGGAAGAGGATCCCGCAACGGCCCCGGGCCAACTGGTCAGCGTTGAAGGCAAACAGGTTCCGCAACATCGCCCGCAAACTGGGGACGTGTCGTCCAATGAACATTTGCGCGGTGCCCCTTGGCGGCGCTGGGCACCGCAAGGCTACGCCAAGGACATGGCGTGGCTTCGCGGAGCGGCGGCGAAAGCCGTTGGCTTAGCGATGTACAGCATTGGTGTGCTGTACGACCACGGTGCGGGCCTGGCGCGGGCTCACGCCAAGGCCATGCCGTGGTATCGCAGCGCGGCGGCAAGGGGCATCGACTTGGCGATGCTCAAGATCGGCAAAGATTATTACCTGGGCCAGAGTGGCCCGCGCGATTATGCCCAAGCGATGGCGTGGTGTCGCATGGCAGCGGCCACCGGCAATGGTTTCGCAATGTACGGCATCGGCGTTCTCTACAGCCGGGGCGAGGGTGTGCCCCAGGATCATGCCGCAGCGATGGCGTGGTGGCGTAAGGCGGCGGCAAAAGGGCTTGGCGAGGCAATGTATGCTATCGGGATGCTTCACTACACGGGGAATGGCGTGCCACCGGACCAAAACGAGGCCCTTTTGTGGATGCAGCGAGCGGACGCGGCTGGCGGACAGGCAGCCATATTGGCTCGGGAGGTTATTGCGCGTATAAAAGGGTCGTAAAATGATGGCGGATCAAGGGCGACGTCCCGACAGCCAAACCATTAGGGGGAGAGCAGGGCAAGCGTCCGGGTTCATACTGTTTTCATACTTACGCAACGAACTGGTATAATCTATTTCATCGCGTGGCGATTGTTTTCTGTGTCGGCAACCCACTGCGGAATGGACGCAGCCAATCGGCCCGACATCGGCGAAAACAACGGTGCTGATTTCATTGGAGGATATTACCGTGCAGCGAGCGAAGGCGCAAAAAATCATTCAGGCGGCGGCTGTATTAATGCGGGCCGAGCAATCGCGTG
>JAKBCC010000094.1 GCA_021808105.1 Planctomycetota bacterium
TATCTTGGGGGATTATGGATTTTGGACTACATCGGTTCCAAAAGTATGACGGGCGGATTGGGCTACCTGAAATTTCCCTATGATGTGATTGTCGTGGCGGTATTCAGTCTATTAATTTTATATGTTGCGGTTAATTCCGCCGTTCCCATGGAAGAAATTCAGGCCTATATTGACAGCCTCTGAATATCGCAGCCATGTGTGCGGTAGTAAATCCGGCCCTGCATCGACAAAAATAATTGCCTGGGGCAGCGTGCTATAATGCTTCAGCAGGCTTATGGGGCGGTCTTGCCGGATGATGACCGCAATGGGAGCCTTAATGTGCAGGTTTCACAGGTTGGCTATCTTATATGGAGGACTCTCATCATGAGGTGCCAAAATCGGTTCAGGCTTATGGCCATTCCATTTCTAGCCGCGACAATGATGGTAACTCTCGGCGGCTGTTTCTACGGCGGAGGGGGCGACGACCACCGCGGCTATGACGGCGGTGGCGGCTATTACCACGGCAACGGAGATGATGATGACGATGATGGAATGCGATCCGTCCCCCCGGCTAATAATCTGGCGACAACTGCCGCTCCAGTCTCCATCAACGCCCCATCGAAGGTTGCGTTGGTGCTGCGGCATCCGCGCGGCCAATGATACCGAGGGCGGTTACCCGATTACCGTATAAGGCGAGACGAAGGCTGGCCCGATCCGGGCTACCGCGTGCGTATGCGCCATAACGCGGCATTCTTTATAAACCCCGGCCACAGTTGATCAAGTGCGGCAAGCAGCACCAGTCGCGACGGGCCGGAACGTGTCGTGTCATCAGACCGCATTCCCGCAGCCAACTCAACGCTCCCGCATTGAGCTAACGGTACCTTCCATGGTCGCTTGCGAAGCCCAGTTACGGAAAACAACCTTAGCCTGACGCGGCAGCGTCACGGTTCGATGCGGAACGCAGCCCGAGGAAGAGTATGCACCCCGAATCGGCAAGCGCGGTCCCAACCCCACGCGCTGCCCATCCTGACGCGGCAGCACCGTAAAATCTCATTCTTGCAGCTTATTATAAACGCCTTTATGGGACAGCCTCCATGTCAGCAGCGGGCGGATGACAAAGATGGCTGACAGATAGATGCAGGCAATTCCCAGTGCCATGATCACTCCCAGGCTGGCGATGCCGCGGTCGCGGGAAAGTCCAAGAAAGCCAAAACTGCTGCATGTTACAAAAGCGCACATCAGCAGCGCCCGTTCGCTGACATCCCAGAATCGCCAGATGCGCCGCGGATTATGTTCCGCCTCCCGGTAACGATGCATCATAAATACGCCGTATTCATGCCCGGCACCGATAAGAATCGGCATGGCAAAAAAGTTGGCGAAGTTCCATTTTAATCCCAGCACGCCCATGATCCCCACCAGCATCGGCAGGCCCAGAGCCAGCACTGAAACCGTTATCGCCGTGCGCCCCCAGGATTGCAGATCCAGATACACCAGAAAAAGAACAACCAGAAAAGCCAGCACTGTAGTCTGCAGGAACGCCGCGCGAATGGATGCTGTGGAATGATACAGTTGAATGGCAATGCCGGTTAAATCAACGTTTGTCGGGACCAGGCCGGGCTTTTGGGCTGTGCCCTGCAGCGTGGCGACAAACTGCCGTAGGCGCGATTGATCCCAAAGATCAAAACGCGGATAGATATACAAAGCATATTCGCCGGCCGCAGAGCGAAAATGGCGGCGAATCTGAAGCGGCAGGCGCGCTGTATCCAAGGATCCGGGCGTGAGCATCGCCGCCGCGGACGCCAGCGATCGACTGAACTTCCTTTGCCACTGGGAGAGTTGCTGCGCCGCAACATCCCGTTGCCGGCCGGTTGCCGCGTTTAATTTTGCGGCAAACACTCGCAGGGATGCGACAGCTTCCTGCGCTGATGCGGCGGACGATGCGGCGGATGATGCGGCCGTGCCATGAGATGCTTTATCCCACGTGGCGGCCAAAGCATTGGCGGCCAGAGCGATGCCGCGAAGATCTCCTGATGCCACGGCAGCCGGATCACGCCAGTGAATCTGGCGCAAGGCCGTGCTGCGCGTGGCCAGGTATTTCTGCTTCTTCGCGGTATCCAGAATGCTGCTGGTGGACAAGATTGGAGATTCAAATCCAGCGGCGGCTTTATTGAGTGTAACTTGAATGGGAGCTAATTGCTTCAAAGATTTTGACAGCACAACGGCGTACCATGTGGGCATTTCCTTCACGAGTTTGACCGAGGTCAAGCCGCGGGCCTGTAAATCCAGCAGATTCGGATCAAACCGCAGGCGCAGCGCAAAGGGAATCAGCCCAATAAGAATTGCCAGCCACAGGCCCAGACCAAGAAAATTTTTCAAACCCGCCCGCGGCGGGGGGCGATTATCCGTGTACCGTTGGCCGGGTTGAACTCTACCGAGTTTCGGAGGGAACAGCACCAGCAGCGCAGGCAGTACCGTGTAACCAGCCAGCAGGCACAGCAGCAAGCCGCTGCCGGCGATTAACCCCAATTCCGCGTCGCCGCGAAAATGGGTGGTCAACGCGACAAGAAATGCCCCGGCCGCACCGGCGCAGGCAGTCGCGATGGGCGGGCCGGCGTAGCGGAATACCCGTGCCCAGACCGCTTGTTGACGTTCATAACGCCGCGCTTCCCGGCGGTAGCGCACCATGATCTGAATAAGATAATCCATGCCGATGCCGATCAGGGCAATGACAAACACGGTGGAAAGCAGATTCAATTCGCCCACAAAAACTGTGGCAAATCCAAAGGTCCACGCAATGGCGATGGCCAGCGTTATTCCCGCGGCAAACCCCATCCAGATGGAGCGCAGCATCAGAATCAGGCCGATCAGCACGACAATCATCGCCAGCGTTTCAGCTTTGTCACTATCCGCTGTGGTAATGCGCATTTCATCCGCCGCCAGAACGGGGCGACCGGTCATTCCGAAGGTGAACTGGGAATGAAACGCACGGGCGGTCTGCACCATGGCCGCATGGATTTTCTCCAACGGCAGGGATACCGCGGCCAGGGAATCATAAGTAAATCTGGGATAGACTTTGATCAGCAGTAAATGCTCTGACCCGTTGCCGGCGCGGATGTAGTAATATCCCGCAGCGCCAGGCGTTGGCGGGCGGTAAGATAACAGTGTTGATAAATCGGGTATCGGGACAGACTTTGCCGGACTCTGATTTATCGCATGCGTCCAGGATTGTGCCAGCGTCCGGGCAAACGTGGTGGTTTGTACGGCGGGCGGCTGGGCGGCAAGAAGTCGCAAAAATCGGACGATACGGGTCTTGCCCAGAAAGGAAATCGGCACGCCGGGCTTTTCCCCCCAGATTGTCCCCATCTGCGCCAGCGACTGCGCACCGGCGGAGGCCGCCCGGACGTCAGGCCAATGGGCGAACAACAGCCCCTGATTGCCAAGCTTTTTCAAAGGCACGTGGCTGTCCACGGATACCACATATTTGGGCAATTTTCTAAGCGATGCGGTGACAGCATTCGCCGCGGCGATCCATTGGCTGCTTGCCGGTGCATGGGCCGGATCACGTGCTTTAATCACTATAAACGCCGCTTCATTTTCAGGAAATTGTTTGATAAATTGGAGATATTGGTGGAAGAATGTGACATGGCTGGAAAAAAGTTTGTTTTGATCCGTGGAAATTCGCAGCCGGGTACACGCCAGAAAAGCGCTGATCGCTGCCAGTATCAGTGCGATGGCCAGTACCACGCGGGGGTACCGCGTGAGCCGCAGCGTGTCCTTCAAAACTCTTCGATGGATTGGACCCATAAAATGGAAAGCAACATGGCGCATTGCCCGCTTGCCGTTGCAGCAACAACGCGGAACGCAATGGCGTGTGCTACACCTTCACAACATTTTTTGCCAACCCCAATACGGTATCCCACGCGGCACCGGGGAATTTCTGTGTATCAGCCAGAACTTCCTGCATGGCCTGCAGGAACCAGTCCATATCCTGTTTCGTGGCCACCAGCGGCGGTAGAAATTTAATCACCTCAGTGTGGTAACCCGCCACCTGCGTGAGAATATGGTGCTTTTTCAGCAGTGGAATAATAATCATCTGTCCGAACACGCCAAAATTAAGTTTATGCAGCATGTCCCAGGCCAGACGAAGTTTCAGAGAATTTTCCGGACGCGCAAAATCAATACCGAACATCAGGCCCTTGCCCCGGACTTCCGTCACAAATGGGCAGCTTTTTCCGATTTCCGCCAGGCGTGCCATGGTGTAGCGTCCCAGTTCATCGGCATTTTCAACGAGCTTGTCTTCTTCAATGACCTGAATGCTGGCCAAGGCCGCCGCCATGGCCAGATCATTTTGGCCAAAGGTATTGGAATGCACCACACAGCGTTCCATGGAATTAAATACCGCATCCATAATGCGGGGCCGCGTTATCACCGCACCTACGGGGACAAACCCGCCGGAAAGCCCTTTGGCCACGCAGATTATATCCGGCTCAACTTCGGGCCAATGCTGAAAGCAAAACCATTTTCCCGTGCGGCCCATACCGGATTGCACTTCATCCACGACCAGTAAGGTTCCGGCCTTGCGGCACAGGCGTTGCGCTTCGGCTAGATAACCGTCCGCAACAAGCTCGCAGCTTTTGCCTTGAATAGGCTCAAGAATAAATGCCGCGGCATCCTGGGCAGCCAAGGCCTTTTCAAGTGAGACCAGATCATTAAAGGGAACCGCCTGAGTATGCGGAAGCAAATCTCCGAAGCGCTGGCGGAAAAAATCCGCTCCGTTGATCGCCAATGATCCGGTGGTCAGACCGTGAAAAGCATGTTCGCAGTATATGATTTTTTGCCGGCCCGTGGCGCAGCGCGAAAATTTTATCGCGGTCTCCACGGTCTCCGTGCCGCTGTTACAGAAAAATACGCGGTCCACGCCGTCCGGCGTATGCCGCACCAGAGCCTCCGCGGCTAAACCGCTCAAAATGCTGCAATCCATGCGCACCAGGTTGGGGCTTTGCGCATCAAGCACCTGCCGCAGCACCTGTCGCACTTTGGGATGATTCCGCCCGAGCATAAATACGCCCCAGCCGGTCAGCAGATCCAAATATTGTGTGCCTTCACCGTCCCAGAGGTAACACCCCTCGCCGCGCGTGTAATTGCGGTCAAAGCCAATAGTCTTGAGCATTTTTACAAATGCCGGATTGATATGATCCGTGTGCAAGTCATATTGCGTTCCCCGATGTTGTTCCACCCAGGCAATAAAATCTTCATGCATAATCAAATTCCTCAACGCCGACACCGGTCGGACCTGCCGACAATTATACGCCCCTCAATCGAAAAATGACAAAAGCGTGCGCCGTCCCTCGGGGTGAAGCATCGCAACATTTTCCGGCAACACGCGCGTGCGACGAAACTTCACAAAGCCGCCGACACTGCCGGTGGCGGAACGCACCCCGAGTGCACCCCGCTACCGCTCGACCAGACGGTGCGATTTGCCCATGGGTTCGCAGTATTTATGCCACTCCGCCGCCGTGGCGTTAACCCCGCACTCCGGCGGCCCATAGGGTCAGGACGGCTCCGGTTGCGGCGGCGATTAAAACAGCGGAGCGCATCAGCCAGATGCGGCGGGCGAATTGCTTTTGCTTGTTCGGGGATTCGGCCAGGGCGGTCAGCAGGTCTACCCGATTTTGCATGCTCGGATGCATCCATCCGGCACGATCGCGTGGTCGATTGGCAACGCCCATAATCAGGGTAAGGCTTTCGGAAAAGATTCTTGCACCGGCCTGGGCCGGCGTTTCCTGCGGGATGGGGGCAAGTTCATCGGCAGGCGGTGTGGAAATATCCGTATCACCGTGCGGGGAAAATGCCATCGCACAGGCCACTGGTGCCTGAACCCCATCGCCCACGCGGTCGGCGATGTGCCGGGCGGCAAACCAGTCCGCCTGGTGTTCGCATAATCGGCTCACCTGAGAAAAGCCGAAAACCAGCAGAAGGCCGACAATGAAAAAATTCAGGAGCATGGCGGAGCTGTCGCTTAAAGCCCAGTAATTGCCGGCCCCCAAAGATATTCCCGTACCCAGTAAATCCGCGGCAGTAAAGGTCAGAAGGTACCACCAGATATGCCGGTGGTACCCATGTCCTACTTCATGGGCAAAGACCGCTTCTACCTGCCGCGGTTCCAGGCGTTCCAGAAGCAGGTCTGTAAGAAGAAAATATCGGCACCAGGGCAGCAATCCCAGGATCGCCGCATTGGGAATCCGGTAATAGGTATTCCATATTCGTATATCCATGAATCCAACTTTTTTGCGACGGGATAAATCCTCCAATCGTGTGCGCAGCGGCCCGGACGGAAGCCGGGTTGTCCGCCAATAACGCACCACAATCGCCGGCAAAATAAGAAACAGTATCATGGCCGGCACCACCGATGCGATGGCCGACCAATTCCCCAGGTTCAGATGCTCCAGCAGCGCTGTAAGCGGAACCGTCAGCAAGTCAAACCCCAGGAGCACAACCAGCAGCGATAATCCATGGCGGAACTGCATATTGACGTATTGCAGGCGCGAGGGCATGGGATGAATCGGAAAATCACCATCCCCCTGGGAAAGTTCGGTTATGCCATGAATCCGCACTTCCAGCGGATATTCCAGATACCAGATCGCCAGCCAGGTCAGCACCGGGGCGATCAGCCAGACGATCGATGACAACATGGGAATATTGGCGGTATTCCAGTGGTACTTAACCAGATAGCCGAATCCGAATACCCACAAATCCGCCGCCAGAAGCGCGGTGTTTAATGCGATCAGACGGCGAAGCGTTTTTTGAATTATCCCGGCAGCTTCAAAACTTGAGATACCGCCGGTGCGCAACTGCTGGTCCAGGCGTGTGAATCGCCGCCGACCCCGGATCAGCAGTCCGCCGTGGGCTAAAATTACCAGCAGAACCACCATGAAACCAGACAGGTGAATGGGTGGGCGCTGGGGGGCAGCGTCAAATGCCGCCACCATCAAAAGAAGAATAATAACCTGCAACGGAGCAATCATTCTTCCATGTTACCCGAAGCCGACGGTCGGCGTAAAAGCCGCTTAATAACTCATGCGGATAAATAATCCCAGTATGGTGGCATCGCTGTGCGTTCCGGCCGGTTGAGCATACCGAGTTCCCGCAAAAATACTGTTGATCACGGCACCAACTTCATAATGGCCTCGGTTGACCGGAATATGAAATATTCCATTTAACGGGTAAGTCAGAACCGTGCCGACAAACGTGCCGAGGTAGCCGTCACGAAAAGTTCTTTCATTGACATCCAGACGTTTTTCATCATGGATAAATGAAACGCTCACCGGCGAATAAATGGTAAGGCCGCCCGTATGGGGAACCACAAAAATCGGATTTATTCCCACTTCAAAATATTGCCCGGCCCCGCTGGTATAGTAAGCTCCATTATAATCAAAGCCTACCAGCACAAACGGTTGAAATGCAAACTGGCCTAAATAGCGGCTGTCATTGAGGCTCAGGCGGATGTACGCC
This sequence comes from Planctomycetota bacterium, assembly GCA_021808105.1. Classification (GTDB taxonomy): domain Bacteria; phylum Planctomycetota; class Phycisphaerae; order WQYP01; family WQYP01; genus JAMDCX01. The sequence goes on from JAKBCC010000094.1 coordinate 7,492, forward strand.
TCTTGACTGTCGGTCTGCCCGTGGCCGATATTCCGGTTAGCCAGAGGATCAGCGGATGGGACAAAATATTGGCTCACCGGTGTAATATAATTGGTATAACCGGCATCAAATCGGAAAATGTCCATGATGTCATATTGATACCCGATGGTGATATCAGCTTCAGTAAAATTGCTGGATGGAACATAGCCGACGTTGCCGCCCGCAACGGGTTGCCCGGCGACTCCCCGTGATAACGCGTTGATGTACGGATTGCGAACATCATAGGAATAATCTTCAAATGTCCGCAGGTATACCGTTCCCCATTTTTCCAGGCTCAGGCTGATTCGTGTGACGTTTTGCAGATTGGGGCGGTTGGGCGATACATCGTGATACCGAAACCAGTAATCATTAAAATACCCGAAGTCCGTAATAAGGTGCCAAGCCCGCTTATGAGCGTGGTAGGCCGCCAGAGTTTGCGCGGCGGCTGTTCCTTCAAGATTGGCGTTATTGCCACCTCCGAAGCTGGGCGTGGGCAAGGGCATCATGCCGTTATCAACGCCTGCGGCTAAGGCAGGCCCGGCGGCCAGTGTTACGGCGAAAAGGAATCCGTAGAGTCCCAATTTGACCATCATACATGCTACCCCACACTTTACGGCGCGACGGTTTGTAGCGCCTGCTGATTCGTAATGCCCGCCTGCGGGAATCCTGCCGGCCAGAAGCTGACCATGGCAGCTGTGGTGGCCGTATCAGCATTATAGGCCAATGTTATGCCGACATAAAATCGTGGAATTTCCCGCACCAGTGTAAAGTCTGTCGTGACATTATGATTAAGGGCAAAATCGTAACTTTCCGAAGCGGCGACGGTGTATTTACGCGTGAGTTTATAGGAAATCGCGGCTGTCCATTGGTCTGAATCCACCGCCCGGATATACCGATTCCCCAGGAAGTAACTTAAATTCGGTGATTGATTCACTTCCACGCCCGAGTCGAGCTGCTCAAGCTGCTGCAAATCAATATTCCAGCTTTCATCCGCCAGGAATTCCACGTTCGCACCGATGCGCCACGAGAAATTGGCATCAATGCTGTCGGCAATCTGGCTTAATTCGGGGCGGCTCCAGTCGTAGTAGCCGATCAGCGGATTGCCAAAATCACTGGTGGAAAATGGTGCCCCTGCGTATTGCGGATTATTCGGATTAAAAGGGCCGGATAAATTATGATTCCAAAACACATCCGCCGCCACGTTAAATGTAATCCAGTCCACAATCTGCCGGTGTCCCCTGCGTCCACGTTTGGTTTGCAGGGTTTGACGCAATGCGAATTCCGCACCGCTGGCATCCGTGATACCTTCCACATTGCGGTCAAAAGGCTGAAGATATCCCTGCTGCACGTTGGCTCCGGTGGCAAACATGCTGACCTCCGGCTCAATGATATGCCGCAACTGATCAATATCCAGTAAATCGGACTTCACATCCGGATAGAGTTTCCAGAATGTGGTCGAACTGCGGAACCCGACTGTTCCCCACGCCCGGGTTGTGCCGCCGCCCAACTGATTGTTAACCACCGGGAAACTCGTGTCCCAGTACGTCAGGCGTCCGCTGACAAACGGGTCAAACTGCACCGGGCCAACCGCCATGGGAAAGTCGATTTCCTGTCGGGAATCCAATCGGGCGACGGGTTGATCGGTCCAGCCATTGCTTAAGTAATATTGCGAGAAGGTTTCATTGGGATTTAATCCCGGAAAATTCAGTTCCAACGCCCGCACCCCTGACGTGGTGTTGCTGAACTGATCATTCATGATTCCGCCGCTGCTGTCACTGAAATAGGTGAACAGGCCGAGAATTTTATCCCCCTCCCGGTAATAATGCGCTTCCGGATAGCGTTGGACGGTGAACTCATTGTTTTCCAGATCCGCATTAGTTATAAAACCGGTGAGATTCCATTTTCCCAGTGCAGTAAATGCTTCCGTGTCATGCTGCTGTTTGACGTAAATGGACGTCTGTTGTTCGGGCGCTGTGGCGTAGATGCTTTGAAAATACTGTTCAAGATAATTCGGATCGGAAACGTAACTACCCTCCACCGCTACGGTCCACTGATTTGAAAGTTGCTGCATGTGCCGGAAGGAAATATAGCCGCGCGTGTGCTGACTGACCGGTAAATTGTCACGATTAGCTCCAAGCTGGTCGGTGCCGGTGTCATACATCACCGCGCTATTCACGACACCGTGCATCCCGTCGATGTTGTAACGCGCGTTGATCCCCGTAGCCGGCCCGCGGCTGGAGTATTCATTAAGATTAAAATCCGCTTCTACGCCCCCGGGCGGGTTGATTCCCAATAATGACAGCAGATCCCAGTCGGTTTGCACCGTGGCTCCGAAAATGCTGGAGTTGCCCACGCTCACGGATTTCAGCGGTGACGGATTTTGCCGCGTGGTGCCTGAAACATACGGCCAATAGAAAAACGGGAGGCCCAGAAAATTGGCGGTGGTATTGGTGGCGGAAAAGGCATAGTACGCGGTTTTGGGTTTGGTGCCCGGCGGTGCCGGCGCTGCGACGCTGCGCACGGTCATGGCCCCGGCACCGATATAATAGTGCGGCTGATAAAATTCATCCGTCGATAATTTCACCGATTTGGCTTCAAACTGTCCCTGCGCAATCTGGATAATCTCTTTGGCTCGCATATACAGTGGCGAATTGGCCTTCATATCTTCTGAACTTAATACCGCATGAAGCAGTATCGCCCGATTCGTAGTGAAATCAAAATAGACCTGATTCGCATGGAGCGTCTGCTCTCCGGAGGTAACCGTCACATCACCTTCAAGATATACGCCCTGTACCTTACGCGCAAACGGGGCAGTTTGCGGACCAGCGGCTTTCAGGCTGCCCGGCGAGGAGTGTCCAGCAGCGCTGAACATCACTGCATTATTGGCGCGCAACTCCAGAGCGTTATGACCGGGCACCTGTCGGAAGAGATAAAATTCGCCTTTGGCCACCGTCAGACGTTGATCGCCAATAACTTCCTCTTTGATGATATTGCCCGTGGCCATAATCATAGGCGTCGGCGGAGCGATGGCGGGTTTTATCGGCTTGGATTTAGCGGTCGATACTGCCTGGATGGGTGCCACAGGAATCGGCGCAACCGCTACGCGTGATCCGCCGGCAAACCAGCCATTGCGCAGGGCCAATTCCGTGGGCGATATTTCAATAGTCGGAATCGCCATTTGCCCCTGCGGAGACGTGGATAATTTTTCAATGAGTTTTCTTCCGCGAATCACCAGGGCATTTTTAGATTCGTCGCGGGCAATCGGCGGCGGCCCGGATAACCGCACGCGTGAGGTAATGCGTGTGGTTACCACCATTTCCTTAGCGGTGCTTACCGCCGCATTCCCAGCACCTTCACGGATCACGACATGCCCGGCCAGAAATATCCGCACCTTGAAAAATCCAGACCGCTGCTGCCCCTGCGGATACAACCAAATTACCGCATGATCAGCCGAAAGCCTGCGATAGCCGACATCCACCCGCACATGCCCCGCAGCCAGCAGATGCAGGGTTCCCCCATTGTTTTGCCACGTGGTTGTATGCTCAGCCGCCACCACCAGCGGCACACCGATGGTGCCCGTGGGTTTGAGAATCGGATAAATGGTCGGACTGATCGGCTGCTCAAATGTTTGCGCCTGCACTAGACCAAGACCGGTGCCCGCGGCCCCAAGAACCGCCACCGCCACCGCGGCGCGAAATTTTCCGCGTAGCGCCAATGTGTGCACCAGGGAGTTTTGTCTGCTGTCTTTTATGTTCGTCACAGTCCCGCTCAAAATACCCCGGCAAAGATCACCAGCCAAATCGCCATGACCCCCTTCAGGGCGCACCAAAACCACCGGGCCAAATCATAGAGCGCCCGGGGGATACTGGGAAGTCAACGTAAGAAAAACCGGGATCAATTCGATCTGCCGGGCTGTGCGGAAATTTCCGGCTCCAATACATGGCGCAACCGGCGCTTCTTCAACAAAATCACCGACCCGAGGGTGAGCAGCAGCATAATACTGGCACTACCTGGTTCAGGCGTTACGACCGGGGTAAGTAAGTATGCGGTACGATGATTTGACGCATCGGTGTAGTCTGTGATGATCTGGCCGGAATCATTAATGCCATACACGGATCCGAATTGGTAGCCGGTTAATACATTCAGGTCCGTCATGACCCCATTCTGGTAGGCAAAGACATCATAACTTCCGTCGCTGGCTTGACTCCACCCGACGACCTCTCCCGCCGCGTTAATAGCCGCCGCTGCGCTGTTCTGCCCGCCCAAGGTAGGTAGAATTTGTATGCCAGCAGCCGTCCAGATTGCGGCACGATAATTGAGTTCGGTCGCGCCGCCAACTGTGCTACTGGTTGTGATGTAACCGGCGATTTCACCAGCCGAATTAACTCCGTCAGCAGCACTTCCGTCCCCGGCGGGAGTGGCAAGTGCCTGCATGCCCCCGCTTGGCGTCCAGATAAATGCCATGTTGCCGCTGCTACCGACCACTTCGCCGTTGTCGTTGATGTCGCCGGCCCAACTGTTCGTTGTGCCCGGCAGAAATCCGAGTTGTTGGGTTGAGCCGGTCGTTCCGTTGGGCGCATCAGGTGTCCAGAGAAAAGCCTCCGAAGGTGTAACACTTCCAGACTCTCCGACTACCTGACCACTACTATTCATTCCATATATCCATGTACCGGCATCCTTGGGAATATTCAGGTTGGCCAAGGAACCGGGCACGCCGTTCTTTTGTGATGGCGTCCATAAAAAAGTCTGATAACCCGACGAGCTTCCCTCGACGCCCGCGACCTGACCCTGACCATTAATTGCCAGCCCGTCCGAAATATATGATGCGGAACTGTAGCTTGGATCAATGGAGTACATTGTTCCTGTCGTGCCGTTGGGTACGCTGGGCTTCCAAAGGAAAGATTGGCCATACCCACCAGTGCCATTGGTGGTATTAATTGCTGTCGTGGAATCGCCGGTAATTTCGCCTTGGTTGTTAATTCCGAATGCTTCGGTGATGGATCCGCCCAATCCGCCCAAGTCTGTAACTGTATAAGCCACGCCCGCAGAGGCCGCCTGCGACGCGGAAAGTAACGGAACGGCACCGACGCCGATGGCCAACGCAAGCACATTTCGCATTTTCTTCATTCTGCCTCTCCGTAAAAGAGCTGTCCCTCAGGGTAACAGATATTACTTATAAGACGGATTTTCATGCGCGTCAATAAAAACTGAAAATATGATCAGTTTTCCTATAACTCTCACGAGGCAGGGGCGCGAGGTCTCCCAGGGCTTCAACAGAGCATAATATCCACCTTCCCGCTGCACAGTATGGTTGCCGAGCATCATAGACCGGATTTGGCGACCCCGCATAATCAAGGGCGCTACCGGGGCTGTGAAAGCAAAAAATCGGACGGAGGCGTGAGGTCGCGCGGCCGGTAGGGAGAAATAGTTCGACGCTGAATCTTGACGCTTCGAGCGCAATCCAAAACGGGCTGTAGAAAGACCGCGGATTTCGCAGATAACCACCCATTGAGACACCCATGCACCCAACTGATACCACCATTTGGTAATTGCAGCATCAATCAGGCCGCTCTTTTTCCGGCTCCCCATGGCGGGAACCCCACTTGAATCCTTTAGGTCTCCGCGTAATCGGCGGAATCCGCGGTTCAATCCAAGGGTGATCGCACGGCTGCGAACCTTGACTTGCTATTTTCCTGGTATATACTATTTTCCGACGCCGGAAAATGCCGATATGAGTAAAATAGCAGATATCAACCTTGCCGTGCTGATCCGGACTGGCCGCTTGACCGTCCCGCCACTGGAAATCCGCATACCCGCATCTCCACCTAATAAGCGAGGAGATGTCCTTATCGACGTGATTTGGCGTGGGCGGTCCCACCGATTCGTGGCCGAGCTTCGGCGCGACACCAAACCGCAGACGCTGAAAATGGCGATCGACCGCATCCGACATTCCGCCGGCATGAAGAGGCAGGCTCGACCGATGATCATAGCGCCTTATTTCAGCCAGGAGAAGCTCGACCAATTGCTTGCCGTAGGGATTAGCGCCATTGATTTCAGCGGCAACGCCGCCGTCGAGGCTCCCGGCGGGTTCCTCTTTTACAAGACCGGGAACCCGAATAAGTACCCGGATAGTTCCCCCATCCGCTCGGCCTACCGGGGCAATGGGTCCCTTGTGGCTCGCGTGATGCTGATGCAGCGCCAGTTCCAAGCGGTAGGCGATATTCTCGCAAGCATCCGGGCCGGTGGCGGCACATTAACAATGGGAATGGTCTCTAAGGTTCTCCATCGCCTTGAAGCGGACTTGGCCATTGAACGCCCTAACCGCAATGCCGTGCGGGTTATCCAGCCCGAACGACTGCTCGAAGGATTGTTGGATGCCTACCAACCTCCGAAGACGCAAGACCTATGGTTAGGAAAAGTCACGATTCCCGCAGCAGAGTTACTCGGCCGGCTGAGGGGCATCGCCGCCGAAGGTGGTTTGGTGCGTACTGGCGAGGCCTCGGCCGTTGAATACGCGGCTTGGGCCGGTGAACCGATCACCTCATACTATTGCCGCACCATTCCGACAGTGCTGTTGGCGCAATTGGGGGCGCAGGCTACCGAGACTCGGGCATTTGCCAACCTTCGGCTGATTCAAACCCAGGACCAACTGGTCTACTTTGACACGCGGCCGAACCTGACTGCATCGCCGATTCAGGCGTGGCTTGAGATGGCCAGCGGCGACGAACGGCAGAAAGAAGTCGCCGAACAGATTCGCGGCTCCATCGAGATGGCATCCGCACCATTTCCGGGACTTATGCCGTCAAGATCGATCTGCTGACCGCACAGTTCAATGTGCTCGAAAGCAATCGCGCTATTCGCGCTGACGATCGCCGGGCCAGACCCGCATCGGCTGATCGCCCCGATTTTGCCGGCAACACCGCACCCGGCGTGCTGGCGGTGCGTGCGCACCCGCTCTGGCGGAACGATCCGCAATTACCGGTGTTCCTCGAAACGCTTCATGAGGTCATGACCTGATGTGTCGCCATCGGCGTAAGACGTCCGAAAGTTTGGCCCCGCGAGCGGTAGGATTTTCTCCACTGGATTAACGCGACAGTCGAGAGGGCAGAGCAGTGCCCTCATCAACCCCTCATTTCAAACGGAGCCTTGCCGCGAGCCTGTGCGGCTCAAATATCAGTTATGCGCAATAAAATAAAAGGGTTTTATCCAAACTCCGCGGGTAGGATTCGAACCTGCAACCAATCGGTTAATCCCGGCGCGCCGGGACTCTACCATTGAGCAGTTGCTCGCGAATCCAGCGGGCTGATTTCATGGCTTTGATCTGGCGTTCTCGCTGTACCGCGGAACTTCG
>JAKBCC010000095.1 GCA_021808105.1 Planctomycetota bacterium
TTTTACTGCCCCTATACTAATGGTCAAGGGGGGCCAAGCTGCTAAAACTGCGGATGCCGCGGTATGAAAATAAACTATTTCCCCCACGTCGGGGCCGGAGGAATAATGATGAATACCCTGCTGCTGTCACGCATTCAGTTCGGTTTGACGATTTCGTTCCATTACATATTTCCACTCCTGAGCATCGGCCTAAGTGCGATGATGGTGATGATGGAAGGAACGTACCTTGCAACCCGCGATAAGAAGTGGGAGCAAATGACGCGATTCTGGACCGGCATATTTGCTCTGACCTTTGTCCTCGGCGTTGCTACCGGAATTGTCATGGAATTTGAATTTGGCACTAATTGGGCGAATTATTCGCGATTTGTGGGAGATGTCATCGGCGCGCCATTGGCGGCAGAGGGGATTTTTGCGTTTTTTCTGGAATCAGGATTTCTTTCAGTTTTGCTTTTCGGCTGGGACCGCGTGAAACCTGCCATGCACTTCTTTGCTACAGTCATGGTGGCTCTGGGTGCCGTTTTCAGTGCCGTGTGGATTAACGTCGCCAATTCGTGGATGCAGACGCCGGCGGGCTTTGTCCTGCTGAAAAATGCACAGGGTAAAGTCACGGGTGCCAAGATGACCAACTTCTGGAAGGTGGTGTTAAATCCTTCCACCCTCGACCGTCTGGAGCATGTGCTGATCGGTGCATTTCTGTGCGGAGCTTTTCTCGTCATGAGCGTGGCCGCCTGGTATTTACTTAAAAATCGTCACCTTCCGATCGCCCGATCCTGCCTGAAACTGGGTTTAATTGTGGCGATAATCTGTTCGCTTTTGCAATTGCTTACCGGAGATTTTAATGCCCGGATGATCGCGAAATATCAGCCCGCAAAACTTGCCGCCTTTGAAGGGGCGTTTCCGGCGGATGCACCGGAGGGAATGGGAGTCGCAGGCTGGGTGAATCAGACGCGGCAGCAGTTCTACGGCCTGAGAATTCCCGGCATGTTAAGTTGGTTGCTGTATGGCAGTACCACACGCCCGGTGGAAGGACTTGATGCATTCCCTGCAAAAGACTGGCCTCCCGTCAACCCCGTTTTTCAATCGTATCATTTAATGGTGGCCCTGGGGATGTTCCTGATCGGTATCAGTTTTATCGGGGCTTTTTTTTGGTGGCGCAACACTCTCTGGACCAGGCGGTGGCTCCTGTGGATATTTGTCTTTTCTGTTATTGCTCCTCTGGCCGCCAATGAGCTTGGCTGGTTTTCCGCCGAGGTGGGCCGTCAGCCCTGGATTGTCTATGGTATTTTGCGGACCAGTCAGGGCGTTTCGCCCGATTTGCCGGCCGGTGATGTCCTGGCCAGTATTATTATGTTCGGCATTTTATATGCGTTGCTTTTCGCATTGTTTCTCTTCATGCTGAACCGGAAAATTCAGCAGGGTCCGGATGACACGCCCCGGCATCCGTCGCAGGAGGGGCCTTTGCCGCAGCATGGTCGGATGGAAGCATAAATACTGCGGCAAGAGTAAATGCTCAGAGTATTCCGTTTTCCGATAGGATTTAATATGGTTCTGCAAATCATCTGGTTTATTCTCCTTGGCGCGCTGTTTACCGGATATGCAATCCTGGACGGTTTTGATTTCGGCGTAGGAATGCTGCACCTGCTGGCAAAAGACGATCAGGACCGCCGGGCTTTGCTTAACAGCATCGGACCTGTCTGGGATGGCAATGAGGTGTGGTTGGTCACCGCCGGGGGCGCTATGTTTGCGGCATTTAAAAATATGTACGCAACGGTATTCTCCGGCTTTTATCTCGTATTTATGATGCTATTAATGGCCCTGATTTTCCGGGCCGTATCGATTGAGTTTCGCGGCAAGGAGCCGATGCGCTGGTGGCGGAAACTCTGGGACGGCGGATTTTTTATCGGCAGCCTGTTGGCGGCATTGCTGCTGGGGACCTTTGTCGGCAATATCGCGCGCGGGGTGCCGCTGAATGCCGCCGGAACGTTTACCGGCAATTTGCTTACCCTGCTGAATCCGTACGCCCTGATGGTTGCGGTAACAACTGTCGCCCTTTTTCTGATGCACGGTTCCATTTACCTGGTCATGAAGACAGAAGGGCCCTTGCATGATCGGGTGCGTCTTTGGGTGAATAATTCAATTATTTTTTTTATTATCTGCGCTATTTCCACCACCATGGTGACCCTCATTTATTATCCGCGCTTAACCGATCAGTTTCGTGCTCATCCGGGCCTGTTTATCGTTCCTTTACTTATGATGCTGGCAATAGCCAATGTGCCCAGGGAAATTTTTCAAAAAAAAGATTTTTTGGCATTTATATCCAGCTCGGCGGCCATCGCCCTGCTTCTGGCGACGCTGGCGATCGGGCTATTCCCGAATTTGCTCTATGCCACTAACAACCCGGCCTATAGCTTGACCATTTATTCAGCCTCTTCTTCTCAGTATACGCTGCGTGTGATGCTGATCTTCGCGATCATCGGGATGCCGCTGGTCATCACCTACACGATCTACGTGTACTGGATATTCCGCCATAAGAACCGGCTAAATGCTCACAGCTATTAACTCCCCGGACGATGGACAAAAATCGGCATTGTTTTTTCCTTGATTTTTGCATTTCACCGGCCAATAATCCAATAGGAGTGTGAAATTCACTCTCGTGACAGTTGTGTGGACTGTCCGCTTATCAAACACCTCCAGTGAAAGGAATCCTATCATGCAAGAAACTTTTACATCCCCGGAAAACAAAGATGGCGCTGCGGCTTCGACCAATCACGGCGAAGAACTGGGCCGGAAATACACGACGGCAAAAGGCGCGGTGGGCGATCTTGCTGACGAAGTCGGCAAGACTGCGAGAGATCAGGCTGGTGCCGTGAAGTCCCAGGCATCGGGTTGGGTGCAGGAAAAGGCCGGTCACATCAAAGAACAGGCATCCGATACGCACGCAGCGCTGATTTCCGCGGTTCGCCATAATCCGATACAGGCGTTGGCCATTGCAGCCGGAGCCGGCTTGCTGCTGGGATTGTTGCTCCATCGCGGCGATTAATAGCGCAACAAGCTCCCGGATATTACGGTATACTGGCATCAGGCACGCGGTTGTGTCCGGTTCCCCTCAGGAGTTGCACTTATGGTGGCCAATACCGCGCAAGATCACCCCCCCGAGTCGGTGAAACCGCCGACTGCGGGGGCGGGCCAAGCGTACGGCAGGCGTATCGGTCGCGCCTTGCTGGATGTTATTGAGCTTGAAGTGCAAATTATCACCCTGCGCCTGCTGTCGGCCATGCGCGACGCCATGGTGCGGGCTTGCCTGGCAGCAGCGGGAGTTGTACTGGGGATTGCCGGATTAGTATTCCTGGAAATTGCACTCTTCCACGCCTTGGAGCGGTCAATCCCGATTCTCTGGGTATTTGTGATTTTTGCGGTCGCTCATTTTCTGCTGGCAGGGATCGCGGTTTTCATGGCTTACCGACCGATTAAAGAAGGACGCACGGGCAAATCTGTCATGGCAAGCGCACCGGATAAACATGGAGGCCGCCGATTATGAGTATTGATACCAAGCTCGCTGAATTAGAGTACCTGCGGGATGCAACCCTGCGGGAAATGGGTGACAACGCCACGCTTCTTTCTGAACATATTAAAACACAATACTCCCCGGCCCGAATGTTAAGACGACATGTCCGCCCCGCACTGGGCTTTGCCGCCACGGTGGCTGTGTTGATCGCTCGATCCAAAGCGCCACACGCGGGGGCCCTGCGGACGATTTGGTCTCAACTGTTTAATCGTGCGAGAAAGCATTCTGCTGCGGGACGCTCCTCTAACGGAGTTGCATCAGTTGATCCAACGGCCGCTGCTGCCGCAGACGGCCAGGCGACCCCGGCTGCCAAAGACCAAAATCATCATGGATTGCGGGATCTGGTTAAGCCGATCATCAGAAATATTCTTCTTGATGTGGCGCAGTCAATTCCCTGGAAGTAATGGTTCGCCATTGCTGAGGAACTATTTGCGGTAAACGCGACGGTTCGGTGCGTGCGCCGTTTGGCGGCAGAATCTCACATGTATTCTGCATCGCATGTCGCATTCAAAGCGTGCCGTTACCACGATGTGCGGTAAAGATCTGCCTTCCCTTAATTTATCCTGCATCCGCCCATCCCCCCGGCGGGGGAAGTGTTGCGCAAGAAAAAAATGAAAAATCCGGCATGGGCAAACAGGGGGTGCCGCCCGCCGTCCTCCGTCACGATCCTCGAAAAAATATTGATGATGGAAGCAATAGCAAGACATCGGGGGAATAAACGTATAAAATCGACGTTATGTAGGCGTCATGGAAAAATTCAGGCATGAATGAAAAACTGCGAAATACGATTGTTGGCTTGACCATTATTGGGGCATTGGTTCTTATTACATGGGGCGCGTTTTTGCTGGGCCGCGTACCGGGATTTGGCCCCAACGCGCCTTATGATGTCACGCTGCTGGCACCCACCGCCGATGGCCTGACGTATGGTGATCTCGTAAACTTCAACGGCGTCACGGTGGGAACTGTTCAGAGCGTGGCCTTAACGCCTGATATGCAGTCAGCAACCATTATTATTGGTGTATACCGTACCGTTCATCTGCCGGACAATACCGCAGCCCAGATCGCTACTAAAACCATCGGCGCAGCGTATGTCGCGCTGTCCTTGTCCGGAAAGGCTGACGCTAAAACACTTCCGATGGATGGCAGCGCACATCTACGAGCCAATGTCGCCTCGTCCAGCCTGATTCCAAAATCCGTGGTCAAGGATTTTTCTTCGTTAAAATCCCAGTTTGGTGTGCTTAGCAGCAAATTGGACCGCGTAGCGGACGATCTGCACGGGCTGCTTAAACCGGTAGCGCTGACCAAAGCCCAGGCCGATGGTTCACCGACAAACGACTCTGATCTGGGCAATATCAGTGCTTTAATTCAACGCTTGAACGTCACAGTTAATTCCATCAATGGCCTGGTGGGCAGTGGGAAGCTCCGCGGCCAGGTACATGAGATTCTGGCCAATGTAGCAGTGTCGTCAGGTGAATTGAAGGGCGTACTGAAGCAGTTGTCCTCAACGGTAGGCCGCTTTAACGGGGTAATTACCAAGGCCGGCACTACTGCGACGGATATCGATTCCGTCGCGAAAACCGCCCAACAGAAAATTATTATGTTGAGCATGAAACTCACGGATGTACTGTCAAATGTGAACACGATCACCCAATCCATAGCGCAGGGGCACGGCACGGCGGGCCGACTGGTGAAAGACCCGCGCTTGTATAACGCGCTGCTGCAACTCACCCGGCGCCTGAAAGGCACGGTCGATAGTCTCCATGGCTTGGTTAAGCAAATTAAAGCCGAAGGATTTGATATGAAAGTCGGATTCTGATTCGCGCTGACTCTAATCGCCCATGCAATAATATCCTCGACCGGATACCCAACGCCATGGGAACTCTTAAAGGGCGTGTATGCCATATCAACCATCAGGTAACCCCGCAGCAGTGTCCGAAAAAGATGTGCTGGATGCGCGGGCTGTAGCGTGGCAGAATCGCCCATTACTGCGGTCGGTGTATCAGGGTTATTTCCAGTCCATGGCGGCACAGTTCGTACCGCGCTCAACGGATCCCGGAAAGCCGCATGGCGTGGTGGTGGAAATTGGTGGCGGGGCCGGGCACTTCAAAGCGTTCTATCCGGGCATGATCGTCACGGATCTGGTGCCGACGCGCCATATTGATTTGGCTGCGGACGCTTTGCATCTGCCGTTTGCGGACGGCAGCGTGGATAATCTGGTCATGCAGGATGTGCTGCACCATATTGCTTATCCACTGGTCTTTTTTTCCGAAGCGATGCGCATCTTGTCTCCCGGCGGTCGCCTTGTGATGGTTGAGCCGTTTATTTCACCCCTCTCGCATGTGCTGTATCGGCTTTCCCATCCCGAGCCGGTCGATATGGGGGCGCGGATTTTCCGTGAACCGGGAGATGTATCAGGAACGGACCCCGCAGCCTTTACCGGCAGCGGTGCTTTCGATGCTAATCAGGCGATTCCGACGCTGCTGTTTTTTCGGTATGCCGGGAAATTTAATCGACGATTTCCTAATTTCGTCGTTCGTGAACGCAAAGTTCACAGCATGATCGCTTACCCCTTATCCGGCGGCTTTTCCAAACCCGTACTCCTGCCGATGGCGGCCGTACCGGCCGTGCGGGTAATGGAAAACATTCTCTCCCCACTGGCACCGTGGCTGGCGTTTCGTATGCTTGTTGCGCTGGAGAAGATGTCCTGAAATCCAAATTTGGCGCAACATGCGACACCCCAGAAGGAACGTATTATAATCAGGCAGTGATGTTAATTCGGAGTTTTCTGTGATCCTTGACAGTACGGTTGAACCAGTGCTTCCGATTTTGCGCGCCGTCGGAAAAATTCCCAGTGGCTTATTTATTCTCACCACCGGTGAAGGCCCGGACGTGTCAGCCATGCTGGTGTCATTTGTCCAGCAGTTGAGTTTTGAGCCGCTGTGCATCGGCGTGGCGATTCACAAAGACCGGGAAATTGGTAAAAGTATCGAAAAGTCGCGCTTTTTTACGCTCAATATATGTTCCGTCGGGGATAAGGGATTGCTGCGCAAATATGCCCGCCAGGCCCTGACCGGCGACGCGGCCTTGGCTGATGTCGTGCACCGCAAATTGCCGGACGGCGGAATCGTCCTGTCTGAAGCGTGCGCGTTTATCCATTGCCGTTTTTGCGCCCGCCTGAGCTACCACGCCGATCATGAGCTATTTATCGGCATCGCGCAGGATGGTGATCTGGCCGCTGATTCCGCGGCTAAGCCCATGATTCATACGCGGCATGACGGCTCCAAGTATTAGCGGATCTGCCACGTTGGACAAACGGAACTGGCTTGACGGCTTGATTGTGGACTTAAAACTCCTAAAATGCCTTTTATGACTACTTCGCAATTGCAGATGGAATCTTTTCCACTGGAACTCAACGACCCTGTCAATGCGGCGATCCTTTCCGTATCGGAAGATCGCATTCAGGGTTTTCACCGCGATCCTCTGAATGAAATCGCCAGACTTTCCGGAATTCCCGTTCAACAGGTGACTGGGCGCATCGCCGCGCTCTTACGTGCCGGCGTGATTCGCCGCGTCCGGCAGACGTTGCTGGCCACCAATTTGGCTGCCGGGGCTTTGGTGGCGTGGGAAATACCCGCGTCCAATTTAAGTTCCGGTTTTGATTATCTCTATGAAAAAGATCCCTTTTCCGGACATGTGGTAATTCGTTCCACTGACGGAGAAACCACGGGATCCAAATATCGGCTGTGGACTACGCTTAAAGTACCGCAGGGCTTTTCGCTGGAAAAGCATTGTACCTTTTTAATGAAAGCTATCGGAGCCCAGGCGTACAAGATCATGCCGGCCAAACGACTATTTGCCCTGGGCGTAGGGCATGTGCGGCGTCGGGGTATGCAGCCCGGCAGTAAGTCAGACGTTCCAGCCGACGTACTGGAAACCCGAACTGTAGAGCTTTCCGATTTGCAGTGGCGGGTGCTCACGGCGCTAAAACGCGAGTTTTCGCCGGAGGAATTAGTTGACAACCTGTGGGAATCGCGGGCCGTTGAAGCGGCGATAAGTCTGCAGGAATTTTACATTGTTGCGGAGCAATTGCATGCGCTGGGCGTGATTGGTCGCTTTTCTACCTTTCTGGAACACGTTAAGGCCTTACCCACGGGTGAAAAAGTCACGCAATACAACGCGTTATTCCACTGGGCGGTGCCCCAAGGCAGGGAAATTGAGGCCGGGCGGGAGGTGGGGCGATTCCATATTATGACCCATGCTTACTGGCGAGAGGGCGGGATAGAATTTGGAAATGTTAATATCATGGGCGTGGCCCACGGCAAAGATAAAAACCTGCTCTTGGCCCACAAGGCGGCGATGGATGCGCATTTAGCCTTCGTGGGAATTCCGGTTTCCTATACCAATGTTTTCTGGGGCGGTCGCAGCGAAATAAAGCCCAGCGAAATTGTGCCGCAGGCCTATCTGGAGTGGTGCCGGGAACAGGGCATTAACTCTGATAAAATGCAGCTTTGAGGAATCCGGGATTTAGACCGCGCCATGGCCCGCTGTTTAGCTCGGTTGTTTGCCCTTCTACGGCAATGCCGCAAAACTGTAAGACATGACGCTTAAGAGCCTCTGGCATGGTGTTTGCATCCGGTGCATTCAGTTGGTTCCTCCGAAACTCGATGAAGTTATTTGTATAATTCCGTTGGCATCCCAGGCGTACCGATGCTAAGATGATTAATTCGGGTTTGGCTTCCCCCGATGGAGGGAGTTGCAAATTCCGAGGCGTTTTGACCGCAGAAGGTGAAAATTCAGAGAACCGGACCAGATAATACACAGGGCTTAATTGCGCGTGTTATTATTCCGCGTAATAGGCTGTTGGTCCGATGAAGGACATGATACGTTTGGAAAGACGTGTCATGGAAATATTAAAAATGTTATCGGCACCTTGAGTTAATTGTAATTCGAAGAAGGCCGATTTGGATGCTACGTCCCTCTGCACTGGACGTTCAGGAGAACTTTGTGACTCACGCCACGCATTCGCAGGTACAACCGCCCGCCACGGTCAGCACCGTTCCATTGGCCAACGCCAGTGCTAATATTCAGTTGCTTATCGAAAAAGGTAAATCGCAGGGTTATTTAACCTACGAAGAACTTAATGAACTTCTGCCCGATGATGCCATCGCTCCCGACCGCCTTGACGCCCTGATGCAGCGCTTCGATGAAATGGGTGTGGAACTGCTCGACGAAGCCGAGGGAAATAAACATATTGCCGCCCCGGCCGCGGATGATCCCGACGAATCTCTGATGCGCGAGGCCGAGGAAGAAATCAACTCGATAAAAGATGAAGATGAAGTTGCGGAGGTTGGCTCCAAACGCATTGACGACCCCGTGCGAATGTACCTGACTCAGATGGGTGAAATTCCGTTGCTGACACGGGATGAGGAAATCCGTCTGGCCAAAAAAATTGAGCTTACCCGTATGGCGTTTCGCCGCAAGGTGCTCGAAAGCGATTACTGCATTCAAAGTGCGGTGGACATTCTGGCGCAGGTGGAATCCGGTGAATTGCCTTTCGACCGCACCATGCGCATTTCCACCGCCGAAGTGGATGCCAAGGGAACCATCAGCAAACGCATTCCCCAGAATCTTGGCACCATTCGCAAAATTCTCGTTCAGAATCGTGATGAATGGGATAAAATCCAGGATGCTTCTTCGACCGAATCGGTCAAAGAAGAAATTCGCCGCCGTATGCGTAATCGCCGCCGTAAGGCGGTTACCCTGCTGGAAGAACTTTCCCTGCGCACCAGCAAAGTTATTCCTCTGATGAAAAAACTGCAATCCATCAGCAGTAAGCTGACAGAATTGCACCTCGAGCTGCGCAGCAAAACCGCCCGGCTCTCGGAAGATGACCGGCAGGCCATGACCGATGAATACATGGGGCTGATGGACCTGGTGCTCGAAGACGCTGAGGCGCTGCAAAGGCGCTGTCAGAGTATCCAACTGGTCTTTAATGAATACGAAGACGCCAAACGCAAACTTTCCGGCGGCAACCTTCGGTTGGTGGTATCGATCGCTAAAAAATACCGCAATCGCGGCTTGTCCTTTCTGGACATTATTCAGGAAGGTAACACCGGGCTGATGCGGGCGGTGGACAAATATGAATATCGCCGTGGTTATAAATTCAGCACCTACGCCACCTGGTGGATTCGTCAGGCCATTACCCGCGCCATCGCGGATCATGCCCGCACCATCCGTATTCCCGTACACATGATTGAAACCATGTCCAAGCTGCGGAATATCAGCAAAAAGCTGCTTCAGGACCTGGGCCGGGAACCCACCATTGAGGAAATCTCCAAGGAAGCAAAAATGCCGGTAACCGAATGCCGGCGCGTGCTTAAAATTGCCCGGCACCCTATCTCATTGGATCGTCCGGTCGGAGAATCCGAGGATTCTTACTTTGGCGATTTTATTGAAGATGAGGCCGCTGAAAATCCGGTGGAAACCGCCACGCAGGAAATGTTGCGCGAACGGATTGATCAGGTCCTGAAAACCCTGACCTATCGTGAGCGGGAAATTATTAAACTGCGCTACGGCATTGGCGATGGCTACACCTACACCCTGGAAGAAGTGGGACGGATATTCAAGGTCACACGCGAACGCGTGCGGCAGGTTGAAGCCAAGGCCCTGCGCAAATTGCAGCACCCGGTGCGATCCCGCAAACTTGAAGGTTTCCTCGACGGGTCGATCCTGGCGACGCTGGGTGTTATTCCTCCCGGCACGCGTTCGGAATCTGAAGGCGGTGAGGAAGATGAGGACGCTCCCGTGGAAGCCTCCGACGCCGATAGTGAGGATAAGTAGCATCGGCCTGCCGTAACCACGCGACATAGCTCAATGCGGCAGCGTTGAGTTCGGCCGCGGAATGCAGTTCCCCGACGCGGTACATTTCCACCCGTCACGACCGGTCCAGCACCCACCGCGTGCAAAAT
The DNA here is from genome assembly GCA_021808105.1 of Planctomycetota bacterium. Classification (GTDB taxonomy): domain Bacteria; phylum Planctomycetota; class Phycisphaerae; order WQYP01; family WQYP01; genus JAMDCX01. The sequence goes on from JAKBCC010000095.1 coordinate 10,534, forward strand.
ATTCCCGCCGCCAAAATTCCGCATCCAACCGCCGCGCAAACAATTAGCTCAATGCGGCAGCGTTGAGTTCGGCTGCGGAGTGCTGTTCCCCGACGCGGTACATTTCCACCCGTTACGACTAATCTCTCACAGTCGCACGAAAACAGTCGCACGAAAACTTCTTGACTGGCGGCATTTCAACCGATATAAGCAATAGCTAAACGGAGGAGCCAGTGCTCTACGATCATGAGTCAACGTCACACAATGATTTAACCACGCGAGACATGTGGCGCGTGTTTCGGATCATGGCCGAGTTCGTTGAGGGCTTTGAGGCATTGGCCTCCATCGGTCCCGCAGTGACCATTTTCGGCTCCGCCCGCCGGCCGCGCAATGACCCCTATTACAAAAAGGCCCGCCTCCTTGCTGCCATGCTGGCGCGGAAAAAGTTTGCTGTCATTACCGGCGGTGGACCGGGGATCATGGAAGCCGCTAATTCCGGTGCCCATGACGCCGGCGGTGTTTCAGTGGGACTTAATATCAGTTTGCCGCAGGAGCAACGTGGCAATCCTTATCAGACGATTGCCTTGAATTACCACTATTTTTTCGTGCGCAAAACCATGTTCATCAAATATTCTCACGCCGTGGTCTGCTTTCCCGGCGGCTACGGCACCATGGACGAATTTTTTGAAACGCTCACGCTGATTCAAACCTTTAAGATTGATCCCCGTCCCGTGATCCTGATTGGTAAAGACTACTGGCACGGATTGATTGATTGGTTGAAAAAGACCATGCACAACAAATTTAACAACATCAGCTCCGAAGATCTCAAACTTTTCCGCCTGACAGATGATCCGGCCGAAGCCTGCGATATCATCGTTCAAGCGGAAGAAGGTCGCTGCTGGCAGTCGCCAACGCCAATGTTTTCAGGAGTGAATCCTGCCCGCCGCATGAGCCCCGAGGGAACCCGTATGGGGGTCGCACCTCGAGTCAGCGGGGAAAAAATTGCCCAGCCTGACCTTCCCCTGGATTTAAATCATTCCAAGCCGAAAAAGCCACGCCGGCGTGCTGCAAAGTCTCCAAAAGCGCCAAAGTAATCACACATCTGCCATGAGTACGCCACATAATCTGGGAACCACTAAGGTTCTTGGTAAATGTTGCAAGCACGACGCTCGGATTCGTAGAAGCGTAATCGGCGTACTGAATTCCCCACTACTCCTATAGTTTTGAATGTGCACGTGCGGAAGATGGAATGTCGTGCCAAATGCTTTATCCCCGATGGTAACCTATGGGACCACCCATAAATGTATAAATAGGACAAATAATATCTTAAGTACGAAATATAAATTCTTAAACACAGATTTATGCCCAGATGCTTGTAAATTTCCCGTGTTTTAGGTATATTTGGCGACTATGATTACCGCGAAAAAACGCAAGTTATCGGCACCAGGGGCCAAACGCAAACCTGGGAAGGTATCTCACGGAAAAATTAAGCGCCACATTGCCGTTGCTGTTGGAAAAAAGTCATCGCATCACAAAACTCCGGCCGTGGTGGTTAAGGCTGCCCCCGTTCTTCCACCGGAAAATAAAGCGTACGCCAAAGCCATTGATTTTCTCATGAGCCACACCGATTACGAGCGCATGCGTGTGGTTCGCTACAACACCACAACCTTTAACCTGGATCGCATGCGGCAGTTTCTCGAGGCGCTGGGCAATCCACACCAAGCTTACAAAACGGTCCATATTGCCGGAACCAAGGGCAAGGGCAGCACCTGCCACATGGTCGCTGCAATGTTGCGCAATGCCGGCTTCAATGTTGGTTTATACACCAGTCCCCACCTGCTGAATCTGCGTGAGCGGATTTGCGTCAACGGTCGGCACATCAGCGAAGATCAATTCGTGGTGTTGATGAAACGCATCGAAGGGGCTATAAAAAAGCTCGGATCTAACAAGCCGACGTTCTTTGAAATTCTTACGGCGATGGGTTTTGCCCATTTCGCAGATGAGCATGTGGACATTGCCGTCATTGAAACCGGCTTAGGCGGACGTTTAGATTCCACCAACGTGATCACTCCGGAAGTAACCGCGATTACCAATATCAGCTACGACCACATGGCGGTCCTGGGAAATTCTTTAACCAAAATTGCTGAAGAAAAGGCTGGAATTTTCAAGAAAGATGTACCCGCGCTTTCCTGCCTTCAGGAGCCGGAAGTCACAGCCACACTTAGCCGGGTGGCCCAGAACGTACATGCTCCGCTGGAATTTGTCGGCACCGATATCGAATTCAGCCATCGCTTTGAAGTGACCCGGCCCGTCGGCCCGCATGTTCGCGTCTCGTTAACCACCGTGCGATCGCATTTTGAGCATTTGACCGTGCCGTTAATCGGGGAGCATCAGGCGGTCAACTGCGGTTTGGCGCTGGCCATCCTGGATAAACTCAAGGCCGGTGGATTGCAGTTCAGCGACTCTAAGGCCGTTGCCGGGCTTCAGGATGTTAATTTGCCGGGGCGCATTGAAACCGTTTGGCATGATCCCCGCGTGATTATTGACGGAGCGCACAACGCTGCCTCCGTCAAAGCGCTGTTCCGCGGCATCAGCCAGTATATCCCCTATGACAGCATGGTTGTTATCTTTGGTTGCAACTGTGATAAAGACATTGACGGCATGTTGGAACAGGTATCTCTGGGAGCGGACAAAGTCATTTTCACCCGCTCGCACAACAATCCCAAAAGCGCCAGCCCCGATGAGCTTTCCGCCCGGTATGTGGATCGCTTTGGCAAAATGGCCCAGGCGACGGAAACCTTCTCCGATGCCATGGACATTGCCGTCCGCGCTATTTCCCGGGAGGACCTGGTCACCGTTACCGGGTCGTTTTATCTCATCGGAGAAGCTAAGCGACATTTCATGGGTCGCACGGCTGCGAATCATAACAGCGCGCCGTTATAACATGACAAATTGTCCGCAACATTGCACCGCCGCTGTCCGTACCTTTATATCACGTAGGCCTCAACGGAACCTGCTGCTACAATACAGCTATGACACCGCCCAGAAAACCGTATTACCTCTGCGGAAAGCCTGAATTCAGCGACACCCTGCGCGCGGTTAAATCCCTGCAGGATGGCGGCCTGCTGGCGGAGGTGGCCTATGCGGAGGTGGCCGCCATTGAGCAGGCCCTTGCCGCCATGCGCGATGTTATGCCGATGATGCGTAAAATGAGCGCCATCCAGCGACGCAACGCATGTGAAGCGGTTCATACCGCCTTGCTCAAACGGGCCGAAGAATTTGCCCGGCTCATCGCCCAGGAAGCCGGTAAGCCCATTAAAACTGCGCGGGCGGAAGTCGCCCGGGCGCTGACAACCTTCCGCTTGGCGGTGGAGGAATCCACGCGCATCGCCGGCCTGCAACTGCCCGTGGATATTGATGAACGCTCGGAAGGGTATTACTGCATCGTTGAACGTGTGGCAGCGGGGCCGGCGGTTTTTATCACCCCGTTTAATTTCCCTCTGAACTTGGTAGCGCATAAAGTGGCCCCGGCACTGGCCTGTGGTTGTCCCTTTTTATTAAAGCCATCAGAACGCACGCCATTGACATCGCTGCTGCTGGGCGAATTGCTGATGCAGGCAAATATGCCCCCTGGGTCGTGGAGCATTCTGCCGTGTGAGGTACAACATGTGCCAACCATGGTTCAGGACCCGCGCGTGCGGATTGTATCATTTACCGGCTCCGTCCAAGTCGGATGGGAATTGCAGGCCCGGGCCGTGGGAAAGCGCGTGCTGCTGGAATTAGGATCCAATAGCGCGGTGGTCGTGGAGCCGGATACGGATATTTCCGAGGCGGTGTCCCGCATCGTTCCGGCAGCGTTTGGATATGCGGGGCAAAGCTGCATCAGCGTGCAGAGAATATTTCTGCATCAAAGTATCGCAGCCGAAGCCATTCGACAGCTCATTGAGAAAACGTCTGCCCTTCGAGTTGGTGCGCCGCTGGATGAAAGCACGGATGTTTCCTGCATGATCGATCAGGCTGCTGCCCAGCGCGTGGAGCAATGGGTGAAGCAGGCCGTTGACGGCGGTGCAAAATTGTTGTGCGGCGGCCGTCGCGATGGAGCGTTTTACCTGCCGACACTTTTAACCCATGTTCCGGCCAATGCCCATTTGGCGTGCGAAGAAGCCTTCGCTCCCGTGGCGATTATCGAAGAATATGATGATTTTTCACAGGTGCTAAAGAAAGTTAATCAATCCCCGCTGGGTATCCATGCCGGAATATTTACCCGGGATTTATTCAAGGCCCGCCAGGCATTTGAAACA
>JAKBCC010000096.1 GCA_021808105.1 Planctomycetota bacterium
AAAGCCCCGCCTGAACAGAAGGCTCAGCGGCTGGCCGCCCAACTGCGGAAACTCGGCTACAACGTCACGCTCGAGGTCCGGCCCCGTGCCGCGTAACTGGACGCCGTCCGCGAATTTTCAGAGCAGGCATTGAAGTGCATCGCTGCCATTTTGCTTGATGCGAGATGCTCGATGCGAGATACCAGATGCCAGATGCAGGATGCGAGATTCCAGATATGTTAGCCGGCTGGTTTAACCTGCCGGGCAGCACAGCGCTTCCGGCCAATGCTCGATGCGAGATACCAGATGCCAGATGCAGGATGCGAGATTCCAGGTTCCAGATATGTTAGCCGGCTGGTTTAACCTGCCGGGCAGCGCAGCGCTTCCGGCCAACGATCGATGCGAGATGCCAGATGCCAGATGCAGGATGCGAGATTCCAGGTTCCAGATTTTTCAACAATCCCGTGTTGCTTGGTATGCGCCCGCTCCGCCGACACTCTCCGTGAAAGCTTACGAGCTAACTCATGTTTTGCGAAGGGGAAGAACTCGGATTCGGCTGCGCGCCGGCTCAATACAAAGTGAACCGCTTGAATGCCCCGGTCCGCAAGCCATCGACACCAATCCGGAGAAAGATTCATGTCGATGAGGATTTTCATGACACCTGCTTGGCGAGCGTGATGTCAAACTCCTCGCTGCGCCATGCTGCGTACGCCAACGCAGCGCGGATATCAATCTCTTCAAGATAAGGGTACGCGAGAAGAATTTCCGCGACGCTTCGGCCCGCCGCCAGAAGCCCGACCACCATCCCAACCGTGACGCGCATTCCCCGAATGCAAGGCTTTCCCCCCATGACCTCCGGGGCCTGGGTGATGCGCTTCAACTCTTCTATGCCAACGATATACATGTTGTGAATTATACCACAACCCAGGGCGTAACGCGATAAATTGTAACCCTGTTTTGTCAATCGACGGGACGTGCTGCAGCCGCAGCGGGGCGCTTGGCAGTAATTGCAGTAAATGCAGTAACAACCAGAAGTTAAATGTTAGCCGGCTGGTTTAACCTGCCGGGCAGCGCAGCGCTCCCGGCCACTGCTCGATGCCAGATACCAGATGCCAGATGCCAAATGCCAAATGCCAGATGCAGGATGCGAGGTTCCAGGTTCCAAGGTCCAGATATGTTAGCCGGCTGGTTTAACCTGCCGGGCAGCGCAGCGCTTCCGGCCAATGCTCGCCGCTTGTCCGAATGCCGGGAATTGTTTAGGATAGTATCCATCCTTGGGGGATGGTGTAACGGTAGCACAGCAGACTCTGAATCTGTTTGTCTAGGTTCGAATCCTAGTCCCCCAGTTTTCTGACCCATTTTGACTATCGGTGACAGTACCGGCCGGAACGGGACAATCCCCGCTGTTTGCAAGGGCTTGATCGCTGTTTTGATCGGGACTCTCCGGGACTGCCAAAGACTGGTTTTGACCCGCCGGGAACGCAAAGTGGCCCCGGAAATCGGGGTCATCAACCACCGCGAACCGAGGAAGCAACTGGAGCGCCGCCGCCGCGGAAAACTGCCCGGCGTCCGTGTAATGCTTCTGGGTCTGTTTGAAATCGGAATGCCGCATCAGTTGTTGCGTCAGAGGAATCGTTACACCGCAGGTAACCAGCATCGTGGCAAAGGTCGCACGGAACGAATGGAAATCAAGGCGGCGGCCCAGATCATCACAGAAACGCACGCCTGCCGCGGCAAGATCCGCTTTCAACACCGAAACGTCCGGCAGACCCCTGCGGCCGAACACCAGCGGGTCCGTAGCACGCGAGCGCAGCAAGCCCAACGCCGCCGCGGCATCCGGGTGAAGGTCGATACGACTACGCTTCGCATTCTTGGCAATCGACGCACGCACCAGGACGTAAGCCCCGCCATCCGACAAGAACACATCGTCCCAACGCAGCGCTCCGAGTTCCTTTCGGCGAAGGCCGGTCAATGCCGCAACCAAATACGGCACCGCCCGAACACCGCAAACGGACACAAGCCTACGCAACTCATCCGGCGTAAACGCACGGCGATAGTGCTCCGCCCGAGCGGTATCGACGCGCTCGATCTCGCCCAGCGGATCAGCGCCCAACCGGCCACGCTTCACCAGCCACCGAACGAAATGGGCCAAATCCGCAAGGTAGTCATTGCAGCTTTTCGGAGACAGGCCGCATCCAGAACGCCACGCCAGAAACCCGGATGATGACAAATCAGATAGCATCATCCATGAGCAACCAAGAAACAACTTGCCCAACCGCCACCCAACGCATCGAACGTACATCGAATCACGACCAACCGACCGAAGCTCGGCCGTAAACTCGGCCAAATGATCCGCCAGCGGACGGCCCGCGGATAGACGCTGCTGGGCCGGCGGGATAAGCCCGACGTCCTCACGCTCAGCCTCGGCAACAATCACCCGCAAACGCTGCCACGCAACCGCCTTGTCTCGCGTATGCAGGCGCGGCCGGACCAGCTCCGCATCGGGCGTGAGCCGATACACGCCGCGGTACTCGCCGCCCCGCCTCGAATCCTTGACCAAACGCTGGATCATGGCATTGCCCTCCCGCCATCACGAATCCGCAGCGCATCAGACAGTCGCCATCGAGAGGCCTTACGAAGCTTGACGGGCGGAGGAAACTGCCCCGCAGCCACCATGCGGCTGATGGTCCGCTCGCACACGCCCAGCAGCCGCGCCACTTCGCCACGCCTGAGCATCCGTTCGGGCTCGGCTGCAGCCCCCTTAAAATCTCGATTATTCGTATTCACGTTAAAGCTCCAAAACCCGCTAGAATCAACGATGCCACCGCTTAGTTCGTAGTATGAACAATGTATGGCTCAAAAACCCACCGTTGAAGCCCTGCCGGTTTTTTTGGCGAGCAAAAAAAACCGGCAGGGTACTCCAACGAAGGGATCAGGAGAGCAGCAGGAGGCCCAAGAAAGAGATGGAATGGTAGAAAAGGTAGTTGGGATCGGTAAAGCGCCGACAGTGCGGGAAATCGGCGTTTGCGGCCATCCTGGGCAAATCTACGTAAAAGTGAAATCACTTGGCGTCCTCCGACGGCAATTCCCCGATCTCCTGATCCACCGGCCTGGACGCGCCGCCAGGGCCCGGCTTCCAGAACCGGAACGGCACGAAACCCGCCTCGGCCCAAGCAACCTCCAAGCACAATCGGCAATACGATAACCACATCGCGTCCGTCGGCGTCCGCCCGGCCACCTGGTACCGGCTCTCCAGATCACGATCAAACCGATCCAAGACGCCCTTTGCCAACGCGAAATATTTAGACTCACTTACCAACACTGGGCACCGCCTTACCACGCGCCAGAGCGACTACCAACTGCCGTTCTTTGCCGACATAAACGGTGCACGGAAACTTGGCCGACTTGCCAATCAGCGGCCGGTACTTATCCGCTTCGACCTTGTCGGCAGCCTCTTTGCCAATCGTCAAATCGGTCGGCACCAGGCGGTCGTCGCCATTGCGGAGACGGTCGGCGCTCATGACCTGGACAACGTATTCCCCGCCATAACTGCCGCCATCTTTGCCCTTGCCCTCCGGCCGCTGAAACACGTTGAGGACCACGCCGGACAATTCAAACCGGCTAGGATATTGAGACATCTCCATGAGTATACTCCTACAATGCAAACCGGCCGGGGCCGAAAGGAACCCGGCGAGACAGGAGCATCCTAATTCCAAATTGATAGCACGTCAAATCAATCATCATCAGGCGTCAACGACCACCCGCTTCGCCTTATCCGATTGCAGAAGATCATGCCGACCGCGCCACCAATCCGAAACCGTCGCCATGGCACGAAATAAATAATGCCGTTGCGTATACACCCCGGTTGCCGGGCACACTTCGCGAAAAGACTGGATCCCCAACAGCTTGCAATACTTCTTCCGCGTAGCCACCGAATGTACCAGTTCCAGCACGCGATAGCCGAACATCTGGCCCATAACCAGCGCCCCGATCGCCGACTCAACCTCATCGAATGGCATGTGCCCATCACCCCGCAATCCGCCCTGGCATGACATCGCATGATCAATAAAACGCTTACACTTCAAATAATCGTCCCGCTCCATTGGGACACTGCGAACACCTTGATTTTTCTGCTTTGCCATAACCTTGATCTCCAAAATAAAACCACAACTGCCAGCACATCATAACCAACACAAAACCGTGGAACAATCACCGGCTGCATCGCCGTGACCCACGGTTTGTCGGGCCAGCCTAAAACGGAATCTCGCCGGTACCGCAGACCACTTGGGAAGAATCACGCTGGACCAACGCCCGCGGCGCGATAACAGCATGAGATCGCAACTCGTACAAGCCGTACCTGGCGTTAAACGCAAGCCGCTGCGAATCCCCCGCACCCTCCTGGGCAAACGCCTGGTCGAACCGCCATTGCTCCTTCGAATCGGGCGAATCAATGCCGAGACCGTAAAACTCTCCCATGCAACGCGACAACATACGCCGCGGCGGTCCCGCGACAACACGGTATGCTTCCAGCCGATCGGCGGGATCCAATGACGCAAACTTCATGGCGTACTTAAAGACCTCGCAACATACCGGCAACAGACTATCCGCCCTCGTGGCCACGACCGGCCGACAATCGACGTAATGACTATCGCCGGTAACAGCCAGCCACTCATGCTGCAACGCTGGCCAACGCCACCAAACATCACGCGTGCCATCCGGCCTCACCCCGCGATCCACCTGCTCCAACGCCAAAGGATCATATGTCGTAATCAACATATGAATATGCGGGTGCCACTGGCCATTCTTACCCCGAATAATTTCAATGCTGTACATCGCCCCGGAAATGCACTTGAACGCCGTGGCATGGTGCCGAGACTTGCGAGCGGTTCGCATAAACGCAAAGGCCCCCTTGATGTGATCAAAAACCTCGGACAGATCGTCGGAACTCTTCACGGTTAACGTCAGGAAATACAGGTGCATATCCGAGAGGCCAACACCGTCATCAACAACGGCAAGCCGCCGAACTGCCCTGGACAAAAGCCGGGAGGAACGCCGCACCGCACACACCGGACACAGCAGGTGCTGACCGCACCAGAACGGCGAGGAAATCCGGAAGCTACCCGAATCGTACCACCGCTCGACCGAAAGGATCTGGGCGCAGCACCGCACTTTCCTCAGGCGCTCCATCATCCCGAAGTCATACAATGTTTGACTTTCCAATAATTCCATGGCAGAATCTGCGAATTGAATGTTACGGGCCTTAGCCTGTTCGTACCGCTGAAGTTTTCTCGGGATCCCGTCAAAATCGCAACTTGAAATAAAGCCCTGAAGTTCTGAGTCATCAAAATCCAGAACGGAGGGCCCGGGATCCCCCTTTTCGGGGCTATCCATCCCGCCCTCCCTTCCGCAGTGAGCGGCCCACCGCCAACAACGCCCCCCGGCCCTTAACAGTCAGGCCGTCCCAGCACGCCGCCAGTGCGCGAAGGTCACGCCGTCCACTGGGCGATCGCATCATGCGCCAAAAGGAATGGGGTAAGTGCTGCGGGGGGCTATCCACCCCCCGACACCCCCGGACTTGCCCACGTCTCCCCCTGCCCGGCGGAGAGTTTCCCGTACTGGACCCCGTTACGAGGCCCCAGTTATTGGCAGCAATTGGCGTTTTTGACCCCGGCAACGCCACTTTCCGCAAGGTTCGAATCCTAGTCCCCCAGTTTTCTGACCCATTTTGACTATCGGTGACAGTACCGGCCGGAACGGGACAATCCCCGCTGTTTGCAAGGGCTCTATCATCGGTAATGGCTGGCAAGCTTGCCCTGCAAGGGGATGGCCCGCCTTATGTGCAGCATGGCACAGCGCGGTTGCACGGGACCTTATGCGGAATTCTGCGTAAAACCCGAAAGGTGGTGGTCAACTTCGGAGAGGGCGTTACAAGAAAAAAGGTACCTGACACCTTTTTTCCGTTTACCCGCTGATGACGACCGCGTTGCGGTGGGTTTGGGCGGCGTTCATTTCTTCGGCGGTGGGGCTTTTGCCGGTTTGAATCATTTTTACGAAGCAGTCAAATAAGTAGGTGGCGTCATGCGGGCCGGGGCTGGCTTCGGGGTGATATTGCACGGCAAATACCGGCTCGGAGGTCATGCGGAAACCTTCGAGTGTCTGGTCGTTGAGATTCATATGCGTCGGTTCGCCGCCGTGTTGCCGCAGGGATTCTACATCCACGGCAAAGCCGTGATTCTGAGATGTTATTTCCACCTTGCCGGTGCCGATATTTTGTACGGGCTGGTTGCCGCCGCGATGACCAAATTTTAATTTATACGTGCCGGCACCCAGCGCCAAGCCCAGAAGCTGGTGGCCCAGGCAAATACCAAAAATCGGTTTTTTTCCGATGAGTTTTTTCAGCGTGGCCTGGGCGTAGGCAATCGGTTCCGGATCGCCCGGGCCATTGCTGACAAATACACCATCGGGCTTATGGGCCAGAATTTGTTCCGCGGAGGTCGTGGCGGGGACAACCGTTACGCGGCATCCGCTCTGGGCAAGATTGCGGAGAATATTGCGTTTGGCACCACAATCAATGGCAACAACATGGTGATCGGCGGTGCCATGACGATCGGATCTTTGGGCCCAGACCCCTTTATCCTGTGCCCAGTGATACACCTTGTCCGGCGTAACCTGCCGCACCAGGTCTACACCCACCAGCCCGGGCCACGCATTGGCTTTTTCCACCAGCGCGCCATCATCGGAAATCTGGGCGGGATCGGTGCAGATAACCCCTTTCAAGGCTCCCTGTGTTCTAAGCTTACGAACCAGGGCACGCGTATCAATACCGGCAATGCCCGGTACGTTGTGGCGCAGCAGATATTCATGCAGCGATTCCACAGCGCGGTAATTGCTTACCAGGGTTGAGAGTTCCTTGATGATAAATCCTTCGACCTGGGGGTGCAGCGATTCTTCATCCGCGCTGTCGGCGATGCCATAATTGCCGATCTGCGGGCAGGTCATGGTGACAATTTGTCCCCGGTACGATGGGTCCGTCAAAATTTCCTGATACCCGCTAAGCGAGGTGTTAAAAACAACCTCACCGGCGCGGGCGACCGAAGCACCGAAGGCCAGTCCGGAGAATATCGTTCCATCTTCCAAGGCTAGTTTGGCGGTTGGTAATTGTGACATTCTCAAGTCCTTGTATTGGCTTTGCATTCTTGAAGTCCATTTTGGGGCGGCACATCGAAACATTCACTTCGGCCTCTGAAGGCATTCGGCGACCTTTTATTATCGCGTGCGCCAGGCGGGGGGGAATTATAGCAGATGGCATCGCAAAATGGTATGGGAAAATTGGGCTTATCCCACCTCGCGAAATTGCGTGGTGTAGAGTTGCCGATAGATTTCACACGCGGAAAGAAGCTCCTGATGTTTGCCCATTCCCACGATTTGTCCGGCATCCAGGCAGATAATAACATCCGCGGAAACAATGGTGCTGAAACGGTGGGCAATAACGAAACTGGTGCGATTTTTCATGAATTCCTTCAAGGCCATCGCGATTTTGAATTCACTTTCCGTGTCGATCTGGCTCATGGCTTCATCAAAAATCAGGATCGTTGGATTGCGCAGAATCGCCCGGGCGATGGCGATGCGCTGGCGCTGTCCGCCGGAAAGACGGATACCTCCCTGCCCGACCAGTGTGTCGTAACCTTCCGGAAATGACCGGATAAATTCATCGGCGAAGCTTTTTGTACTGGCCGTCATGACCTCATCGCGCGAAGCATGCCGGCGGCCATAGGCGATATTATTGTAAATGGTATCGGCAAAAAGAAATGTTTCCTGCGTTACCAGCCCCATCTGCCGGCGCAGCGACGCAAGGGATACTCCAGAGGTATCAATACCATCAATCTTGATGGTTCCGGAAGTGGGCGTATAAAGTCGGGGAAGCAGTGACATTAATGTCGTTTTGCCCGAACCGTTACCACCGACAATTGCTGCCGTCTGCCCGAACTCAATGGTCAATGAAATATCCGTGAGCACCTGTTGATCATGCCCGGGATAGGTGAAGTTTACGCGGTCAAAGGCGATATTTCGGCGATGGCGGGGCAGGTGGGGAAGCTGGTGGGAATAATTGGGCTCGGAGGGCGAATCAATGATTTCAAAAATCCGTGTGGCGGCGGCGTTGGCCTGCTGGAGTTTGGCGTTGACATCCGCCAATTTGCGCAGCGGTTCAAAAATAGCGGCAAAACACGCCATGAGAAAAAAGAAGGAATCCTTGTTGATGCTGTTCTCCAGCACAAACTTGGCTGCAATTAAGATGGGAATACTGCCGAGAATAATGGCCACGGTCTCAACGGTGGGCCGGGACATGGCGGAATAGTGGCTCATTTTTTTCTGCTGCTTGTAAAGCAATCGGTTGGCCTGGGTAAAGCGCCGGCGTTCATATCCTTCGCCGGAATAGGCTTTGACAATCCGTAAGCCAGCCAGCGTTTCGGACATAATGGTCAACATACCGGACCATTGTTCCAGGCCCCGGCGGCTGGCTTTTCGCATGTGCTTGGCAAACTTGCGAATGATGATGGCGATAATGGGCATAACCAGCACGGTGCCTAAGCATAATCTCCAGTCAATCCACAGCGCCAGGATGGCCACGCCAATGGCTTTGGCCGGTTCCAGAATGGTTTTGCCCAACAGCGTTGATACGCCATCGCTTAAAGCGCCGGTATCCTGGGTAAGCCGGCTGGTAAGATCGGATGTGCCGTTTTTTGTCATATAACTGGTCGGCAGTTGGACGATTCTGTTGTACATTCTTCGTCGCAGGTTAATGACCACGCGCGCTGCAATGGTCATGGACAGGAACTGCTGATAATAACGGAAAATACTGCCAATGATGCACAGAACAATAAACGCTGCGATGACCCAAGCCAAGCTCATCAGCGGGCTTTGCGGCAGGGCTGCCACGACAGCGACGAAATCGCGCATGTACCAGGGCCGCCCGGGCAGGGATAATAAAATCGGCGGCAACGCGGCATTGTTGTTGGAACTGATTGCCAGGCGAACCTGTTGCCCGGCAGGACTCGATGCCAGCAGAGCCAGCATGTTCTGCCAGTGGGGGCTTTCCCGTGTGATTTTTCCCTGAGCGTTAAGCAGGGCAACGGATACGATGCGATCGCCGGTTTTTAGCGCTTTTAATGGTGACGGCGTTTGCGGCGTGGTCTGAGCAATGACCACCGCCAGAGCATTTTCCTGCACCGATGTGCTTAAATTCAAAATTTTCAGATGCAGCCGCTGCTGCACGGCGGATTGATTGGCCCAACCGTGCACGCCTTCGGTGCTGATGAAAATTTTCATTATCGGCAGCAGAGTTGCGATTCCGCTGGCATAGGATACGCCTACGCCCAAAGCGCAGAGAAATCCGATAACAGCCGCCGTGCGATACGGCCATACCCCTTTTATTACCCGCCAAAGTGCCTGCATACTTCCTCAAGTTCGCCAAACAACATTCCGGATATTCTACTATATTGCACGCGGTAATGAATAGCAGGACATAAACAGCAGGACATCACCGGGCCGTAGTGCGGCTTAGCTCGAGGCGCGGCACCATTTCCGTTTCATCAACCCGCCCGGAGAAATGTCACATAGCCGCCGGCTTTGCCGGTGGTGGAACACAGGAAGCGAAATATGCACCGCACTGCAGAAAAATAACATGAGCAGGCCGTGCGCGGGATTATGCGGCAACATTCGTTTATCATGTCATGATTATGACAAGACCCACACGGCAAAATAGAAACAGTGCTTCGGTCGCAATAATATGCGTGCTAGCCGCCACGGTGATGGTGTTGTGCCTTTTAGTCACGGGATGTTCACAGTCATTTGACGCGGCGGGCCGAGCCGGCGCGGTCAAGCCGATCAGCGGCAGGATACGTATTGTTGAAGTGGAACCATGGATGAACAGTGCCACCGTCCGTTTTGAAGGGCGCAGGTGTACGGCGTGGTGGGATAATTACTCGGCGTTTTACACGGGCGGTCACATGTTGCATCAATTGCCTGATGTGCCCGGGCTTCGCTATCATTTTGACGGCTTGCTTACGGATCGGGATATTTATCTTGGCCAGGTATGGCAGGGGCCTTCGGCTCCGCAATTTCAAGGCGGGGGGGGGCATGTTGTGGACTACGGGCTAAAGAAACAGCGGCTTGGGCCTCAAACGATTATGACGGCTACACCCATAAGCGGTGGATTAAAACTTCCCGCCACCAGGCCCGCTTACCGAGGTCCTGGAAAACAAAAGAAAATACCGCTCCCCACCGAACTGGGAAATTAACGGATTCCAAACCGCGCGGCAACGTCCGTAATCCAACGTCCCTTTAGATTCTTCTGCACACCAGGGTTTGAATCGCAGGGGCATTTGATGCTACAGTAGATCAGGCGATCCTGTTGAATCCTGTAATTGTTCAGCAGGAATTGAAAGCAGGTGGCTGGCGGTGAAAGGGTTTATCCGCCGAGTTGGTGGAACCGAGGCCGACTGTTCCGATGGATGGTGCGTGCATGGATGATCGAACAGCCTATCTGCTTAATGGACTGGTGGAGCGGCATTATGATATTGGGCGTGTGCTGCGGTTCAGGAAAATAAAGCGGGGACGGCAGGCGGAGTGCTTTGAACTACTTACCGCGGGTCAACAGGAATTCCTTCTTTTATTATTTCCGGCAGCTTTTGATGCAGATCAACTGCAACACACCGGAGATTTAACCGCGCGGCTTGGCGCTGCGGGTTTTCCGGTTCCCAGGACGATCCATGCCAGCAGTGCGCTAACCGGCTGGCTGGCCGCCGGTCCGCAAGGCTCGCACATGATGCTTAGCACGCAGCCGCAGGGACAGCCCTTGGAAGCTGGTGCCTGGAGCACTCAGAATTTAAGCCATCTGGGATTACGTCTGGCGTGGCTGCACAAGCTGTTGAGTCAGCAGCCGCCCGCTGCACCGGTTACCTCGAAGGAGTTGGCGCGGAAGCTGCAAAGTTTGCTGCAAAACCCTGCGCCGGGATGGGAGGGTGTGAAGTCCGCCTTGAAAGCTGATCAGATTCAACAGCTCATCGGGCAGTTGGCCGATATTTCTGTGGAATGTACGCACTGCTGGCACGGAGCCTTAACCCCCGATGCGATTCTGCTGGATGCCGACCATCAGATTATGTCAATCCTGGATTGGGGATATTGCCAGGTCGGGCTTGCTTATGAAGATGTCGTGGATGTGTTTTTGAACTGGTGCGTTGATAGCGACGGACAAATACGATCTCCGGAGGCACAGATCTTTTTGCAGGCTTACTTTTCACTGCAAAACACGAATGGTCCGTCGTGGCATTCAGCCGTGGTTTTGTGGACCGGCCACCGGTTGATCGCGGCACTTTCCGGGCGTGCGGGGCTGCCGCGCGGATTTGCGACGATTTTGGAAAATCCGCATTTTCTTTCAGCAGCCATCACGATTTGCCAAAGCAAGTTATAATAGCGGGTCTGGCGGGTGGATGGTTGCCCGTGTTAAGAGGCGCACCAAAACGCATGGATATACGCAATTTTTCGATCGTGGCACATATTGACCACGGTAAATCAACATTGGCGGATCGGATTCTCGAACGTACCGGTGCTATTACCGAGCGCGACATGCAGGCCCAATTCCTGGATGATCTGGACCTGGAACGCGAGCGCGGCATTACCATTAAGGCCAGTGCGGTCAGTGTTCCGTATACCCTGGACAACCGCCTTTACATGTTCAACCTGATTGATACGCCGGGGCACGTTGATTTCCATTATGAGGTTGCCAAGGCCCTGCAGGCATGTGAAGGGGCACTTCTTCTGGTGGATGCCACGCAGGGCGTACAGGCGCAAACCGTCGCCAATGCTTACGCCGCCATTGAAGCCGGGTTGGAAATTGTTCCGGTCATCAACAAAATTGATCTCCCCAGCGCCCGGCCTGAGCAGGTGGCCGAAGAAATGGAACAGGTCCTGGGTATTGATGCCCTGTCTGCGGTACATATCAGTGCCAAAAGCGGATTAGGTGTCGATGAGTTGCTGCGGGCCATCTGCCTGCGGCTGCCGGCACCGCGCGGACTGGTGGAAAAGCCGTTACAGGCATTGATATTTGACAGCAAATATGATGATTATCGCGGTGTGGTTGTATACATCCGCGTGATGAACGGAAAAATTATAGTCGGACAGAAAATACGCCTGATGGGCGAGCAGCAGGTATTTCAAGTTACCGGGCTGGGCAAGTTTGCACCGCGCGCTATCAGTGTGGATTCTCTGGAGGCCGGCGAAGTCGGCTTTCTGGTTGCCAATATTAAAACTCTCCATGACGTGACCATTGGTGATACGGTCACCGATGCCAATGCACCGGCGTCCGAAGCGTTACCGGGGTATCGTCCGCCCAAACAGATGGTCTACTGTGATTTTTATCCCGGACCCGACACCGAATATACGCAACTGCGCGAAGCGTTGGAAAAACTTCGCCTCAATGATTCCTCCTTCACCTTTGAGCCGGAAACTTCCGATGCTCTGGGCTTTGGATTCCGTTGCGGATTTTTAGGCCTCCTGCACATGGAAATTGTGCAGGAACGTCTGGAACGCGAGCAGCATGTGCAGGTGGTGCAGACCGCACCGACCGTTCCGTATGAAATTTTACTCAACGACGGCACAGTCAAAATGATTGACAGTGCCTCGATGCTGCCGGACTTAAGCAAAGTGCGGGAAATTCGCGAACCGATGATTCGCGCCTCCATTATTGTGCCGGCGGAAAATATCGGCGATATTTCCAAACTCTGCCAGGATCGTCGCGGCATTTATAAAAAGACGGAATACCTTGGCCCCAACCGTGTGATCATTGAATATGAAATGCCGTTGGCGGAAGTGATTTTTGATTTTTTTGATCGCTTGAAAACCGCGACGCGCGGTTACGGCACGCTGGATTACGACCTGATCGGGTTCCGGGCGGATGAACTGGTAAAAATGGACATCCTTGTAAATGCCCAGTCTATTGATGCGTTGAGCCTGATTGTGCATAAGTCCAAGGCTGAATCCCGGGGCCGCGCCATTATCCGCAAACTCAAAGAGGAAATCGGCAAGCATTTGTTTGAAGTGCCCCTGCAGGCGGCGGTGGGTTCACGCGTTATTGCCCGTGAAACGATTAGTGCCATGCGTAAGAATGTTACCGCCAAATGTTACGGCGGCGATGTAAGCCGAAAACGCAAACTGCTGGAAAAGCAAAAAGCCGGCAAAAAGAGAATGAAACAGGTCGGTCAGGTGGAAATCCCCCAAGAAGCATTCATGGCCGTTCTTGAGCCGGGCGATTAATATTCCGTGCCGATGTGCGTTGGCCTCGCAATATTCCCGCACCACACGGCCGTGGCCGGAAAACCTCACAAACCCGCCCGCTTCGCCGGTGGTGGATTACGCCCTAAAAGCCTCTCAGACCGGCCTTGCGGCACCGACACCAAACGCGTTTACTTTGTCCCCGACTTAGCCCAACCTTCGCACTTCGGCACTAAAAAAGGCTCTGGCGCTCAACCAGAGGTCCCGGCGCGCCCGGATACCATAAACTCATAGTGTGATCACAAAAAAAGGTGTCAGGTACCTTTTCCATACCGATTGCCAAAAAAAAAGGTACCTGACACCTTTTTTCATGGGTGTTTGGCCGCTTTAGTCCAGTTGCCGCCCTTGATGGAAGTGTTCGCGGCCGTTTCTCTATGGAGTGTCAATCCACCTATGCCCTTCGGCAAGGCCACGCTGTTCATGTAAAAACCCATGCCATCGGTTGTAACGGCATACTGAAACGGCGCGCTTCTGAATGCGTCTTTGGGCGCAGATTTAAGATCGGCCGGAATAAGATCAGCGAGTGTTGCGGGATATTTCCCGTGTACCTTTTTGAACTTTGCCAAGGCAACGGCAACCTCAGTAAGCCGTCGCTGCGTGGTGATGCTGCGGCGGTAACATGCAAGATGGATCGCGCTTTGCTCGTCACTCCGGCTCGGGCCAATTGGTTCACTGCCCTGAGGTAATTGATCCCGCCGTCCTATGAAATGGGTCCCAAAAGGCGTGTGGTCGCGTAGCCGACCGGGACAATCCGCCAGATATGAACCCATATCTGATCCAAAGCCACCGGCACCATCAGCATGAGAAGAACTGCAACAGGCAATCGCCATCGTTTGGCTAAGGCGAGTCTTGAATGTGGTGCGGACATGGGATCAACGATACCCCTGGATGTTTGGCCAGTCAACGGCAGCCCAATCAGCGGCAGCCCGGAATCCAACTCTTCCACTTCTGCTCGGTCGTTCAAATGGAGCGAACCACTAAAATTGTCCAACGACCACAAAAAAAGGTGTCAGGTACCTTTTATTCGCGCGAGGGGCTATTTTTTACCGCGATTGGCCTGCAGGTGAGGTTCTCCCGCATCCGACAGTATGGTGAACGCGCCAGCAAATCAAAAAAAGGTACCTGACACCTTTTTTGGCGCAACTGCGGAATTTTCGCGATGCTCGCGGAGGTGCTGATCAAAAATGGCCAGGATATCTTCCAGGCGAGATTGCTTGTTGCGTTGTAACCAAAGATTGCCGTAGCGATCTTTCATTGCTTCAAGAAGTTGGATTTGCTGATCGGAAATTTTTCGGTTTGTCTTTCCGTTAGCGAAGAAATCAAGCCGGGCCATGGTGCGCGAAAGCGTATAGAGAATTTCATCTCGCGTGATAGTCAATTCCTGCCAGGCCAACGCTTGTTCAGGATTTAACATATCGGGGGGAAATTCAAAGCAGGAACAAACTGTGGCAAGATGTTCATACTCCTGCTCGAGCGATTCTGTTTTA
>JAKBCC010000097.1 GCA_021808105.1 Planctomycetota bacterium
AGACGTAGAATCCGACATACCTTCCCTTTTCGGGTGCCTAAGTTCATCGCGGCACCGCGCGAACTGAAAATAACGGCCCCTCAAACAAGCGGCCACACTTCAGTTTTCGGCAGTTGGCAGATTGTAGGAACCCGTGAATCGTGTGTCAATTTACTTTGTGCCCTCGGAATCCTGCCCGCCAGTTGCAGGGGCGCTGCATCGGGTTAAGATTTGTCGGGTATTTTAGCTTGGAGCAATCCCATGGCATTAAAATCTTCAGGCCTTCGCATCAGCAGCAATCACGCGCGGTTACTTTACGGGATTTGCCTTGTGCTGGGCGCTGCAGTGTTTATTACCGGATGCTCGCAACAGGCTGCCCCTAAGCCGCGGAAGCTCATGGCCATTCCTGCGACGTTGCAGGAAATACATGTCCTCAATGATCGTTCGGCGCTTCTGGCGAAATTGCGCCTCACCGGAACGGTGAATTTAACATTGACGGGTCAGCGTGGCGGTACATCCTCTTTTCAGGCTCACGCGGTGCTGCTGGTAGATCAGAACCGTGTGCCGCATCTTTTGCTTGTGGGGACATATCTGGGGCAGGATGCTTTCGAAATGGGGATGAATAGTCAGATTTACTGGCTTATTGATCATCAGCACAAAATTGCCTACGTGGGCCGCGTGGCCCTGGCGGATCAGGTGCCGGCCGGAGTCATGCCGCTTCGGCCCCAGCGGGTATTGCAAATGCTCGGAATCACGCCGGTGATCTTGAACGATCAGACGCGCATCGCCCTGTTCAACGTGCCGCATTCCGGTCGCTATAACCTGCTGTTGTTGAATTCCGGCGGCGGTTCGCTGGACCATATTCAACGGCAGATTTCCATCAGCCGCTATACCGGGCAGGTCCGCCAGGTGCGATTGTATGATCGGCGGGGCCGCGTCATAGCCTACAGCGATTTAAGCAGCTATCACCCGCTGGGAAAGGCATTTGACGGTGTAGAACTTCCAGAGCGTATTGTTATTCACTATCTCGATGCGCACGCCGAAATGGATTTTCACGTCGAGCATGCGGCCCTGCGTTTTCCTGGAAAATCCGTATTTATTTTTGCGTCGCCAAGTTTTCAAGGTTTGAAAGTGGCGGATATGGATAATCCTGCTAATTGGAGCATCTCCCAACGTGCGCCGGCTTCCACGACAACAAAATAGCTGCCTTGCAGTATGCAAGTCCAGAACAGGCAGTAAAAAAGACTGCGGATTGCGCGGATAAGTGCCGAGGCTTCCGATTCGTTGCGGCGACAGCCACTCTTTTGTGCCCTCCGAATTGGCTCTACTGCTCTGTTCTAAATTCCCTGCTCTAATCGGTCCGCAGCCCGATTCCTCCCGTATCCGCGTTATCCCCGGAATCGGCAGTTTAATCCCATTGCGATCATACGCAAGAAAATTGCCCCGTGCTCTGTTACAGCTAGAAATCGGGATAAGTAACGGGGGCGGGCGGCGCGGGAAATTTCGGATGTGTCCAGTGCCAAAATGTCGTGGTCGCGGTGCCGAGTCGTCGGATAAATACATTCTATACAAGCACTTACAAAAAATTCCAAGGGCGGTTTGAAATTGATCGTCCGCTATCGGATTTTATCCGTATAAAGAAATAGGAAGGCCATGCAGACCTTCCAGTGCTTGTTTAAGGAGCTGCATCATGCTTGCTCAAGTGGCTGCGATAAAACCCGAAATTACCCTGACCCGGCGTCACGAGTCCATTTTACAGGCCATCGGCGAATTTGATCGCCAGATGGTTCAGGAGGCGCTGAATTCACCCCTGTATTTTGTGCCTAACGCTTTGTTTAAAGAAGCGGATGCTGCGGACCAGTTATTTGAAAACGGCTTGGATATAGGGCCGGCCAAAACCGGCTGGTACCATCCCATGGCCGATGATCTAAGCACCATGTCCGCGCCCTCTTCATCGTTGCTGACTATGGCGCAGGAGCAGCATTTGTTTCTGCGCTACAACTATGCCCGCATGCGTGTGAAAGAGGCGGTGCTGACGTTTGAGGCATCGCCGGGCCGCAAAATCGCACGGGAAATAGCATTCTGGCAACGCCGTGCAAAAGAGACGCGTGAGAATATTGCCGGTGCCAATTTGGCGCTGGTGCTGGCCATGGCCAAACGCACGCGGATGAATGATGTTGATTTCGGAGATTTAATTTCCGAAGGCAACATGGCCCTGCTGCGGGCTGTAGAAAAATTCGATGCCGCGCGCGGCTTCAAATTCAGCACGTATGCGTGCCGGGCGATTCTAAAAGGATTCAGCCGCAGTGCGGTCAAGTCCAATCGCTATCGCTCCATGTTCCCCACGGAGTTTGATCCCACCATGGAGCGTTCCAATGAAATGGAACTCCGTCGGCAATCCGTGGCCAAGGACGCGGTGGAAGATCTTCAGGAAATCATTCAGCGCAACAGCGCCGAACTCACGGATGTTGAACGCCGCGTTATCGAAGCCCGTTTTGCGGTTAACCGCCCCGAAGACACTCAGGCCATGACACTGGCGGAAGTCGGCGAAGTTATCGGTGTAACCAAAGAACGCGTACGGCAGATACAAAACCGTGCGTTGGAAAAATTGCGTTCAACCCTTGATGACCGCATTTTGACCCGTTGACCATTCGGGGTTTCAACTCTTTGGACACCGGGAGCGGGCACGTAGAAATTTCCGCAGTTCGTGACACCCTTCATTGCCGCATATCAGCTGAACTTGGCACTCCCAGATAATGTTCCGGATGGGCATTTCGGGCATCGTGTCGACACTCTTGACCCGCGACATAACCCTGCTTCGTTCGGCCCGGCTTAAATTATCCGTCATTGCCAACCCATCCTGTTTCGATCATTATTATCATAATGTCGTCACCGAGAATAGATAACTTGCGCCGGCTCCTCTCCGAATTGCTTGAGGCGATCCCCGATCCGATCGCCCTTTCCAGTGAGGAAATTTCTCCGCTAATCAGGCGCAAGCTTATGGAAGAAATCGGAATCGCAATCTCGCGATTGGGACTTCTTCGCGAGGCCGCTGACCCCATTCGCCTACCCACCTTTGTATTCGACCCGTCAAACCCCGAATTTGTTGGGCAACTTGTTGGTAGGACGCTCATCGAACAGCCAGCCCATCCCCTTGCCAATGTGCATAAGTTCTACGGGTCGGGAGTGTACGCCCTGTATTATCACGGCGCTTTTGCCGCATACCGGCCTGTCTCGGCAAAGACAACGCCGATCTATGTCGGTAAGGCCGATCCGCCGACGCCGGATGCGAAAAATGCGAAGGAGCAGGGGACGAAGCTATGGACGAGATTGACTGAACACGCCAAAAGCGTTCGCTTGGCGGGTAATTTAGACATTAACGACTTTCGGTGCCGTTATTTGGTGGTCCAAAGCGGGTGGCAGAGGTCGGCGGAGGATTACCTCATCCACCGTTTTACCCCCATTTGGAATCAGTCCACATGTTACGGTTTTGGCAAACATGGCGACGATCCGTCCACACGCGCAAATACCCGTTCACCTTGGGATACTCTTCATTCGGGGCGGCCGTGGGCGACACGTTCTGGAAATAAGGTGAATCCGCTGACCTCCGGACAGGTCATGGAGGGGATTGCCGACCACTACCGCCGGCATCCGCCAGAAGCCTGATCGCCGCCGCGTCAGCCCATTGGTCGGACAACTGCGCAGCCGGGCTAAGTACCTCACGGAGTCTTTTGGCAACCACCTCCCCGAGCAAGGCGGGCACCGCGTTACCAAGTTGCCGCATACTTTCGGTCCAAGAGCCTTCGAATCCCCAATTGTCCGGGAATGTCTGGAGCCTGGCGCATTCCCTTACCGTCAGGTATCGGATTCCGCCGCCATCCATCCGGACGGTGTTTTCCCCTCCTGGTACGCCGTGGTCACCCGCCTTTAACGCCTTCGCCGGTTCATCCATCGAACTGCCATCGTGGCCTGCATAACTCCGCGCACCGGGATTTTGGAAATGGTTCTTGAACTTACGGCTGCTCTCCCCCGGAGCCAAAACAGGCAGATCAGCGATGGCATCGCGAACGGTGCGCCAGGGATTTCCGAGCATTCCCGGCACTAATCCGCCAAGCGAATTTACCCTCCGGCGAATCGCTGGTGTGATGGCTTGGCGGGCAGCCTTTGCGATTTCGTGCCGCTCCCAATATTTGCCTGTTACCCATTTATCGTAAAGCAGCGCGTCCTCGCTGTGGGTCGCATGGGGAAATGAGAACTCTACTCCCAAATCTGATCGAATGCCCACAATAAAGACTCTGTGCCGATGTTGGGGAACGCCGAAATCCGCCGCGTCCACAAGCCTGAAAACCACATGATACCGCAGGCCCGAAAAGCGCCCTTTTGTCGCCTGCTTTTCCAGTCTGGCCAAATGGTCAACCCATTCCTCATCGCCCTTCGGTACCAACGTCGGGAATGTCAATTGTTTGATTATATAGGAGTAATAGTTTGCGAAGTTCCGCCGCAACAGGCCCCTCACATTCTCAAAGATGAACGCCTTTGGCGCTATTTCCCGCACGGAGCGAATGGCCTGTGGAAACATATTGCGGCGGTCGGCGGCACCGAGGTGTTTGCCGCCGAGCGAAAATGGTTGGCATGGTGGCCCACCAATAACTACGTCAACCTTCCCTCCATGCCGGGAAAAGTCATATTCCCGCACGTCTTGTTCAAGGATATTCCAGTCCCTTGCCGGCGCAACGTGGTCAGCCTTGTTTCGCCGCAAAGTGGCGCACGCGAAGCGGTCGAAATCAATCACGGATTCATGCTCGAACCCCGCATGCGCTGCGCCTATCGCAAGTCCACCGGCTCCGACGAATAATTCAATTGAACGCAACGAACGCTCCCCTTTAACTAGATAAGTATTAAACCCGGTTGTTGCGGAACGTGCAACCCGCCGGCATCGCCGTGCCGGCATCGCCGCGACGAAACCCTTAGGCTTCGCCATCGATTGCGCATGCTTACGGGCGTTTTTGTTCCAGCAACCGGGCGGGCCATTGGGTTGGCAGATCGGGGACGATAAAGGTTTTGCTTTTTTCTCCATCAACCGCGCTGGGAATTTTGCGTGTGACGGCCTCCGCGGCAAGATAGCCGCTGCGAACAGCGCCTTCCATGGTGGCCGGCCAATTGGTTTTTGTGTAGTCGCCTGCGAGGAATAAATTTCCAATGCCGCCCGGGGGTGGCTCCTGCGCCGGTCGCCACGCATCGCAGCCGGGCAGGGGGGAAAAGGTAGCGCGTTTTTCAATGACTATTTTTTGTCGCAGCAGGCGGGCCGAAGAATCAGGAAACAACTGTTGAATCTGCTGTTGGAATAATTCCGCGCACTGTTCTCGGGGCTTATCCACCCACTGCCGCGCCGCGCTGATCACGCCGTGGAGAATTTTCCCTTCCGCATCTTTCCGAAACAGCCATTGCAGCGGCCCTTCAAATAACGCGGCATGGGATAACCTCATCACCGGCTTATCAAACCAGAGATGCGCCCCCAATATCGGCACGGATTCAAGTTTGTCCAGATGCGCGAAGCGTCCATCCGCAGTCCGCAGTTGTTCCGGAATCCATCGTTGTACCGCGTGATAATTGGTGGCCAGAATCACAGCATCGGCGGCGAGCATTTCACCGGTGTGCAGCATGACCCCTGTCGCCCGGCCCCCGGCAAAAACAATTTCCGAAACCCGCGTACCCAGGCGCACATCCGCGCAGGGCCGATGGGAATACAGTTCCTCCAGGGCACACCCCGGCAGGCCCACCACATAACCATGCTGGTTCATCAGCATGGCATCCTGAAAAACTTCTATCGCATATTTGCTGCTGGCTTGGCGCGTTTCTTCGTTTAGCGCACTGATTAACACCGGATCATAAAACCGCTGAATCACGCGGTCGCTTTGCCGGTGCTCCGTCAGCCATTGGCCAAAGGCCTGCCCCTCCAGCTTTTCCCGCCCGGACTTTCCCATGCGCAGCATCGCCAGCATGGCGGTTATGACTTGCCGTCGCTCCGGAAGGGTCAACGCGCTAAATCCCAGCATGGCCGGACCCAGATGCAAAGGTGCCGGCAGACCCGAAACGCCCCAAAGATCAAATTGCCGGCCGGCTGCATCCAGAAAATGCACGCGACGATAATACTCAATGCGGTCCGCGACATTCAGACGTTTATATAAATCCTGCAAATTCGTGCAGCAGCCCAGCAGCACATGCTGGCAGTTATCCAGGAGTTGATCGCTTTCCGGGTCTTCAAAGGAACTGGCCCGGCCTCCAAGTTCCCGCCGCGCTTCTAATAATGTCACGCGATAACCGCAGGAATCAGCCGCCGCCGCCGCGGCTATGCCCGCTAACCCGCCGCCGACAACAACGACGCGTGGTCCGGCGTTCTGACTTCCATGTTGAGGATTATTTACCGACAAAATTTTATCCCGTTCACGTTGTTAAAAAAGCTGTTGGCCGCACCTCGGCTTGTGCTATGGCACCGCCCCTATTTTCCCGCGCTGCGGCACCGCAGGGCAATCCAGGTTTTTGCCACTGCGCCAAGGCGCACGCGGCCACGCAGCACCTGCTTCGGATGACGTGCGATCTTGCGCAAAATGCCATGATAAATCGCGGTCATCGCGGTCAACGCCGCGACATTTCCCGGCGTAATCCGCTGGTCCAGCGGTGCAGATCGGACAAATAACCGCTCCGCAAACTCAATATGGTGCTGCATCAGCGCCTGAAAGCCTTCAGTAGCTTTTCCGCCCGTCAGATCATCGCCGCTTACGCCGCAGCGCAACATCTGCTGTTGCGGAAAATAAATGCGGCTTCTACCCGCATCTTCCTTCACATCCCGCAGAATATTGGTTAATTGAAATGCGATGCCCCGATCCACCGCCAAAGCTACTGTCTCCGCACCGCCGGTAAAACCCCATATATGAATACTGGCCACGCCCACCACCCCGGCTACGCGATAACAATACTGCTGCAGATCGGCATCCTTTTCCGGCTGATGGAATTCCAGATCCTGCTGTTGGCCGTCGATCATGTCATCAAAAAGCGCGGGGGGAATCGCGTGACGATGCACACACTGCGTAAAGGCGGCCCATCCCGGCCACGCAGGGCTTTCCATCGCGGGTAAGGCCTGCCCGGCAATCGCCGCATGGGTTAGCGCACGGAATTGATTCAGCAGTTCCCGGCGTTGCGCTAATGGCAGATCAGCCGAATCATCCGCCAGATCATCCGCCCGTCGCATCCACGCATACAGCGCAAACATGCTGGACTTGGCCGGTTCCGGCAGCAGGCGTAAGCCGTAATAAAAGTTTCGCGCCTGCTGCTGCGTTACCTGGCGGCAATAGTCGCGTGAGGCCTGGAAATCCGGCGACGCTGCGGCACTAAGCACGGAGGTGCTCATCGTGTGCCTCCGGAAAAGACCGCCAGTGCCCCTGCCGCAACCGCCCGTACCATCAGGCTAAGTTTTTGCGTTTTGCCCAGCGCCGGGCGACGCGAGAGCGTATCATAATTTTGCCCACGAATGGCCGCTAGAACTGCTTGGCCGCCCCGGCTGAAAAGAGAAATCTGCGAACGCAGTTGCCGATGAATCAGCGGCAAAAGAGCCAGGCCTTCATCAAACATCCCCTGGCAGCGATCCACCTCAAATTTCAGCAGCGCGCGGTAATGATCATCGCAGCGTCCGTCACGAATCTGTTGTTCATCCACATTAAATTTACGCATGGAGTCGGCGGGCAGATAAATGCGATCACGCTCGAGAATATCTCGGCGTACATCCTGCCAGAAATTGGCCAACTGCAACGCCGTGCAGGTTTTATCTGATAACATCTGCCGCTGCGGGTCGCGGTATCCCGCCAGATACAAGACCAGGCGGCCCACAGGATCGGCGCTTCGGGTGCAGTAATCCGCCACCTGAGAAAAGTTTTCGTAACGGTTTATTCGCTGATCCTGTTCAAAAGCGCTGATTAAATCCAGAAAGGGCTGCCGGGGAATATCATGTCGGTTAATGGTTTCAGATAAAGCGGTGAAAACCGCGGTTTGGGTTTTTCCGCTGTAACACGCCTCGGTCTGTCGCCGGAAATCCGCCAAATATTGTAGCGCCAGTTCCGTATCGCCAACTTCATCCCCCAGATCATCGGCAGTGCGGCAAAAAGCATAAATATTGCAGAAATCCTGGCGCAGGGCCTTGGGCACCAGATGCGAAACCACGGTAAAGTTTTCATAATGTTCATGCGCCAGCCGCCAGGTATAGCGCCGCGCTTCGGCAACATCGGTCATGGGTGCAAAGGCCCAATGCACGGTGGCGGGGGGGGGGCTGGAGGCTTCAATGGTCATACCCTGTATATCTCGTAATGTGGACTGTAACGCGGCAACTGAAATAATTCCATCCTTCATGTTCCACAAATGCGGAAGTCAGCCGCCTTTAGCCGGGCCGCCGAATTCGTCGGGGCATCGCCAACAAGCCCTGCTTTATGGTAATATAACCGCTCGGCGGCCTTGTTGTCCCGGACGCCAGATGTCACCTGAAGGTGGCAAGCGGGCGCTGATGATGCGCCGCGCGGACAGCAAGGCGTATTGGCCTTTGATATGGCACCATGAATTCGGAGATGCGGAATGAAAATTATCCTTGCTAACCCGCGCGGTTTTTGCGCGGGTGTGAATATGGCCATTGAGTGCGTAGAACGGATGCTCAAACTCAAAGGCGCTCCAATTTACGTTTACCATGAAATCGTGCATAACCTGCACGTGGTGGAGCGCTTCACCCGGCAGGGCGCGGTGTTTGTCAATTCCATTGATGAAGTACCCGAAGGTTCTACGGTTGTGTACAGCGCCCATGGCGTATCACCGGAAGTGCGTAAGCGTGCCGCCGAACGGCGGTTAATTCAAGTGGATGCCACCTGCCCGCTGGTTACCAAGGTGCACAATGAGGCGATCCGTTACGCCAAGCAGAAATTTACCATTGTTCTCATTGGTCATGCGGATCATGATGAAGTCGTGGGAACGCTGGGCGAAGCGCCCGATGCCATCACCATTGTTGAAAGTGCCGCAGATGTTCATCAGTTGGAAATCCCTGATGATCACCGCGTGGCGTATCTGACGCAAACGACACTTAGCCTTGATGACGCGGCCAGAATTATTGCCGAACTGAAGAAAAAATTTCCCCGCATTCAAGCCCCTCCCAAGGATGATATCTGCTATGCCACCACCAACCGTCAGGCGGCGGTGCAAAAACTGGCTCCGGATTGCGAGCTGGTCCTGGTGGTGGGAAGCCAAAACAGTTCAAATTCCAAGCGACTGGTGGAAATGGCTGAAAACCGCGGCACCCCATCGTATCTGGTCGATGATGCTTCGCATGTGAATCATGCCTGGTTTAACGGTATTAATGTTGTCCTGATTACGGCCGGGGCGTCGGCTCCGGAAGATTTGGTCCAGGAAATTGTGGATGTGCTCAAAGTGCGGTACGGAGCCACCGTGGAATCCCGCCATGTCACCGAAGAAGACATGCACTTTGAACTGCCGCTGTCCCTGCGGAAGCTCGAACAGCAGCATACCGCCGCAGCCGTTGCGGATTGATGCAACAGGTAAAGGCCGCCCGGTCCGAAAAAACGGAAAAGGGCACCGCCGCCGACTGAATTCGTATAAGCTTTATCGGCTTTGTGCCGATAAGATAGCAGACTGCGATGTCAGGGAGGCTTTCCCTGCAGCGTAATTCGAAGCATTGAAGGTCGTCGGACATGAATTTTCTGCGTAGATTCCCAATGCTGGCTTATACCCTGGTGTTTCTAAGCCTGCTGGCCTTCAATTACGCCGCGGAAAACTATGGCCTGCTGGTTTTATCACTCACTGCGGTGGTGGTAAGCTGGTGGCTCATTGAAACTGGTAACGGCCTGGTCGTGCCGCGGTGGCTGATCAATTCGGGTGTGCTGGTTGTGGCCTTGGGGCTATTCTGGGAACTGGTGGTGTACCAGCAGTCGAATTTGCTGCTGGCTTTAGGCCACTTCATGGTCGGGCTGATCCTGTGCAAATTGTTTGAGAAAAAAGCCAACCGTGACTACGGCCAGATTCTGCTTCTTAGCCTGCTGTTAATCCTCTCCGGTGCCATTCTTACCGTTTCCCCGGTTTACGCCCTGATTCTTCTGGTGTATCTGGGCCTGGGGCTGTATACAAGTTTGGTATTTCACCTGCAGTGCGAAACCCAGCGGGCCATGCAGCGCCATGCCGCCGGTGATCGAATGATGATTATGCCGGGACAGCAAGCGGTGATGGCCAGAGACGTGCGCCGTATAAGTGTGGGGGCGGGAATGTTTCTGTTTTTTTTCGCCTGCGGCATATTTGTGATGTTCCCCCGCACCAATATGCCGGGATTTTTGGCCAAGTGGCGCATTGGCGGTACTTCCGCCACCGGCCTGACCAACCACATTCAATTAGGGCGCTTCGGCCAGCTTCAGCAAAGCAACGCTGTTGTGGCGGAAGTTCGCATTACCCAGGACGGGCAAAATATCGGCAGTCGCGGAAATCAGCCCTATTTCATGAGCACCACGCAAAACTTTTACAACGCGACCACCCATGAATGGTCTCATGCCCACCATCCAAGATGGTGGCACCGGCCGCAAGGGAGGCCGGGACCGCAAAATGCGGGTATGCCCAGAGCTTTTCCAACGCCAACCGGCCTTATTCCCGGCCGGCCGCCGTCGCCCGGAATCAGGATGCTGATGCCCGGAGCTATGCGCGGGCCTATGCACGGTCCCCGGCCCGGAGCAATTTCCGAATCCATGCAACCGTCCGGCCATGGGGCAACGTCGCGCCACGCCGGTCGCAAATCGGTCCACTCCCCAGGCCCCGCAAAACGTCGCGGGAATTGGAGAAAGCGATGGAGGCAAAGATTTGGTCCGGTTCCGCAGTATCCCAAATCCATTATTCTTAAGCACCACGGTCTTACCCCCGTTGTGCCGCGCCGCGATTTTTCGCCGGTTGGCTTAATTACCCAGACGTATACCTTTTCCAATACCTTTCGCTCCGGCCCGGTTCTGGCTATCTGTCCGCCTGTGACCATCTCGTCACCTGATCTGCAATCGGTCGTGGCTTTACGTGATGGAACAATTCTCGCCGATACCTTCGGACACAGCTTGACCTATACCGTTCAAAGTCCCTGGAAATATAATTCATCGCTCATCGGCCCTGCCAAGCCGACGTTGTTCCCTGTCATGTTTCAGCAGTCTATGTTCGAAATGTATTATCCCCCGGAGGAATTAAGATCCGCCAGCATCCCCAAACGTGTAGCGGCACTGGCCCGAAAAATTGCGGGGCCGCTCTTGAAACGCAAGCGAACCAGGGCCAATGCGGAAAAAATTGATACGCTCCTGGCGGATAAATTCTGCGATTATCTGCGCCAAAATTACCCCTATTCCTTTGATATGACCCCGGTGAATCCCAACATTGATCCCACCGAGGATTTCCTTTTTAACAAAAAAAAGATCGGGGCCTATTGCGAATATTTTGCCTCCGCTATGGTGATGTTCTGTCGAAGTGTTAAAATTCCCGCGCGCATGGTATCAGGCTTTCACGGCGGAGATTACAACCCCGTGGGCGGATATTATGTGATTCGCGAAAAATTCGCCCATGCCTGGGTGCAAGCCTGGATTCCGCGGCGCGGCTGGGTTCTGTTTGATCCATCTCCAATCACCTCTCTTACCGGTGTACAGGGTCAAGTGACCTGGTTTACCGAGGTAGCGGATTTTTTCCAGTGGCTGCGGCTCAAGTGGCTGCATAATATCATCACATTCAATCAGACGATGCGCAAAGCCATTATTGCAAAAATCATGACCTTCGCCAAAGCCGTAATGCAGACGATCACGCATTTTGCCCGCGCCATCGGCGATCGGGTGCGGCAATTTTTTAAGCATGTAGCCATGGATATATGGATGAAAATTCTCATGGGTATCGCCGCTGCCGGATTAATTCCCATAGGCATTCTGATCTATTCGCGCTGGAAGCGCCGGGGAAGCGTGGCCGGCAAAGCGGTGCGCTCCATGGATCGCAAAGTTCAAAAACGAATGATGCGCGAACTGATGTTTATCGATCGTCTCATGAAACTTTTAGGCCGCACCGGCGTGGCCCGTCAGGCGGATCAGACACCGCGGGAATATGTTCAAGCGGTGGGCGAAAAGACCGGTTTGGACCTCGCGGAAGCCCTGCGCGTTGTAGGCGTATTTTATGATATCCGCTTTGGCGCGTATCACATGTCCGCCCAACTCGCCGGCATCGTCAAGGAGAACATGACCGCCGTCGAACAAAAAATCCACGAAAGCCGTCGCAACCGCCGCCGAGGCCCCCGTTAGAGCACCGGATGGTAATCCGGTGGTCGATCCCGTGCCGCCCAGCCGTCCACCCCTTAAACCAAATATCGCGCCAAGTCTATAGCCGATGGCCGTGGCCGACGCGAATGCCCGGGCCGAGGCGTGCAGATTCATCACGAGAACCAAGGGAAAGATCGCCAGTATAGCCTGATACCCCTGGCCAGCGAAACAGGCTGAAAAGCAGATAAACATCACATCCCGTGTAAGCCACTGAATCTTTGGTTCCGAAGCTGCAGGAATCGTATCACGGATATTATGCGTTTTGCGGCCATTCGCCCTTGTGGTCAACTGCAACGAAAAATAACACGCTGCCCGCCGGGCCGCCGATTGCCGCAAAAGGGTGCCGCCGCCCATCGGGAAAAAACAGCGGGCATGGGTCAGTAGTTTGCCGAACGCCTGCGATAATATGGCGTGAGCCCGCCCGTAAGTTGGAAACCTCAGCCGCTCAAGAAAAATATTTATTTTTTGCTTGACACGCGGGGGGGGGGGTAAACTATACTCCCGTCTGACAGTTTTCACCAGCGTGCCCGGCCATTTGGGTATTTGCGGAGTGTGCAAAGTGTGCGGGAAGTTGTGCTTCTGGTTGCGTACATGCTTTCGGCCATGGGCCTTACGATTCTGGTCGTTTGGCCCAAGGATGGCCCAGGTGCTTTTGCACGCGAAAAAGTGCTGCGAAGAATACTGCCCAAGTTTTCCCACGGCGTGTTGGACTGTTATATCTGTTTTAGCTTCTGGGCGGGACTTTTGCTCTCGTTCCCCTGGTGGTGCATGTACCGACAGGGTTGGATTTGGTTTGGCTGCTTAATAGTACCGGCTGTGTTCTGGCTGGTCACGGGCAAGGGGAAGTAACAGCTGCGGGGTAAGGCACTATGGGATGCTGCGGTGGACGGAAACTTCCGGAACAGGGGCGGCAGCTTCAGGGCCACGCGGTGGCGTCGGCGGCACAGCAGACCCATGCGGCACCGGCCATGCAATCCAGCGCCACCGGCGCAGGCCGCCGGGAGTTTTTGCGTCAGGCACCTCGGCGGTCAGGCCAGACGCCGACTTCTCGAAAGGCCGTCGGCAAGCAGGCCGCGCAGTCCCATGGTGCGTGAATGTAACAGGGCAATTAGACCCTGCGGCGTCCCACAACGCCATAATTAGCAGCGGGCTGCCGGGTAAGTGGCAGCGGCAAAGGTACGTTGCATCGTTGCCTTTTTACGGTGATGAATAGTTCACCACAAGACCAGCCTTGATGCGGAGCAGTTTCCATGGGTAACACCCAGAATTGCCAGTTCATTGAAGCCACGCTGTGTCCCGGCTCCAGCGGCACATCGCCGCTTTGGATCAATAAGGCATTGCTGGCCGGTCGCAACCTCGGCGGTGGCGGCGCGCTTACTTACAACGGGGCGTGTTACACCGTTCCCGCCAATGCCCAGCCGCAACAGCCCAGCGGCGGTGGTTACGCCAGCGCGGGATACCTGGGCACGATGTCGGCGAACTGCGATGATTGTTGCGCGGTAAAGCCGGAATCCGTATACTTTGATTGTACGGGTACCGGCACTGCCACTGTTAATGTTTCCGGCCCGCCGGATTCGACCGTCTATCTTTCATGGACCAGTTGCTATCTGGTGGTTAACGGTGTGGGGCCGACCAGCGGCGGCAATAGTAGCACCATTACGCTGGGCAGTAGCGGCGGCACGTTTACCGTGGGGACCTCCGGTGAAGTATGTCCGATTCCCTGCCCCGGCGGCCCGGTGGGCATTGGTGTCGGGACCAGTCCGGAGGGAGACCAGTGCGGCACCGTTGCGGTCTATACCGGTTGCATGCCCTGTCCGGAAACGCCGACGACCCTGACGGCCAGAATCACCATGCCGGTCTCGGACTGGGACTCTGGCGGATACGGTTGCCGGACCATCAACCAGGCAAGTGGATCGTACACCCTCCAACCGGCAAGCTCCGGCCCCGGCACGGCCAACTGCTCGTGGTTTAAGAGCTTTCCACCCACCTACAACCTACCGTTAAACTTGGAAATACAGTGTGTCAGCGGAAGCGCTTCGTACCCCGGTACCGAGGTGGGTCAGCTGTACTGGCAATTTTCGATCAATGGAGGAACCCCATTGGTGCTCTGCTATTGCTCCAACGGGCAGACCCCGCCGAGCAAGCTTCAGACGCTTCAATACTACGCCGGCTACCTGAAGTACGAAGGGCCGGTGCCGTTGGGCACCTGCACTCTGGCAGATGTACCCTTCGGCTACGATCCGGCCTATCCGCCTTGTCCCGGACCCGGGCCGGCCACAGTTATTATCACAGCTTAGCCAGGAGTAGCCAAAACCATGGCCGTAAATCTGAATTCCTGTCAATCTCCGCCACCGGTTACGTGTACCAGCCAGTGTTGTCCCAAGG
>JAKBCC010000098.1 GCA_021808105.1 Planctomycetota bacterium
TGAACCGGAAAAACAGTATATAGGATGAAGCAGGCCAACCTCCAAAACCGATGTTCCCTCGCCCACATAGCCGCCGGCTCTGCCGGTGGTGGCACTTGAGAGCGTAGCCCACACCGAGAATTATTTGGCTGCGGCACCCGAAATTAAAAACAGCAGGACCAGCTCATAGCGCCACGAGCCGGCCCTGCTCAGGGAGGAGGATGCTTTTATCTCCGACGGTCAGTGGTTGTCGCCGTGATCGCCATGATCATGATCTCCGTGATCCCCATGATCCTTATCCGCGTGGCCATGACCCCCATGGTCACCATGATCATCGTGATCCGCATGATCGCCATCTTCATGGTCGCCGTGATCTTCTTTCTTGAGTTTTATTTTCAGCAACGTGCCGTCCGGCAGCACTTTGAGCTTGTACGCGTGTTCGCCGATTTTCACTTTCGCATTGTAAAACGCACTGCCGGCATCGGAATAATGTTCCTCAATATCGGAAACCTTGCCGCTGCCCATTTCCTGTTTGACGGTTGCTGCAACGGCTGCGGGGAGTTGGGCCATCGTGAGATCCATGTCGCTTAAGTGTTTTTTCAGCAGCGTGCCATCCATGGCAATTTTAATTTCGTAAGGCATTTTGCTGATGACCACATCGGCTTCGTACGTGGCTCGGTGATCGCCAACGGCCATATCAATTTCACCAACCTGCCCGCCGGCGACTTCTTGCTTCAGCGTCTTGGCGACCGCAGTGGGCAATTGCGCCACAGTCACCTTGCAGTCCCCACGGTCCGGCGCATCGGCCTGCACGGGCAGAGTTCCCCTGACTGCTAAACCCAACCCGACAACCCCGATAATGAGACATGCTTTGCGATTCATAACCGCACTCCTGAAAAACACGCAGATCGAACCGTTCAACCTGCATGGATTCACATTAACATCCCTCCATGAAGGGAACGTGAAGCGCTGCATCAGCCAATATTTTTATCCGGCGGTGCCTGGAAAACGGGGTACCAAATAACCGCCCAAATCGCGACGTTCCATCCCTCACATAGCCGCCGGCTTTGCCGGTGGTGGAATACACGATAAAAGAATCTCTGGCAGGCTCTTGGCGCGACGGTAAAACATGTTGTGATTTCCGCCTGATTTAGCGTTATTTCGGCGCTGGTACGGAAAAATGGCCGCGCCCGTGCGGGGCGGTCTTTCTCTTGCCAAGCAGGGGGGCTGCATTATTGTGGAGTCGAAAAAGACGCGCCGCTCCATGGTGGAACGGCGCGTCTTAAAACAGGGTGTAACTGGTTAATCATTCCTGCTTAAATTCCCGATGGACGATTCCCTTGTGTGGGATTAAAGGAACCGCGATTGCCCGAAACACGTCCGGAGTCACGCATACCTTGCTGCGTTCCCGGACCGGAGGTTTGCCTTTCTATGAATGGTTCTTTTTCCGCGGCCTCTTCGCGTTCGTCAACGTTACCTTTTTGCTGGTCGCCATGACTTTGCGGGCCACTGTGATGCCCCTGGTTACCCGGACTGGTTTTTTTCTCTGGCATGAGATCACCTCATATAAAAATTACCCGCAGTGGTCACCGTTGGGAACGTCCCAAGCCGGACCGGGGTGCGACTTTGTTGCCGTAGTCCCACCGGCACGTCTTTTTTCGGCGGTCACCGCGCTAACAAGTTGATATGCAATGACCATGCCAGCGCAAGTTTTTATTGGGACGTGGGCTATCCGCGATTCAACGCCATCGGAGCATTCAGGCGGTGCAAGGTGTCCGGCCAAGATGTCCACCGCGCGCCATTTTGTTTCCGGATTGGCACCGACTTTTGCGGCCGCCCGCGGGCGTGGTGCCGGTACGCCGCCCGACCGCGCGGAAGAGCATTACGCCGAGCCCGGGCGGAACCATACCAGTTCGGGCGAGCGCTGCTCGGAAAGTTTGCGCTGCAGCGTCCGCACGCTGATACCGATGGCATGGGCGGCTTGTGTTCGGTTGTTGGTTCCCGTTCACGGGCCTGAGGGGAGAAGAGAGGGTGTGGGTTTTCCCGCGAAGTGATTGCTGATAGTTTGGTGAAGGAATTCAAAGACGCTGCGTTGTTGCTGAGTGCAGGTGGCGACGGCGGTCCAGATTCGCTCACACCACTTCTTTCCTCGCTCACTGCGAGTTCCCTGCGTGACATGGCGATCCAGCACGACAAAGCGGATGGCCTGCTCGGCCAGATTATTGTCAGGCCCAAGGCTTGGTGTCGTGATAAATCGAAAACAGGCTTCCCCGTTCTGGCGGAAGCGTCGTGCCACGTTCTGGGCCGGTTTGTGTTCCGGGGTGTCCAAGCCCGTAACCGTCAGATCATCGCGGGCCTGTTCCAAGGCTTGTCGGAATACCGGTGCATCCAACGCCTTTCGCTGGTGGATGGCATGAAACATATTCCGCAATCCCTCTAACATCCGCTGGCCGTAAGCCACGGTAACCGCTTCCGGTAAAGTGGCCAGCAATCCATTTGGTAATCCACCACCCGGTCAATCTGTGCGGGCGTGAGAGGCTCCCGTTCGTGACGCGGGTGGCCCTTCTGGCCGCCGATGGAACGCTTTTCTCCCGGCGGCAGGGGCGGTTGCGGTGGTTTGACAATATCGCTGGACGGAGGCTTGGAGGAATTCGAGGAGTTTTTGGACAACCGGGCCGCTTGGGCCAACAGATCAGCGACTTGCTTGGATAATTCCGTGACCTGCTGACGCAACGCAGCGATGGTGGCATCGCGCTGGGCGAGTCGCGCCGTCAATTCATCAACGTGTTGTTGATAGGCTTGCTCGGTAGGTACATCCATGCCGCTTTGACCAATCCTTTGATCCGAATTCTTTTCTCGGACGAATCGTATGTAATGCTGAAATCTTATGCCAAACTTTTTTATGGAAATTTATTTACTTTTCTTCTGGGGGGGAGGTAAGCTTTACCTGTGGTCAGGCTCGTCGTGAGTTTGAACTGGCCGAGAGGCCGTGAACGGCTACAAGAAAGGATAATTTCATGAAAAATAAATTGCGGGGCAGTAGAGTTTGCGATGCATCACTTTCGGCTTTGGTAGTGGCAGCCGCTGCCCTGCAGGCCGGTGTGATGTGCAACGGTGCCGCCCTATCGGGACCGCACGCATCTGCAAGCGATCGTGTTTCCGGGCGCATTAATCTGAAACCCGTCGGCCCGGCGGTTCCGCGCATGTTTATGGGATATTCCATTGAATGGGGTTTGATCGGCCGAATGGTCAGGAAAGGACATGGCCGTTTTGCCACCATGACCCGATCAATCAAGGAACTTGAGGAGTTTACGGGGCCGATGCTGCTGCGCATTGGCGGTGATTCCGAGAATGAAGCGGCTTTCGATCTGCCTGCGGTTCACCCTCGGCCAAAATTTGTGTCCATCGACATTCATGTAAAGACCCTGCGGCGTATGCGGGAGTTGGCGCAATTAACCGGCTGCCGGTACATACTGGGATTAAATTTGTCGGTCAATAACCCTGCCCTGGCAGTGCAATTGGTCAAGGCGACGGAAAAATATATTGGCCGCCGGCACATTGCCGACTTTGAGATCGGCAACGAACCAAATCTGCTGGGAGGTCTGGGGCACCGAACGTGGTGGGCGCACAACAATTATCAGATGTACATGCGGCGGTGGACACGTTATTACCATGCCATTGCCCCTTATCTGGGAAACACAATCAAAATTGAAGGACCGGCATTCTCCGGCGAGGGATGGTTCAATCATCTGCCAAGGTACCTCCACACAGAACACGCGCGACTGGGTATCGTATCGCTGCACCAATATCCAATGGGATCGTGGATTAAAAACCCGCGATCTCTGAAGTTTGCCAGCATTGCCCATTTGCTCGGCCTTAGAGCCAGTTGCAATCTCTTCAGCAATGAGATGCGTCGGATTGTGCGGCTTGCAGATCCTTATCATTTGCCGGTGCGTTTTGGTGAAATGAATTCTGTCTCCGGTGGTGGGACGCAGGGAGTCAGCAACACGTTTGCATCTGCGCTCTGGGCGGCAAATACACTTCTGGGCATCGCCGGGGCCGGCGGGGCGGGAGTAAATCTGCACATGTCCCAAGGCGTGGATCGATTTCCGGGCTGGTACGGACCCTTGCGAATCGGGCCGGGCGGGCACCTGCACATCATGCCGGTTTATGATGGTATGCTGGCGGCTGCCGACGTGATGCAGCGCGGTGGCAGGCCCGTGGAAGTTAATCTTGACACGCGCCTGAACGTGAGTGCATTTGCCTTTGCAAGATCTGATCATACGCTGCGTGTTGCCGTTATTAATCGCACGCCGTCTTCTGATTTATCTGTGCATCTTCGTTTCCCGTCAGTTATGAAACTTGTCCGCCGTTACCGCATCGGTGCCCCAAGTCTGCAATCTACCAACGGCGTGGTAATAACCGGCTTTCGCGTCAGCGGGGTGCCAACAGGTCGCATGATGCACACGCGCTTATCACTGCAACACGCGCCGAATTCCCCAGGCGAATTGTCCAGTCCGGCGAGTTCAATTGTGATCGCGGTCTTTCACAGATAAGCCAACGGGCCGACAGCATATTGCTGCACATCGGACGGCGGCTCGATCTAAGAGATGAGATCTGACCGCGTGAGCAGAGCAAATTCGACTGGCGCAAAAGAGTGGCTGTTGCCGAGGCGGGAAAAACTTTCTGCGGTGCCGCCTGACAAAATTTCCGGGCAAGCGGCAAAATCGACGGCGTAAATACCGGCGCTAAAAGCATGGTTCCTCCTGGAAACTCGCACACCAGTGTCCCGCCCGGATTTATTGCCACGCCCTGCGGTGTGAATGGTTGCGCCGGAAATTGGCTTTATCCGGTAATGCGGCTAAGATTTAGCTGTGGTGCCAATAAGCTGCGGAGGTATTTGCCATGCAAACACGTCAGTTGGGTAAGACTGGGTTAATGGTCAGTTGTGTCGGCCTTGGCTCCATGCCGATGTCGGTGCCGGCCAAGCGCCCGTCGGAGCAGGATTCCATTCGGGTGATTCATCACGCCGTTGATTGCGGCATAACGCTTATTGACACCGCTGATAGTTATTGCCTGGATGACTCGGAAGCGGGCCATAACGAACGGCTGATAGGCAAAGCGCTCGCTGAACTGCCGCCGGCGAAACGTGACGGTCTGGTGGTGGCGACCAAGGGGGGATTGGTGCGGCCGGGCGGGCGGTGGGAACGCGACGGTTCACCGCAGCATCTGCGCACTGTCTGTGAAGCTTCGCTGAAAAATCTTGGCACGTCGTGTATTACCCTGTATCAATATCATCGCATTGATCCGAAATATCCGGTGGCGGAAAGTATGGGATGTTTGAAAAAATTGCAGCAGGAAGGCAAAATCCGTTTTATCGGTGTGAGTAATTTTTCGGTTATGGAGTTGGAAGCGGCCGAGGCGGTGGTCGATATTGTCAGCGTGCAAAATGAATATTCCCGTAAACACCGCGAGCCGGAAACCGATGGCGTATTGGCGTATACCAAAGCCAAAAAACTGGCTTTTCTCGCGTGGAGTCCGCTCAATGGCATCGGCGGTGCGAAAACGCTGGGGCATTTTGAGCCATTGCTGGAAAGTATGGCGGCATCGCATCGAGTATCCATTTATCAGGTGGCATTGGCGTGGCTGCTTTCCAAGGGGCCTCAGGTTATCCCGATTCCGGGAGCCAGTCGGCCGCAAAGCATTGAAGATTCGGCAAAAGCGTGTGCGTTGAAATTACGTCCGGAAGAAATTGAAGCCCTGAACGGGTAAGTGCGTGCCGGATAACGTGTTTGTTTAACGGAGTTTGCGTGTCAAATAATCATCATTGGATGCTTAAGTGCGTGGAAGATTCTTCCCGTGTCATTGGAGAATTATCCGGGCAAGTGCCGCAAATTGCGACGATTTCTGAAATGGTCACATCCGCTTTGCTGGGCGGGAAAAAATTGCTGACCGCCGGCAATGGCGGTTCTGCGGCTGCGGCATTGCATCTGGCGGAAGAATTAACGGGTCGCTACTCCCGTGCGGATCGCAGAGCGTTGCCCGCCATTTGCCTGGCGGCAGATGGAACGGCCTTAACCTGTATCGCCAATGACTGGGATTTCGCGAGCGTATTTTCCCGGCAGGTGGAGGCGTTCGCCCAGAGTGGTGATGTGCTGGTGGTATTTTCGAGCAGTGGTAATAGCGAAAACCTCATCCGCGCGAGCCAGATCATGCGGCAGCGGGGGGGAAAGGTCATCGGACTATTGGGCAAAGGCGGCGGGAAAAATCTGGCCCATTGCGATCAGGCTCTGGTGATTAACAGTTCGCGCACTGCCGCGATTCAGGAAGCCCATGAGGTGGTGTTGCACCTGATACTGGAATATCTGGAAAAATATTGCGATTAGCACTGCCAGGCCTGTAAATCAGGATCCTGTTTTACAGGCCTGGCAGTGCTAAAGATTTGATTGGCTTTTCTTACGTATCCTTGCCTGCGGTAATTTGGGTATAATCGGGCCTGTGATTTAAGGAATGCCCATGGACCATGCGTTAAAGATTTTCAGACGCGACAAAGCGATGGGACCACATTGGTGTACGTGTAGAGTTGTGGCGGCAGGCGTTATGGCGGCGGGGATGGTGGCCGCATTACCTGCGTTGGAAGCTTTTCCCGCGAATGGGGGGGCATCCGGAGGGCGAGCACCGCTGATTCTGCCCTTTCATATTGGCAAGCCAATTGGCGGGCCGGGCGCATCGCCCAAAAGCACAAACTCCATAACTGTCGCTCCGCAGGGTGGAGCATGGGGTCACAAATCAGAATTTAATATGATGGGTTGGCCCTGGGTGAAACCCCTTAAAGCCGCATCACAGCCATCCCAGCAACAGATCAATGCCGACTTGCAGGATGTGCTCAAAGGCATGAACACCAGCGCCCGGCTGCTCAAATCGGCGAACGCCGGTATTAAGACGCAGGGGGTGCAAAAAAGCATTATTGCCCGGCTCAACGAACTTATTAAAATTGCCGAGCAATCGCAGGGAAAAAGCTCGGGTCAGCAGAAGCAGAAGTCGCAGCAGCAGCAATCCATGTCCATGCAGCAATCTCAGGGGTCTAATACTCCGCCCATGACGCCCAGCCAGGCGGCCAAAAGCTCATACATTCCCGGCGGCGGGGTCATGAATCCCGGGGATTTGAAATCGTTTAACTCCAATAAACGACAGTGGGGTAATTTGCCGCCGCGGGAACGCAACATGATTCTCAACGCCCTGCGGCATCAGACGCTGCCGCAATATAAATCTCTGGTGCAACAATATTACGAATCTCTGGCAAAACTTAATAAGTGATCATCTACCGGATTCCGCGATGATCTTCGCCGAAGGATCCTGCGCCGAGCGATAGCCGGGGCGTGTTGTGGTCATGTCGCGGTCAAAAGCACTGGAAATTTTCGTGCAAAGTCGTTATGAAGGACATGGCCTGAAGCTCTGGCGGAATCACTTTGGGGACCGTCCGTGCTTTAAGGAACTTAACTGTGGAGACCTATCATGGCCAATGCGGCAAATTCATCACCCTCCTCGGCCGACAATAAAACGGAGCAACGGCGCCTCACTGATGGGAAAACCGCGCCGCAATGGCGTGCATGGGGGCCTTATTTATCAGAGCGGGCATGGGGCACCGTGCGCGAAGATTATTCCCCCAATGGTGACGCCTGGAATTACTTCACGCATGATATGGCCCGCAGCAGAGTGTATCGCTGGAGCGAAGACGGCATTGGTGGAATCAGCGATGATCAGCAGATTCTCTGTTTTGCGCCGGCATTCTGGAATGGCCGCGATCCGATTTTAAAAGAACGCATGTTCGGCCTCACCAATGCAGAGGGCAATCATGGTGAAGATGTAAAAGAATACTGGTTTTATCAGGACAATACGCCGTCACATTCCTATATGAAAATGACGTACCGCTATCCTCATGCTGCATTTCCCTACCGGGAACTTGTGGAGATCAATCGGCATCGCGGTCGCACGCAGCCGGAATATGAACTCGTGGATACGGGTGTATTTTCCGACAACGCTTTTTTTGATATTCAGATTCAATACGCCAAGGCGGACACCCACCGGATTCTTTTCCGGTGTACCGTGAAAAATTGCGGCACGGAGGCCGCCGAGCTGCATATTCTGCCGACGCTCTGGTTTCGCAATACCTGGTCCTGGAACGTGCCGCCCGGAAAAGAGCCGGTGATTCGACTGCAAAGCCCATGCGACTCGGGGGATGTGACGCTGCTGGCTGATCATCCGGAATTGGGCCGCTATTGCCTTTACAGCCGCAACGCGATGGAGACGCTTTTTACCTTCAATGAGACCAATCGGCAAAAGCTTTATGGAGCGCCCAACACGCATCCGGCGGTCAAGGACGCGTTTCATGAATATGTGGTGGATGGCCATCATACGAAGGTGCATCAGCAGCCTTTCGGCACGAAAGCCGCCACGCATTACCACTGGCATCTGGCGGGAGGAGAAACGCAAGTTGTGGAAGTGGTGCTGGTGAAAGGTGAACTTGCTGAACCATTTAAGGATTTCCGCGAAGTCTTTGACCAGCGTATAGCCGAGGCGGATGCGTTCTACGCCGACATGCTTCCGCCGACCTGTGACGACCAACTGCGGCAAATTCAGCGCCTGGCCATCGCCGGAGTTTTATGGAGTAAGCAGTTTTATAATTATGACGTGCGACAATGGCTGAAAGGGGATGGCGACTTTCCGGCACCAGAACAGCGTCTTTACGGGCGCAACAGCAACTGGCGTCGCGTTAAAGCGCACGATGTTATTGTCATGCCGGATAAATGGGAATATCCCTGGTTTGCGGCCTGGGACTGGGCTTTCCACTGCCTGACCTTGTGCTATGTTGATATCAATATGGCTAAAAGCCAGTTGGAACTGGTCTGTTCCGAACGCTTTCAAAATTTATCCGGGCAGTTGCCCAGTTATGAGTGGGCGTTCGGTGATGTTAATCCGCCGGTGCAGGCACTGGCGGCCTGGCGTGTCTACAACAAGGAAAAACGGACCAACAACGGTGCAGGCGACCGGGCGTTTCTGGAACGGGTTTATCACAAGCTGCTGTTGAATTTTGTCTGGTGGGTCAACCGCAAAGACAGCCAGGGGCAGAACGTATTTGAAGGCGGATTTCTGGGGTTGGATAATATATCCGTATTTGACCGCAGTGAAAAACTCCCCGACGGCGAAAAACTCGAACAGGCGGATGCCACCGGCTGGATGGGGCTGTTCTGCCTGAACATGATGATGATCGGACTGGAACTGGCGCAGCATGATCCGGTATACAGCCACCTGGCGGTGAAGTTTTTTGATCATTTCCTGGCTATATCCAAGGCGATTAACGGCTCGATGCGCAGCGGGGATGGTTTGTGGGATGAGCAGGACGGATTTTATTATGACAAAATCACCACGACCGACGGGAAGAGCATGCCTCTGCGACTGCGATCCAACGTAGGCCTGATTCCGCTGTATGCTGCGCAAGTGCTGGAGAAAAAGTGGATTGAAAATCTGCCCGCCATCAAAGATCGTCTGGAATCGGAAGAATTTCGGCAACAGGTCAACAATCGGACCGTGGGTTGCACGTGGAGCGCGGATGGGTCTCATTGCCTGCTAAGTATCTGCCACGGTGATCGACTGCGGCGGGCGTTGTCGCGCGTGGTGGATGAAAATGAATTTCTTTCCCCCTATGGCAT
Source organism: Planctomycetota bacterium (assembly GCA_021808105.1). Classification (GTDB taxonomy): domain Bacteria; phylum Planctomycetota; class Phycisphaerae; order WQYP01; family WQYP01; genus JAMDCX01. The sequence continues at coordinate 9,690 of JAKBCC010000098.1, forward strand.
TCGCTCGCTATCGCGCCATTATCTTAATGAGCCGTACCGTCTTCGTATTGATGGCAGTGAACGGGTGGTGCAGTATGAACCCGCGGAATCACAGGATGGAGCTTTCGGGGGCAATTCCAATTGGCGCGGCCCCATCTGGTTCCCGACGAGCTATCTGTTGATCACGTCGCTACGAACCTACAACCGCTTTTACGGCGAGCAACTGAAGGTGCCGCGCCCGGGCAAGCCCGGAGAGGAGATTAATCTTCTGCAATTATCGGAGGAGCTGGCCCGCCGGATGATTTCCATTTTTGTGCGCGATGATAAGGGGCAGCGTCCGGTTTTTGGCGGCGAGAGCATGTTCCAGGATAATCCCTTATGGAAGGACTTTATCTTATTTTATGAATATTTTCAGGGCGATAACGGTGCCGGAATCGGGGCTTCGCATCAAACCGGCTGGACCGCCTTGGTGGTGCAGCTTATCGATTATCTGGCCCGCACCTACACGCAAACCGGCGGGTAACAGCCGTGCCATGCCCAGGATTTGCATGGATCATTACCCCGCTCCTATGATGGAGAGAGGTTATTGCAGGAGTTGTCATGAGTTCTACCGTGGTTATCCAGCCTTCAGCATCCGCAGCCAATCGGCTTTCATCACGAACCATTCACGAGTCCGTTGGTCGCAATGCGGCAACCAGTCGCGTACCGGATACCACGGGGCATTTCGGCCCCTACGGCGGCGTATATGTCCCGGAAACGCTGATGGCGGCGGTGAGCCAATTATCCGAGGAATATCAACGCGCCAGGAACGACCCCGCGTTTGAGAAGGAATTGGAATATTACCTGCGGCAATTTGTGGGACGCAAAACGCCGCTGTATTTCGCACAGCGCCTCACCGACCTGGCGGGTGGAGCACAGATTTATCTGAAGCGTGAAGACCTGGCGCATACCGGTGCGCATAAAATCAACAACACGATCGGGCAGGGATTGCTGACCTTAAGAATGGGAAAAAAACGCGTGATCGCTGAGACCGGCGCGGGGCAGCACGGCGTAGCCACGGCCACAGCGGCGGCGGCGTTTGGACTGCAATGTGATGTCTACATGGGGTCGGAAGATATTCGCCGCCAATCGCTGAATGTATTTCGCATGAGACTTATGGGGGCGCGGGTGGTGCCGGTGGAAAGCGGATCCCGAACGCTTAAAGATGCAACCAACGAGGCCATGCGTGATTGGATGGGTTCCGTTGAGCATACGCATTACATTATTGGAAGCGTGGTGGGGCCGCACCCGTTTCCTCAAATTGTCCGCGATTTTCAAAGCGTGATCGGCAAAGAAACACGCGGGCAAGCGCTGGAAATGCTGGGTCGCCTGCCCGATGCGATTGTGGCATGTGTGGGCGGCGGGTCCAATGCCGCGGGAATGTTTTACCCCTTCGTGGATGATGCAACAGTCAAACTCTTCGGCGTTGAGGCCGGGGGACGCGGCATGATGGCCGGAGAACATGCCGCATCGTTAAGCATGGGGCAGCCCGGCGTGCTGCACGGATCGCTTTCGTATGTTTTGCAGAATAGTGATGGCCAAACCGCCGATGTTCACAGCGTCAGCGCGGGATTGGATTACCCGGGCGTGGGGCCTGAACACGCCTATTGGAAAGATACCCACCGTGTGAAGTATGTCTCCATATCCGATGCGCAGGCGCTTGAGGCGTTCAGTCTTTTAGCGAAGCGTGAGGGAATCATACCAGCCTTGGAATCCGCCCATGCCATCGCCTACGCGGTCCAATTGGCCGCCACAATGAGCAACGATCAAATTTTAATCGTCAATTTAAGCGGTCGCGGGGATAAAGACTGCATGGAAGTATCACGGCTTATCGACGAGCAATCTGCCGCGGGAAAGAAAGTGTAAACATGGCACGCCATCAAAGATCATCGCGCTTAAATGGTTCAAGTGGGGCAGTTGCCTGGAAAAGCATTGGTCTGGTCGGCGGAATTATGTTGCTGGCGGGGTGTGGAAAGGCACCGTTGCGGCCGCAATCTGCCCTGCGATCCCCTTCGGGCTATAACAGCGAAGCCTCACTTTTGGATGCGCCAGGTCCTCACGCCCTGGTTGTGGTAACGCTGCCCAACCGGCCCAACGGCAAGCCGCACGTCGTTACTGTGTTAAGTGTTCTGGCCCCTCATACTACCGCTGCGGTGGCTCCGCCGCCGCCACCCCCGTCGACGATTATGCAGGTACATGAGGATGCGGTGCCGGCTACGAGGCCACGGAAGTAACGGAGTAGTTAGGAGTTAGGAGTTAGAAGAGGTAACGCAGGCGTCCCGCCTGCCTGTTCTGTGTTAATGCGCTGGTGCTGCGGTTTTGCCGGATGCGAGATGTGGTTAGACGTTGCAGACAGACTTCACAAAGCCGCCGGCTTTGCCGGTGGTGGAACGCACCTTGGCCGCGCCCCGCTGCCGCTGGACCAGACGGTGTGATTTTGTTTCTGATCGCGCGTTATTTCGGTCCCGCCCGGAGAAATCGCCGCCCGCACTGCGGCCGGTGCGGCGGCCGGAATTTGTGTGTGGATAAAGACCGGCTATACTGGTGGTCGGTCAAGCTTGTTTGCAGGCTTGACCGAGCAATGGTATGAGTGAATGTGCCCACGCGACAAAGGAGATTTCGGTGGCCGAAGATTATGTGTTATTGGCGGAAGCCCGCAAACTTGGCGAATTGATCGGCAATCAGGAGGCCATCAAAGATTATAGGGAATTATCGCGTCAGCTTGAATTGGACATCGGAGCCAAAAGTTTGCTGGAACAGTTTGAGCAACTCGTGGAGCAATTGTCCATGAAAGAAGCCTCAATGCAGCCTATTGAGATTGCCGAAAAGCAAAAGGCGCAGTCGCTGCAACAAAGCGTGGCCATGCACCCGCTGCTGAAAAAGCTAATTGGATCGCAAATGCAGTACATGGAATTGATGCGCAAGGTACAGGAAGCCATCACCGCCGGCATTAATCAGCCGGAGGCGGCATCGGCCGGACAAATTCAGCAGCCGGCCTCCAAGCTTATTCTTTAACCGGCAATTGTGGGGCGGCCACCATCAGGGCTGCCGGCGGCGGGACATGGGTTAAATCTCCGGGCAGCATCATGCGCTGATGCACCGTGAATGCTCTGGCCGGGGCTGATTTTTCGAGCAGCTTAGCCTGAAGCCGCATTTGTTTCAGTACCGTCAGGGTAGAAATTTCCTTACTCTGAAGCGTGGCTTTCTGGGCTTGCACTTCGGCCAACTGCGCCATGTAGCCGCTCATCAGGGCCTGGTAGTTTAAGTCTACAAAGCCGGTCTGCATGTAACTGTAACTTTGCTCTACCTGCAGGTAGCCAATGGACGCATTGATGGAATTCATCTGCGTCACAAGCTGTTGAATCTGTTGTTCTACACCATGCAGATATAATCGAGCGGAATCATATTGGGCCTGCAGGGCAGTTTTCTGTTTTTCATAAGCAGCCATTTGTATTGCCATTCGTTTGTGAATCGCTGCGGGAACCCACGCGGCACCGATACGGTACAGCCCCTTGCGGGCCATGGCAGTCTGCATTTTTTCATCCGCCTGCGTGAATAGATGGTGCACGTTTTGATACAGCATCGCAACGTGGTTGCCCGAGTAATGATCTAATGCAATAAAAATATTATCCAGCAGCAGTCGATTGGAACTGTCGCGATTCAAGGCCTTGCGGTAATAGATCAAAGCCCGCGGTTGCTGTCGCTGATGATAAACGGTAATCGCCAAATCATTATCGGCAATCACATCCCCGGGGTTATTTGCCAGTATCGCGGAAAAGTGTCGCGCCGCCCCGGCCAAATTGCCGGTTCGGTAGTCCAAAGCGCCAAGGATAATCAGGGCATCGCGGTCACCGGGGTTGATTTTCAGGGCTGCCTGTGCCAAGGCGTGGGAGCGTTCAAATCTTCCGGTCTTGTATTGCGTTAACGCCGCCTCCATTTTTCCTCTGGACTGGGCTTGAAGTGTTTTTACCTGCTGTGCGGCCATCCACTTGCCGGCAAAGCGGACAAAGCCCAGAGAACGATATTGCTGGTACTGAATCAGCTCGGTCTGGGCTTTATTCAGAAAGGCGGAATGTCCGTAGTGTGCTATAAAATAGCTGATGGATTTAATAATGGTTTTCAGGCTGGTTTGGCGACCGATATGATATTGCAAAGCACTGAACGCATTTTTTGCATCTGTTGCCGGGGTGGCCGGGCCGCCAAGCTCAATGCCCGCCAGATCTTTTACCGGCACTGTAAATGCTAAGCCGTGGTTCGGCGTAATGACGTATTTGTTGCCGCTTCGGTCAAGATGCCCCTGAATAACCCGTCCGTCGGTAAGCGTGATAGTGTCTGCGTGCAGGGCCGAGGCGGCCATGGTGATCAGAACACCAGCCAGCGATACAAAACGCGCTTTCATCGGTGAACTCCTCAATATGCCGCAGGCCGCGAAGGCACTTTTTACAGCCACGAAGCTTCAGGATCGCTTGCTATTATAACCGGGCGCACCCATGCTTGTCGATATAAAATGGCCGCGTTTTTATTCATTGCCTATGATTCGCGGACACGCCTGTAACGCAGGCGTCCCGCCTGCCGGGGATGCAGGCAAGATGCCTGCGTTACAAACCATGGACGCTAAGCGCTACCCTGGCCCCAATTAACCCCCCGTTTCTATTCAAAAAAATGCCCAGGACATCCCCGGCAAATTGACTATTATGCCTGATTGGAGTTATAAGCCGTTGCAGTGGAACGAGCGGCTTTCCCTTTATAGCTCTTTTCCCGGCACGTTAAGGCGATTTTCGTGGAGGTACCTCTTATGGTT
>JAKBCC010000099.1 GCA_021808105.1 Planctomycetota bacterium
AACAGTTGAGCAGGAGAGCAAATTCGGCTGGAACAAAAAGGGGGCTATCGCCGAAACATTAATCCTGCGGTCTACTGCTCTACTTTCTACTCTCAAGCCCCGATGGGGCGGCGAAGCCGCCAGAGCAGGCGAAAGTAGAACAGTTGAGCAGGAGAGCAAATTCGGATGGAACATGAGAGGGGCTGCCGCCGAGACAAAACAGCGCTTCCTGCGGTCACCTGTTCATCTGTTCACCTGATCTCGGCACATCGGGCGGCGAAGCCGCCAGAGCAGATGTTTAGACAGTTAAACAGGAGTTCCCGGCACGGCTCCGCCGCTTCCCCAGCAGCAGCATCCCCGCACCGGCGATCGCCAGCAATGCCAACGTGGCCGGTTCGGGCGTGGGAATTTGCGTTACAGACGTTACCGCAACGGAGCCTCCATTGGATGCGTTAGAAAAATTCACCAGAGTGCCCGTCTGATTAATGGGAATTGAATAGAAGAAATTACTGAAATCATATTGATAATTTGAAGTTGCAGAAAACAAATCGTTGTTCGCGGTACTGCCAGCAGAAGCCAGTGCCTGCGCCACGGCGGATTCTGGTATTAACGTGCCGCTGTTAGGGCCAAAGGAGTAGCTTTTTTCAAGAAAAGACTGGCTGAACGGTGTGGCCGCGCTGATCAGTGTGGTTGCCTCCGAGGTGCGCATGCCTGCGGTGATGTTGCCGTTGGTGGCGTCATAAACCCCCAAAAGCCAATAATATGAGGGCGATCCCCCCATGTAGTTAATGGCATTGTAGCTTGCTGTGACGTTATAGTTGGTTGCGGTATTGGCGGAAAACGTGCCCAGATACGCCGCCCCAAGAGATGTATAATCCGATCCGAGGAATAGCAGATAGGTATCTGTAAGAGTGCTGGTTGGATCAACCGTGCCGGCTATGTTGTAACCGCCGCCACTATTGGCGACCACGGTAGCGCCGGCTGTGCCATCGGGGACTACCGTGGCAATTCCTATGCCGGCAACCAACGTGCCAAGAAGGGTCCATCCGTTTTTTGTCCGATTAAATGCATTAGCCATGATTTGACTCCTAAAAAAAAGGAAATACGTGATTTTCGCTCGTGTTCTGGAATTATCTCGCGACATCGTCCTAATCTGCCACGAACCTCCGTGGCCGCTTCAGCAGCAGCATTCCCGCACCGGCGATCGCCAGCAGGGCCAGCGAAGCGGGTTCGGGGGCTGCCGGCCCTGACCCCATCGTGGCGTTGCCGAAAATAATGTTCGGATCAAACGTGGCGCCGTTGCTTGTGGGGGTGACGTCCAGCAGGAAATTCAGGGTGAAGGCGCTGGTTCCAATAGCCCCGAGATTCAGAGGATGGTCCGTGAAAAATGTATCAGCAGCCGCGAAGCTCGCCGCGTTAAGCTCGGTGGTGGTGGTTCCATTGAGATCAAGGGCAAAGCTCACCGTACCGGTTCCTGAGGAGCTGGCATTAAGCAGGCCCACCAGAATATTCTGCTGGCCATGTGCCAATTGTGCGGGGTTAATATTCCAATCGACCTCGCTGTGGTAGGTGGTGGCCGAGCCGGTGCTCATGTTATTGGCCGCCAGTGTCATCAAGCCCACCACATCGCTGACCGGGCCGGTGCCGTTGCCACCGACATTAAAATTACTGCGCACGTTCGGCGTGCCGGCCAAAGCGGCATTCGCGTCGCTGTTGGAAGGCATCGCCGAGGCATAAGCGACCGCCTGAACGCCATTGGCATCGGATGAACTGCGGGTGGGTCCCATGGTGATGGCAAAGGCCTCGGTATGTGCGGTCGCCCCGCTAATCACGGGAGCACTGGCGAGAGCCCTTACCGCCCAGACCGCCCCGCCACGGGAGTCTGAGTAGGCCCTGGATGTTCCACCCAATCCGGTGGCGTACGCATCGGCTAAGGCTGGCCCTGAGCCAGTGACAGTAATGGTGGCTCCTTCATAGTCGCTGCTCGCATAGGCTATTGCGTTGACACTGCTGGAGGCCAGCCCGGTGGCCGTGGCCGTAGCGGTGGCAGCGCCCACGTTTCCGCCGGCCAGGTCGCTTCCCTGCAGGCCGCTTTCTGTGACGATGCCTCCCTCAGCGCCGCCAGTGGCGGTAGCTCCGACGGTGACGCTGCCGCTGCCAGCACCGGTGCCAACAGCTGTAGCGGTCCCCGCACCGCCGCTGCCAGCGGTAAAGCCAGTGGTGGTGCTGCCCCTGCCGCCGCTTCCGCCGTAGCCATAAGCGTTGACCACAACGCTGCCCGATCCATCGCCGGTGCCCGTGGCGACGGCCACACCATTTCCGCCCTGGCCTCCGTTGCCGTTATCACTATATCCGCCCCCGCTGGCTTGGCCGGTACTGACGATTGTAAGATTTCCATTGTTGGTTACTGTGCCGGTAGCCAAAGCCGTGCCGGCAGCCCCGTTACCGGCGCTGCTGACGGTGGCATTCGACGCTCCGCCGCCCTTGCCAGAGAGGCCCGTAGCAACATTCAGATCAATTCCGGTCCCTGCGGTGATGGTGGATTCAGCGTAAGATGTTCCCGCATTGCTGCCATTGGTCTGCAGGGACAGATCCCCGCCGAATCCGCCGCCACCACCAATTGCATAGTTGTTTACCGTCAGGGAGCTGGGCGTCAGCACATTCGAGAGCGTATTAAAGTTCAAGTCCATAGTAGAAGAAGCATTGCCAGCTTTCCCTGCCGCAGTCCCCCCACCGCCGCCAGCGGTACCGCCGGTGGCATATTGGGTCAGGGTTAAAGCTCCGGTGGTCGAACCCAGCACGGCACTACTTCCGCTGGTGCCTAATGTTGCGTCGATACCGTTGCCGCCAGTGCCGCCGTACCCGCCAGTGCCGCCGGTTAGATCGGCTTCAACGCGGACAATACCGCCAGCGGTGGATTGGCCAAAAATCGGTCCGGATGCCAACGAGGCCGTCCCGCCATTACCACCAGTCAGCTGGCCACGTCCGCCGTAGCTCGCCGTGGCAACTGTGGTAAGCTCTACATCGCCGGTGGCATAAATGCTCGATGCGTCAATGGTGGCGTTGCCGCCATTAGCGCCATAGTGTCCAGAGCCGCCATATCCGCTGGCTGCGTGAACTCCGCCGCCGTACAGATTTCCGTTGTAGGGGCTGGCTGCTGTTCCAATATTAATGCCGGCCTCCGCGTTGCCGCCGACGCCACCCGATCCCGGCAGGAAACTTCTGCTATAGCCGGCTCCGCCATTGCCGCCATCTCCGCCAGTCGCAAAGGCATTGTCCGTCCCACTATAGAGGTTGTAGGGAAGGCCGAAGGTAACTGTCGCATAAGCATTGCCACCCGCGCCGCCATTGCCGCCATTGCCGCCCCCATTAAGGTAATTACCTTGGGCACCATTGTTGCCATTACCACCGGTAGCGATAGCCGGATTGTGGGTGGTATCCGTGGCGTTGGCCCCATTGGCCCCGCTCGCGCCCGTGTCCGCCATGACCGTGGATACGCTCGTTGAGCCAAGCGTAAAGCAGGCGGCCATAACCATGAGCTTGGATACCGCCGAGATTTTCATTTGACGTTTATGCGTGTGACAATGCGTCTGCGTCTGGGTTTGATTAACCATGATAATTTTCCTCAGAAAAAAGGCACAAGTCGCAGGTTCAAAGGCCCTGCGCCCTGTTATCCCTTGTCAACTGTGTCTCCTGCCACTGGGTTAAGATGGGTTTTAATTATCTTGCCATCCCGCAGGGCCACAATTCGCGGCCCCTGCCGCGTCCGTGCAGCCCCGCTTGTGAGTATACTCCTATAAAAATCCGTCACAAGACGCCTAAACAGGTGTCATCGCAGTGGGACACTGTTTACAGTCCCGGGAGGCTGCCTGAGGCCCGATGTGTTTATTTCGGCACCGGCTTTGGGATTGTCGACACGTTCGCGGGGGGAATGCAGCCAACCCTGCCGTCGGCGGTGTAACCTCTTGCGATCCCACCGTAAAGGTGCCAAATGCAACCCCAAATAGTCGCCGGCACCATGCATGGCGGACTTATCTAATTCCCCGCCGTTTTCGCAACAGCAGCATTCCCGCACCGGCGATCGCCAGCAGGGCTATTGTGGCCGGTTCGGGTACCGGCGTAAGCAAAAAGGCATCAATATGGCCCTGTGGGTCCGTACCGGAACCAACAATATCGCCGAGGATATTGATGGCGTTGGCTTCTCTTAGCGTCCAGCCGCTGGCTGTGGGAATCAGAGAATTGAGGTCTTGCATGATGCCTCCGCTGTACAGGAAAGCGTGATACACACCGGGGCTGGTTTGCGCTTCGCCGACAACCTGCCCGGAATCGTTGATCCCAAACGCGTAACTTCGCAAGCCGCCCAGTGTTCCCAGATCGGTCATGATGTTCCCGGTGTAGTCAAAGGCGTGATAGCTGCCCGCGCTGGTTTGCGCTTCGCCGACGACCTGTGCGGAAGCATTGATTGCTGTGGCGTAGCTGTAGTTCCCTCCGAGCGTCCCGATGTCAGTCATCAGGTTCCCGCTGTATATGAAGGCGTGATAGGCACCCGAGCTGGTGCGTGCACCGCCGACGACTTGCCCCGATACATTGATGCCAAAGGCGTTGCTGGAGACCCCGCCCAATGTGCCCAAGTCCTGCATGGTACCCCCGCTGTAAAGGAAAGCGTGTTCCCCACTGGCGCTGGTTCCCGCACCGCCGACGACCTGCCCGGAAGCGTTGATGCCGGAGGCGTAGCTGTAGGTCCCGCCCAATGCGCCCAGGTCCTGCATGGCTCCCCCGCCGTAAAGGAAGGCGTAATACGCACCGGAGCTGGTTTGCGCGCCGCCGACAACCTGCCCTGAAGCATTGATGCCGGAGGCGTAGCTGTAGGTCCCGCCGAGCGTGCCCAAGTCAGCCATAGCGCCTGCGCTGTAAAGGAAAGCGTGCCTATCGTAGCGATTGCCGGAGATAGCCGCGGGTCCGACGACTTGCCCGGAAGCATTAATACCATAGCCGTAACTGGCGGAGCCGCCCGGAAGAAAGCCCAGACCGGTAATGCTATATGCCGCCCCGTGAGTTGCGGGGACGATCGCCAGTCCCGTCGCGGCTGTCAATGCCAAAATCAGCGCAGCGTTGTGAGCGGAGTTTCCACCGCGCCGATGTGACTTGAAGCGTGCCATGGAGGTTCTCCCAAAAAGATGTTCCTGAAATTCTGAAATCGCAAAATATTCTTTCCCCTGCGAACGTCGCCGGGGGTCGTTACCAGCAAAAGGCCCGTAGATTTACCAGCGAGCCGCAGGTTCAAAGGCCCTGCGCCCGGTTATCCCTTGTCAACTGTGTCTCCTGCCACTGGGTTAAGATGGGTTTTAATTATCTTGCCATCCCGCAGGGCCAAAATTCGCGGCCCCTGCCGCGTCCATGCAGCCCTGCGGATAAGTATATTCCCATAAAAACCGTAAACAATTCCCCTAAACAGGGGGGGGCGGCGAAGCCGCCAGAGCAGGCGAAAGTAGAACAGTTGAGCAGGAGAGCAAATTCGGCTGGAACAAAAAGGGGGCTATCGCCGAAACATTAATCCTGCGGTCTACTGCTCTACTTTCTACTCTCAAGCCCCGATGGGGCGGCGAAGCCGCCAGAGCACGCGAACGTAGAACAGTTGAGCAGGAGAGCAAATTCGGCTGGAACATGAGAGGGGCTGCCGCCGACACTGCCGCGCCTCCTGCGCTCCACTGCGCAACGCCGGTGCGCGGTCAACACACAGCCGGCCTGCTACCGGCTTTTTTATTAGCGAGGCAGATGGTTTTCGACAACTGAACAGCAGATCGGATCGCGGATTATGCGCAGCCATATTTCCGCTTTTCGCAGCTTAGCACTACCGTTGGCCATTGGTTCGGCATCACCTGAGGGAAAGCAGGGTAATTTGTCCTGGCTTGCCAGGCTGACAGCCCTGTTGTGCGCGGCGGAGAAATCATCGCACCAACTGAAGAAAGCGCCCCTGGCTCCAAGTTCTCGGGCCAAATCAGGTGTACCATCCGTGGAACCGGTATCCACCAGAACAATTTCGTCAGCCACGGCCTCAATGGAATGAATCGCCCGCGCCAGGCGCGGGCGTTCATTGCGGGCGATCATGCAAACCGTGATTCCCATAATTACCGCTTGCGGAATAAACGCAATGGTGCCAGCAGCAGGGCCAGCAATCCACCGGCAAAAAGGCCAACAGCCGCAGGCTCCGGCACGACATTGGCAATCAACGTACCGCCGGTCGTGGGGCTTGAAAAATTAACCAAGTCTCCGGAGAGCGATACCGGCGGAGCCGATGTAAGCTGCACACCGAAGCCATCAGAGACCGCAACGCTGGATGTCGGGACACCATTGAGGAAGGTTTCGACGGCGGAAGTGTTGCCATGTTGAAGATCGTAGACAATCGTGCTCTCCGTGGCGGTGCCTGAATTGCCAAACGCGGTGTCAAAGCTATCACCTTTAAGAAGCGGACGCGGTGCCGGCCCCGGCACCATACGCTGTCGCGATTCCGACACTCAGGCAGGCAACTTTCAGACATTGTTTTGCCATAACTGATGCACGTTGCTTGGAATCCATTATTTGACCTCTCATAAAAATCTCCAGTGAAAGAGTACCAACCGCCGGACATTCGGGGCAACCACACACGCGGTCAAAAACTCCCGATGCCCCGGCGAAACATGTCAATATCTAACTCCCGCCCTCTTCCTTATCAACAGGAATCCCAATCCACCGATGGCCAGCAGCGCCAGTGCCGCCGGTTCGGGAACCGCCGCCACCTGCAGCCCCAATCCATTGGATGTGTTCGTCAGATCAAACACGTAGCCGTTGACATCAATCGGCCCGGCGTTGGTGAACGTGCCGGTAATTCCGCCGCCGGCGGTGATGAAATTAAAGCTGTCGCCAACTGATGCGGTAAATCCGTTACCCAGATTCAGTGATAATGTGCCCGCCAGCGTTGCGGAACCCGTCACATGAATTGTGTCATATTGCCCCGCTTGCGTGCCTGATAATCCAATAGCCACAATACTGGAACCGTTCAGGACTAAATTGCCGGTAACATCCAGTGTGCTGGGATCAAGGGAAAGGGTTCCGCTGTTGGTGAAATTGCCCGTTGTGGTAAAGGTCGCCCCGTTTTCCAGCTTGAAGATTCCAGTGTTGCCGGTCATCGCGCTGATGGCGGAAAACGTAGTATTGGTGCCATTGAGGATAATCGTGGCGGCGTTGGTGGTAATGTTGCCAGGCAGGATCATGGTGCTGTTGGCGTTGACCTGATAGGTTCCGCCGGTCAGTGTGCCCGCGGCAAAGTTGGCCACACTCGTAACATCCAGCGTACCGCCGTTGGTGGCTTCGTAGGTTCCACTGTTGGTGTAGGCCAAACCATTGGTTTCCAGTAGCAATGTGCTTCCACTTATATCGGCGTTGACCGTCCCATTGTTGGTAAAGCTGTCAACATTAATCAGACCGGCACCGGAAATGGAATGGCGCGAATCCTGTATAAGGTTGCTGTTGCCCAGGTCATTAATCCAAGCGGATTCCCAGTTACCGGCGAAGCCGTTGAGAACAATGGAGCCACTTCCGGCAAGCTCAACGGTACCACCAATCCCGATGCTGGTATTGGCGTTGGTGCCGCCCTTGTTAATGGTGATCGTCCCATTGTTGGTGGTAGTGACACTGGTGCCACCGCCGGCGATAAAATAAATATGCGAGCCATCCAGCACGTAGAGATTGCTGCCGGCGGAAAGCGTTACATTCGGCAGCCGGGTAACGCCTTGCTCATCAATTTCACTGCCGCTGGTGCTGGCAAGCGTACCGCCGGTCACGCTGCCGCCGTTAATCAGAACAGTTCCGCCGTTGGCTTCGATAGTGCCACCCGCGTTGTTAATCGTGGCTGAATTTTCTTCCAGTGATCCACCCGTGTCGGCTTGCATCGTACCGGAGTTGGTGAGGTTGGTGTAGCCATTAAGCACTACCGTTCCGGCGTCGGCCAGGATGGTACCAGTATTGATGAACGGGCCGCTGCCGAAAGTAAGCGTGCCGCCGTTGGTGGCCTCGAAGGTGCCGTTGTTCACAAACGTGCCGGAAATGCTGTATTGCAGCAGCAGATTATTTCCATTGGAGTTGGCATTCACTGTGCCATTGTTCGTGAAACTCGCTACGTTAATTTGACCGGTACCGGAAATAGTGTGACCGGAATTCTGCGTCAGTGTGTTACCGCCATAGATAGTGGCGGTGAAAAGGCTGCCGCCCGGCACGGCGTTGAGAATTAAATTGCCTGTTCCTTCCAAGGTCATTGTGCCGTCAATTCCCAGCCCGGTGTTAGCGTTGGCGGCGCTGGAATTAAGTGTTATCCGGCCATTGTCGTTGACATATCCACCGGCACCGATGAGAAGATCAACGCCCGCGGCGACAGCCATGCCGCTGTCAGGATCAATTGTTAAAGCGCTTAGTGTTGGCGGAGTCACCGAATAATCATCCACTGCGGGAGCGGCAGTCGTTGCCGGGCTGCCAATGGTCACGGTTGAGCCGTTGGACGGTGCAGCATTGAGATACCAGTTGTATATATTACTCCAAAAAGAGTTGCCCCCGCCCCCCGTCCAGGTGTTCGTCGTGATCACCGCACTGGCCTGCGCCGCGCCGGTTGTCGCCACCACAGATGCCGTTACCGCGATGACATGCGCCGCAATTGCGCTGCGGTAGTGCGCGGTAAACCGTGGTCTGGGTGGGTTGGATGTATCCATCTTCCGGGGTAGTAAACGCCAGCCAAACTTTTTGTCAGCCGTCTTGTTATTTCCCATGATCTCTGGTCCCTCCTCCAAACGGTTGCGCAAACAAACCCTCAATTCCTGAAAACACATCAGGTGACAAACATAATTGTGACATACCGCAGTTGAAGATGCAATACGTATTTATACGTAGTTGTTTATACGTGCTGCTGTCACATTTACCGGACTGCTCTAGGAGGTAGTGGAGGCAGGGGGAGGATTAACGTGGGGAGATTTACACCTTATTACCGGCTCATGGCCCCGACGCCCGGAGTGTTTGTTCGAATCCCCGCGTCGCGGTGGGTGGCCTAACTGCCGGGGGAACGCGGGGCAGGCCGGGGATGTCAAACGTCATGCGGGCGGCAGGAGCCTTGGCCAGTAATTTTGCCAGTAGTTCCGCTTTGGAGCACACGTGCAGATGCTGATAAAGGCTTTTAATGTACTGATGCACCGTATGACGGCTAAGCATCAGGCGGGCGGCGATCCGCTTTTCGGCATGGCCGGCCAAAAGCAGATGGAGCGTTTGCCGCAGGCGCGGGCTTAGCGCCGCCGGCAAGGAGTCGGAACAACCATTATCCAGATCGCGCTGGAGCATGATCACCAATTCGTTGTGAAATAATTCCATAATGCGCTGATGCCGCAATGACAGTGGCGGTTCTCCCCAGCCGCGAAGCATGTAAATAACATGGTCGCGCCGCAGCCACGGCAGCGGGCGCTGGGATATGATGAAGCTGTCCACGCCGCTGGCGCGGCGATAACGCTGAACATGTTCGCATCTATACCAGTGCGCCGGCGTCATAAACTGATCACGGAATTGTGTCAGCGGCCGCCCGACGCGCGGATAGATTACCTGCCAGGTTGGATCATCGGAGATGTCGAGGCGGGAAAAGTATTCCCGCCAAGCTATGCGTTCCTGATCGCCGCGCCAGCCAAAATCAACGGGATTAGTAGGCCTCATGCGATCCAGGGTATAGGGTAATTCCATTTCGCCGGTAAGGCCCACCTGGGCTCCCAGGAGTGCCGTGAGGCCGGAGAGCAAATGCAGTCGCCATGCCGCCGGATCGGCGCGCAGTTCGCGGATTTCCCCCAGCAGCCCAAATATTTGCCGCACGGCTCCAAGGCCAATGATCTGAGATTTACTCATTTGGTACTCTGTCAAGTTTGCGCCAATCCGCGCGTTTCGTAAAGTTGCACCAGCAGTTCGGAACGGGTGCTGACCGCAAAGCGCCGATGCAGTTCCTTCACATATCCATGTACCGTGTTGCAACTGCAACCCAACTCCACGGCCACCTGCTTTTCGCCCATGCCGGTTCCCAGCAGATCAAGGGTTTGGCGCAGGCGGGGAGAAAGCTGCGCCATCGCAGCAGCCCCGGCGCAGGGTGCAACATCCCCAGGCGTGATGCGGGCCAATTCCTGGTGGAACAACTCAACCATTCGGCGATGCCGGAGTTGGAAAGAGCGGTTATTGGACGGGGCCAGCATCAAAAGCCACTGGTGGCGTAGAGGGCTCCTGAAGCGGCGGTATGAAGTGATAAAACTACATAAATAGAAATCTTTATACGTCATGGGAACCTCGCCGCTGATACACCAGGGGCGGTTATCGCCGGCCTTGGTGCACGCACGCATCCGGGCCTCCGCAATCAACTGAATAATTTCCGTGCGGCTCGAAAACGCGACTGGATGACCGCGGCGACAAGCCGGAAGAAGGTGGTCGCGTTGCGTTTCGCGGGCGCACGTGACAACGTCCACGACCGACCGGGTTAAGTCTGTCGGAGTGCTGTCAAAGCTCTGCACGCTGATGCCGACCTGCGAACCGGTCAGACCACACAAACCGGACAACATTGGCTGTTTCCAAAACTGCGGCTGCTGACGCAGGGCGCGCAAGTCATTGAGAAGGCGAAATATGCCGCAGACATCCGTTAAGCGCAGCGGGTGGAAGCTTTTCATGACCGACTCCCCGTTGATCCGATCTTACTCTCATACCCCTTCCAGTACACCAGCATGAGGGCCAAACCGCGCACGAACTTCGCGACGGCCCAAGCCAGACGAACCCTTTGCGCCTCCCGGCTCGCTCCACTAGATTAGCTAAACAAGAAAGCAATATACCCGGAAAATTAAGCAAAAGTCAAATTTTATACGCGTGATCCGCGGTCTTTTTTAACGTCCCCTGTCAGGTACGCCGTCGTCGCGGTCACTTGTAGAGCACCGGATGATTAATCCGGTGGTTGATCCAGTGCCGCGAACGAACCACCGGGTTATCACCACGGTGCTCTACGCCCAACTGATTATTGAAGTAGCCGACTCGGCGTCCACGCTCCAACTCATCGAAGAGGCTATCCGTCCTACGCCGCCCCGCGGCACCGCCAACGCTATGACCGCCTCACACCCGGGGAAAAGAATTTTTTACGGGCCATGGCGGAGTGCCGCAGTTTACCGATACACACCGGTGATCTGGCCGAATTGCTGAAAGTAAGGGTTTCCACGTCAGGTGAAACTGAAGAGCAAATAAAGTTGAGGCATGGGAGCGGATGTCGCCGAGGAAAACACCGCTTCCTGCGGTCTGCTTTTTGCTTTCCATTCTCAAGCCTCAATAGCGCGACTTTGAGATTTCAAATTTGAAACTTGAGATTTGGGAACCCCGGAGTCTACCCGCACAATCCGCGTAATCCGCGGTCATTTTTATTGAGGGACGCAACGGGATTAAACCGCGGATCACGCTGATTACGCGGATACCAGGGAATCGGGCTGCGGCCCGATAGAGCAGAGTTTCGAGAGAGTAGAGAGTGGAGCAAATTCGGCTGGCACAAAAGAGTGGCTGTCGCGGTGGCAAAAAACCTCCTGCGGTCTGCTTTCGACTTTCTGCTCTCAAGCCTCAATAGCGCAGATTGGTTTTGGACCGTTGCAATATCGCCATAGGGAAAAGACACTTTGGATTGCCTTGACCCTTATCAAATAGCGCGGGGAGTGATGCGTATGGAGATCCCGAAGGTCGAACCCCGGCACTTATCCGCGTGATCCGCGTGATCCGCGGTCTTTTTACGGTCTATCTTGAATTGCATACCGCACGCCGCGATTTTAGAGTGGATCGCGCCGGCGGTCGCGGGAGCCTGTCCGAAATTAACGCGCAAGGCAATGACACTGGCCGCACACCTGATGGTCCTGCCAGAGGTAGGTGGTCTCCAGCGCACCAATTTCGCGTCCGCAATTGGAGCATTTATTTTGATCACCCATTTTAACATCTCCTCAACTGGAAAGAATTTTAACAAGCCCATCGACGGTCCGCCAATTTCCCTCGGCCTTATGTGGTAAATGGGTGAGAATAACGGGGCGGCTACCGGCGACGATAGCCCTTGTTTCGCGCACTCGCGGCTTCCTGCAAATCGGAAAAAGGGCGGTGCCGTTATGCCAGCGGGATTGTTTTCGGTTAAACTACGGCCACCATGAGAATTGACACGCTGAAAATGGAAAATTTTAAGCTCTTTGAAAGGCAAAGCGTTGCGCTGCATGAACAATTTACGCTTCTGGTAGGCGAGAACGGCTCTGGTAAGACGACCATTCTTGATGCACTGGCCGTGGCTGCGGGAATTTGGCTGGTCAATCCACCGGATACGATTCTGCGTAACAGCGGCAGAAACATTCTACCTTCGGAAATCAGAGTGGAATCTGAAGAACGGGGAGATCGAACCCAGTTTATCCAGAAGCGCCCTGTCGTCATCGGCGCACGGGGAACCTTAGGCGGAGAGGTTGTCACATGGACCCGACAAATCCGGGCCCAGGGCCAGCGTACCACCAATCTGGACGCCAAAGAGGCATTACGCATCATCGCGCATATTTACCAGAGCGACGAGGCCGGGGCGAAGATGGTTTGCCCGGTGCTGGCTTATTATGGTGCGGGCAGGGCGTGGATTTCATCCAATGAACGCATCCCTAAAGATGTTAAAACCCATGGCAAAGCGCAGCGCTGGGCGGCTTTTTACGATTGCTTTAATGAACGGATCCGCCCCGCCGAGTTGCGCGAATGGTTTCTCCGGGAAACTACGGCGGCCGGCAACCGCGGTGGTAAAATGCGCGCCGGATTCGAGATTGTGCGGCGGGCAATTTTAAGCTGCGTTCCGGACGCCGATGCGGTCTGGTATGACGCGGATCGCAGGGAGATTGTGCTGTCGATTGCAGGCTGTGCCATGCCGTTCAACAATTTAAGCGCCGGTCAACGGATGATGCTGGCGCTGGTGGCTGATTTAGCGATCAGGGCGGTCACGCAGAACGCGTTCCTGGTTCCGGCCGACGAATCAGGCCCCAGCGACGGCCCATTACCGCGCGTGCTGGCGGAGACCCCTGGACTGGTGCTTATTGATGAGCTTGATGTGCATTTACACCCACGCTGGCAGCGGCGCGTGGCAAGCGACCTGAAAAGGACTTTTCCTTCCATACAATTTGTATGCACAAGCCATTCTCCGCAAATGATTGGAGAACTGCCTCCCGCAGAAATTCGACTGCTGAAGAACGGCGAAATAATTGTTCCTGATCACTCCTACGGAGTGGATTCCAACCGGGTGCTCGAAGAATTGATGGGCGCAAAATCCCGCAATCATGACGTTGAAGAAACGCTGCGGAGGCTCGCGGAAGCGGTTGACCGGGAAAACTTCGTAGAAGCAAAGGACTTAATCACAGAACTGGCAAGCGCGATAGGCAAGGACGATCCAGAGGTGACGCGCGCCAATACCTTGCTGAAGTTCCTGGAATCCACGCCATGAGGAACATCGCGAAAGGCAGAGAACCGGAAAGCCTCACACGCCATCGCCGGTCACCTCCAGCGACCTATGACAATTACGAAGAAAAGGCGGCGCTGCGCAGATGCCTGGTGCAGGAACAGCGCGGGCTATGCTGTTACTGCATGCGGCGAATCCGCAACGAGGGCGGCGGCACCACCACTGAGCATTGGCACCCGCAATCGCGATATGCGAAGGAACAACTCGATTACAAGAATCTGCTTGCCACGTGTTCTGGAAAAACCAACGGCTACCTGCACTGCGACGCATCAAAGGCGAACAAGAATCTGTCCAGAAATCCGGCCGATCCACACCATCGGGTTGAGGAACTTATCCGTTATAAGCCCAACGGAGAGATCGCTTCGGATGACACAAATTTCGACGCGGAACTTACGGGCGTTCTAAACCTTAATTTGCCCTTTCTTGTCAATAACCGCAAAGCGGTGCTTAGTGGATTCACCGAGAGCTTGGGAAAGAAGGGGGCTGTACCCTTAAAACGCGGCGAGTTGAAGAAGCTTATAAAGCAATGGAGCGGCCAAGGCGGCGGCGACTTAGACGAATACTGCCAGGTTATTATCTATTGGTTACAAAAGCGCCTGCGGCGATTTTGATATGCATGGGTGGATAAGGATGATGAATCGGTTGCAACTTGCCCGCTGTATGGATCATAAAGGAGTTGATGAATGAAAATTCTGGTCACGGGCGCGGCGGGGTTCATCGCATCGCGGCTTTCTGTGCGACTGTTGCAACGCGGAGATCAAGTCGTAGGGCTGGATAATTTAAGCGATTATTACCCGCTGGAACATAAACGACGGAATTTGGCGGATTTAGCGGCCAATGGGTCCTTTACCTTTATCGAAGGGGATCTGCGGGACGCGGATTTACTGCTGAAAATGTGTCAGCAGCA
>JAKBCC010000100.1 GCA_021808105.1 Planctomycetota bacterium
AACAAGTAGTGTTTAACGCAAGCGGCAGTAGAGAGAGGTTCACTGGTTTGTAAAGCGGCAATTTTTGATTTCATGGTGTAATATACTGGCCCAGCCGATTGTGAAGGTGCTAATATTCATGATAAGGTATGATTCAGCGGTTGTCCAACGGTCGTATGATACGGTCGTATGATACGGAATCGGGGGGCGACCCGATTAGAGCAGAATTTAGAGAGTTGAAAGTAGAGCAAATCGGCCCGATAGATCAGGTGAGCAGTAGAGCGAATAACCTCGAAAGCCCGGTGTTTATCCGCGAGATCCGCGTAATCCGCGGTCTTTTTTACTGTCTGCTTCGGATTGCGTACCGGGTATCGAAATCGCAGGGTGGATTTTCCTTCAAGCACGCATCCTTGTCGCACAACTTAACTGCGTACGCTTATCTTGTGACGGGGGACGGCACGCGCCGCCGCCGGGAAGCTAAAACAAGTCCTCCGGCGGCGAGGGCGGCGAATCCAAGAACTGTGGGTTCCGGGACTGGATTGCCGGTGATGGACATCTGGCTCCATTGCACATCGCTGTTGTTGCCGCCATTGTTATCAAAATATTGCACTTGCGTAGGGCCGCCGGAAAGCATGTTTATTTGGCCGGCAAATATCACGGCTTGTCCCGTGCTGGTATTGCCTGAAGCGGTAAGTGAATAATCTCCGGCGGTGTTAAGCAAGGTGAATTTGAACAGGTCATCAATTTTGAAGTTGTACAGAATATCTGCCTGCTGAATTGTGCCCCTGGAGTCGGTGGACCAGTAGGACGATCCGCCGCCGAAGGCGGTCATGGCAAACAATACCTTGCCGGAGGCATCCAGCAGCCGCCAGCCCATATTGGAATCAGCGGAGGCCGGGTTTGCCGGCTTGCCGTTACCGGCGGTGGTCTGGCCATTGCTGAGATTCAGATCCGTTGTGAAGGATTGACCCGCAGCCAGGCCGCCGGAAAATGACCGTGTAGCTGTGGTAATGTCGGCATTCAGGCCCGTGTCCCCCGCTGATCCGGGATAAACATAAATATCAAATGCGGGCGTAGCGACGGGAATACCGCTGTTATTACTGATGAACCCGTTGCCGCCACCCTGGCCGCCGGTGGGGCCGGAATAATTGAATTGTACATTCCATTTTCCGAAACCCGATCCGGAATTATTGCCGTTAAATGCGGAGTTGGCCTGATAATTCGTGGCGTTGTCAATTGCAGACGCAGCGGTCACCTGCGGCAAGGCCGCCTGATAGGCGCTGACATAACCCACCTTCATATCGTACGTGCCCACACCGGGAGTTTGATAACCGGTGTAGCTGCCGCCCACAGCGAGATTCATGATGATATAAAAGCTTTGATCAAATGGCGCGTTGGTATCTCCCGCCGGTGCTGTTGACGGCACGGTCCAGCCGCCGGTCTGGGTTTCATAAAGATTCCCATCAACATACCAATTCAACTGCACCTGTGTGCCGCCGGCACCGTTGGTCAGAGGTTCCCATTGCAAATCATAGGTGTGCCAGGCGGTTGTAGAGCCGTTATTTGGCAACGTATAAACCTGATATTGCGTGTTCTGGCTGTTATAACTGTTTCCGGAATGCAGGCTGCCCTGCACTTGGTTGGTGCCGGTGCCTTGCGATTCCATCACGTCGATTTCGCCGGATTGCGGCCAACCGCCATAGACTGAATTGGTTGGCATCATCCAGATCGCCGGCCAAAGCCCTGCACCGGCGGGCAACTGGGCGCTGAACTGAAAAAGACCATAGGTCTGGCTGAAAAGACTTTGCGTGGTAATGCGTCCGGAGGTGTAAGACGTGCCCCCGGCACCGGCTGTGCCAACGGCCTGAATATTAAGATTACCGCCTGATACATTTACATTATTAGATGAATTGGTATACGTTTCCGATTCGCCATTGCCCCAGCCGTTGTTATTGCCCAGATCGTACGTCCAGCCGTTAAGGGAGGAAGCACTGCTGAAGTTGTCACTGAATGTTGAATTCCATTGCAGACCGGACGGAGCCGCAACCGCGGGCGCGGCAATTGTGGATGCCCCGGCCGAAGCTGCGGAAACACTTAGCGCCGCAGCCATCAGCAGCGAATAAGCTGCGGACCGGCGCGCCAGCGGTGATGATTTTTGTTTCGCAAAGTTCAGTGATTTCGCCATGGGCTATCTCCTCCAATCTGTTGGAACATAGAAAATAATTTATCTCGGCGGCACCCTGCCGTTCCGCAGCTTAAACGTGTACCGCAGTCCACTTTCGGCTTCCCGTCGGTTGCATTAACGTCGGCATAGGGGCATCCCCGCTACAATCTCTAAGCGCACCGTCAGCGGGCTGCCCCGGTTCGGTCCAGCAGTCGCAGACAAGCCGTCATTACACCGAGTTAAACCTACCCTCGCGCCACGTACGGCGGTCTATTTACCCTTGTTGGGCGCTGCGGTGGTGCCGTGAAGCTCCAACTGGGTAGGCAGCACGCGCTGAATCAGCGGCTCCGCCGAGCCATTGCTGGGCCAACTTAACAGGCTGCTAAGGGCTTCAAAGGCCTCGCGGCCAATTTCCTGCGCATCCTGGCACACGGCGGTCAGCGCCGGGTAGGTCAGGAAACGGAGATCCGAATCATCAAAACCGATGATGGATAAATCATCCGGAATTTTCCAGCCGATCTGCTGCACTTCTCCCAGTACCCCCACTGCGGTCATGGGATCAGTGCAGTATAGCGCGGTGGGACGATCCGGGAGCGTGGCCAGGCGACGCGCCCATTGCACCCCACCTTCCCGATGGGCGGGTATGCGATAAATATATTTTTCATCCACGGCCATGCCCGCAGCAATCAAAGCTTCTTTATAGCCGTTCAGTCGGTCGGTATGATCAGAATCATCCACGACATTGATGGCAATACCAATGCGCTGGTGTCCCAGTTGAATCAGATGCGCAACAGCCTCCCGACTGGTGGATTGGCTGTCGCTGGCGATAAAATTTATTTTGTCGGAAATAAAGCGGTCGCCGACCACCACCGCCGGGAAACCTTCCGCCGCAATTTCCTCGCAGGTACGCCGGGTTTCGGTGGTGGTGCGCAAAACGGCTCCACGAATTCCTTTACGGATGCACATTTGGGAGAAAGATTCATGCGGTAAAACCGCGCGCCGCACGTCCAGAATCAGCAGGTCAAAACCAAACTGATCCATGCGTTGGCTCATACCCTGCATCAGGGCCGCATCAAAGGGCGAACCCAGAGATGAATCGCCGGTGTAGGCGAACGCTATGTTCATGGTTTCTCGCTTACCAACGGCGGGAACATACCGCGAACGGTTCATGGCTTTCACCACGCGCTGGCGCACTTTTTCCGCGACAGCCGGGTGATTGTTAATCGCCCGGGAAACCGTAGCGGGCGAAATGCCCAGTTCCTTGGCTATTTCTCGAACCGATCCCATGTCCTTCACCAACCTCTCAAAAGGAAATTTTAATGTCCGGCTTTCGCCAGAGCATACGCTCTGACAAAATTGATTTCCATATCATAGCGTCCGGGGCCGGGAGTTTTGCCTCCCACATAATTACCGCCGACCGCCATATTCAGAATTATATAGAATGGTTGATTAAATGGCGCATTGGGATGCCCCGTGCCGGCTGCGGTTGGAACCGTCCATCCGCCCTTTTGGGTTTCGTATAAGTGTCCGTCAACAAACCATTGAATCTGAACCTGCCGATGATTCGGGTGCATGGCATTAGCCACCGGTTCCCATTCCAGATCATAAGTATGCCACCCTGTGGTGAGCTCATGATGCGGTAATTGATACACTTTGGTTTGGGTGAAATCCCGATCGGCGGCACTGCCGGAATGCAGGCTCCCCTGCACCTGACCAATGCCATTACCACGGGATTCCATGATGTCGATCTCCCCGGATTGCGGCCAGGACCCAAAGGAAGATTTTTCCGGCATCATCCAGATTGCCGGCCACAGGCCCGTGCCGTGCGGCAGCCGGGCGCGAAATTCAAAAAGGCCGTATTTCTGACTGAAGACATGACGCGTGGTAATGCGCCCGGAAGTATAATGGACGTTACCGTGGCGTTTCTTACCGATGACCCTGATGTGCAATTTGCCATGCGCGACAAACACATTTCTCCTGGAGTGGGTATAAACTTCGGATTCACCATTGCCCCAGCCACCGCCGCCGAGTTCATAATGCCACCCTTTCAGATCGGTGGCACCATGATTAAATGTGTCGGCCCACGTGAGCTTCCAATGTAATCCCGCAGGTGCGGGGACATCCGGCGTCTTCTGCGCCGGCATGGCCCCGCCACAAAGTGCGGCCAGCAGGATCGCGGAGATGCCCGCGATCCCGCTTTTGATTACTCTATGTGATTGCGATTTTTTCATAATTTTTCCCGGCCTGTAGTAGTTTGCCGCCGATCAGAACAACCCGATGGTGGACGGCAGTTCCGGATTGTAGATATTCTGCATCCGTAAACCGCGTGTCCCATTGGCCGCCGGCGAGGTAATTGCGGCACCCGCGACATTGTTGTTGATCGGCAATGTTTCGGCGTGGCCGTCAAAAAACAGACCATTGGCTTCGCCCGTGTTCAGGGATGTCTGCATGTGACGATAACGCATACCGGTCTGATTGTTGATCGCAGGTTGGCCCGGCTGCAGAATATCCTGATTCACGGTTTCCGATGAGGAAAATCCGTTGGCCGGCACGAGGTAGTTCGGGTCACTGACATAGGGCTGAGCCGCACTGGGGTTGCCTGCGCTATTCTGGATCCAATCGCTCATGATCATCCAACTGCCACCCCATTCCGACGTTTGTGTCGCATCACCGATGGCGATGGCTGTAGAGGGGTTGCTTACGTTTGATGCACGCATGTTGACTTTGTCAATATTGTCCCAATAACCGCAGCCCGGCCCGGCGTAAGTCCAGAAATAGTTTGGATTGGCGGCGTAGCTCGACCAATACCAGCCAACCTGGACGCCCCATGCCGGCCCAAGCGTTGGCTTGATTTGCGAAGCCGGACACGTAAATGTTCCAAGGAAAGCGGTTCCGGATTCCGAAGCCACTGGGTAATTCGGGGTCGTGCCGCCGATATTGTTCCACTGAACGTACCGCACCGGGTCCAGCCCGGCATTATAGGTGTATAGAAGAATATTCCATTCAGCGGCAGGATACAGGTTGTAGCTGCCGTTGATATAGGCGTTTCCGGATGGAATATTCCCCTCATAGGTATTCTCATATTCCGCCAGGATTTCTCCAATGCTGTGCATATTAGCACCACATGCAGTGGTCAGCGCCTCTTCCTTGGCTCTGGCCAGTGCCGGCAACAGTAATGCGATCAGCAGGGCGATAATGGAAATAACGACGAGCAGTTCAATGAGGGTAAAACCGCGTTTGGCGGATTTACGGGTCATCGGGATGGAACGGTTGGTATTCATGATAGGTCTCCAATCAGGGGGCGACACGCCCGGCCAAAAGTAGCTATTTTCGCACCAACCCTTACGCAGGGATGGAATCGAAAAAGGTGGAAGCGTCGCGGAACGCCCGCAACGCTTCCACCGGAATCGTTAGAATTAAGCCGTCCTGCGGGTTACCCGCTTGCGGCCGATTAGCAACATTCCCAGACCGCCCAAGGCAAACACGCCCAACGCGGCAGGTTCAGGAGTTGATACCGTCGGTGCATCGAAGGTCATGCCGACGAGGTCCGTGCTGGTCCCATAGGGATTGTGGGTAAAATAGCCGCCAGCAACAGTTGGAGAGGCTGCTGCGGAAACCACCACGGTGTCGCCCGCCGAAGCGCCTGAGATATTGAAGAAATAGAAGGCGAGATTTTGCGCGGGGTCGACGTTTACCGAGCTTGAGGCCGACCCATCGGAGACTTGTATTTGCGATAGCGCATCGTATCCCTGTGGGGCAATAACGCCGAGCTTGAAATTACTGGGGGTGTCTGCACCGAGGGTAATATCAAAAAGCTTATACAAAGTTCCAACGGTCGTACCATTTTGGCCTCCCTCGCCTGTCTGCAGCGGGCTTCCAGCCGCCACACCATGGTTGGTCGGGTAGCTTCCCGCGGCCGGCTGGCCGTCGACCGACATCACAGGGTAGCCATACGCCGCAGCCATGAAATAACTTGCCGGAGTAAGGCTGGGGTCCATAGTTATATTGGCAGCGGTGGTTGTCGTGGTTCCAGAAGTGGTAGTTGTGGTTAGCCACGATGGAAGCGATTCGACGGTTGCGATGTTACCGGTGTTATACGAGTAGTTCACGTCCTCCGCGGTGGGCGCTATTCCTTGCTCGGTGAAACCATACGTAACATTTGACGGCACGTCGGTCCCAAACATAATGTAGCCCGTGGAACCGTAGCCCGAGGAACCAACCACAGAGGCATTGCTGCCCATCGGAGTGGCAACTGTTTGGCTCAAGGTGGCGTTGTTGGTTGTGCCGTTAACCAGCGAGATGGTCGCGGCGGCGGCCAATCCGCCCGAACACGCCAAGCCCGCTAAAGAAGCCAGGACAGCCGCCGAGATTTTTCCATACGAAGTAGTCATAAGAGACCTCCCAAAAAAGATAAAAACTAAAACAGTCACATTGACCGTTGCACTCTTGTTTCTCCCCCCGGCGCGGCACTTGCCGGCACCAATGATGAGGGGGTCGATTCAGGCTGCGCGCCGCCGACGTAAGGCCAGCATCGCCACCCCGCCGATTGCCAGAAGAGCCAAGGAAGCTGGTTCTGGGGTAGATACGGGTGCGAGGGTCACATTGTCAACATAGGCGTGAGCGGATGATCCGGCCACCGCGCCCGTGATGGCACCGAGATTCACGTATGCTTCCGACGCCCCCGCCGGTGCTACTACATTTACGCTGGATAGCTGATAGCCCGCCTGCGTGCCAAAGCCGGAAGTTGTCGTCGGAAAATTAACAAATGTGTTGGGGCCGACAGGCGCAGCGGCACTGGTCAAAAATGTGAGCTGAGCCTGGCCCAGAAAGCCGGCACCCACACCGGTAAATTCTGAATAAAAACTGAAGTTATAATTTACCCCAGGGGTTATGGTGCCCGTTGCCGTCTGCTGCGAAACATTCGCGTTGTTGGCTTCGGCCGTATTGTTGAGATTTGCCTCGGCCGATCCGGTGTACGGGTTGGTGGTATCCCATTTCGCACCTCCATTGTACTGCCAGTCATTAGCCGTCGGAGGAGTGGTCGGTGCGGATTCAAATCCAGGGTTATTGAGGATGTTGCCGGCGGAGGCCACTCCAACACCGCATACCAGGGCTACCGCTGCAGTTATAACACTTGCTGAAATTTTTCCATACGAACTAGTCATAAGAGACCTCCCAAAAAAGAAAAACCTAAAACAGTCACATCGACTGTTGCACTCTTGTTTCTCCCCCCGGCACAGGACTTGCCAGCGCCAATGATGAGGGGTCGCTTTTTTTCGCCACCAGCCCATTTGCGAATTTCGATCTGCGGGTCCGCAAAACTGATGGCTTCAACAAAATTGTTCACGTGAATCGGTTTCACATCTCACCGTCATATTGATAACGGTTTATGAAACTGATTCATAACGGATAGTATATACGTTACCAGGAGCATGTCAAGAGATATTTGATTTATTTTTTATATTCTTAAAGGCGAATAACAAATAGGCTTAGAACCACTGCCCCGCAGGCTCTTAAGCTTTCCCCGTGGGCACAACCGTACGATCACAAAACCATTGAACCGCACCGCGGATACGAGGGCATCGGGCTGCGGCCCGATAGTGCAGATACGAGAGAGTTGAGAGTAGAGCATGACAAGCCCGTTATTATCCGCGTAATCCGCGTAATCCGCGGTTTTTTTACAACCTGTTTTGAATTGCGTACCGCGTGCCAGGAATGCAATTGTCTGCTGCGGAAGCATTATGCGTCAGCTCGGCACAGAGCGGACGTACAACTGGATGCTTCCGCATCGAGCCAGGAGCCTGTCCGAGTAATGGCCGGGATTGCGATGGGACTGAAATGTCCCGTATGCGCGGCGGAGGATCGAGCCGACTCTCAATAATGAGTCTGCGAGATCCGACAACAAAGCAGACGGGGCATTTCAGGCCCACCCCGCGGGGCGGCGTGCTTTTTGGCCCCCCTCAGCGGCGCGGCTCCTCGGAGTACCATCCGTGTCAGGTACGCCATCGTCGCCGCTTCTTGACGGTGGCCAAAAATCACGCCGTCGCAACCCGGCGATTACTCGGACAGGCTCCTAAGAAACAACACTGCCGATTGAGCCATCCGCAGTGCGCGTTTGAATACCTTCCCCTGAACTAACCTGTGCAGCACTTTTTATCACCAAGCCCCTGGCATCGGTGGTAATAGTGAAACCGCGTTTGAGCACCTGCATCGGCCCGGCAAGTTCCAACTGTTTCTCCAAATCCGCCAACCGTTGTCCGCTGAACTGCTGCTTATGATGTAGGGCGGAAGCAAGGTGCATATTGAAACCAAGAAGCATGGCCTGATATTTCGCATACTGGCTCTGCGGGCCATGACGCCGCAAACCGGCCACATCTTCCGCCAGACGGTCATGGGCCTGACGCGTAAATTCCCTACCGCCCTGCCGCAGGTGTTGGGTGGCGTTGTCCAGCCGCCGCCAGCCCTGGGCGATTGCATGGCGCGGTTCGATGCCGGCAATCTGTCGGCCCGCACTATCAATTTTTCGTGTTGCGGCGTGGACCAGTCGCGAAATCCATTCCGCCATTTGGGCCCGCTGTTGTTCCAGAACGTGCCGACTATCCCCGCAGCGCGCGGTCAATTCGCGCATCAGCAAATCCGCCAGCGCTGCCACCTGATTCTCCAAGGCTGCTTTTTCCGCAACTACCAGCGCCACGACCCCCGTGGGCGTGGGGCCGCGCAAATCCGCGACAAGGTCCGCAATAGTAATATCCGGTTCATGGCCAATACCCGTGGCGATGGGGATATTGCTATGCACAATCGCCCGGGCCACAGCTTCCTCATTGAAAGCCCATAAATCCTCCAGCGACCCGCCCCCGCGCACCAGCAGAATGACATCCACGCCGCCAATGGCCCCAGCGTGCTGATTCACCAATTCAATGCCCCGCACAATAGCCCCGGCTGCCGCCGCTCCCTGCACCTGAACCGGCAGGAGCATAATATGTAGATCGGGGAAGCGCCGGTACGCCGTCGTTAAGACATCATGAAATACATCACCCGTGGCACTGGTGATGACGACAATATGCAGCGGCACCGGCGGAAGGGGCCGCTTGCGGGCGGCCTCAAACAAGCCTTCCGCGCGCAACTTGTCACAGAGTTGCCGAAAAGCTAAATCCAATTCACCGGCACCCTGTGGAATCAAGGAACTGACATATAACTGCAGACGCCCCTGGGCTTCATATAGTTTCACCGCGCCTTCGGCGATCACGGCAAGGCCGTCGGCGGGATTGAATCGAAGCTTTTCGAGATCATTACGCCACATCATGCAGGGCAATTCTGACCGCTGATCTTTAAGTTTGAAAAAGGCGTGGCCCTTACTGTACACATTAAAGTTGGATATTTCCCCGCGCACACGCAATATGGGCGGCAACTGCGACTGGATCACGCGACCTATAAGTCCATTGATTTCGCTGACTGAACGCACCGGTGCCGCTGCGGAAGGCGCTATGGCAGATTGGCGAGGGGGGATATTCGGCTCTGATACAGGATTCTCCGTCCCGCGTGCAGGTGCAGACTCCGCAGCAGAGGAATTATCGGCGGTTAGCAATTCCTCGGGCACCGGTTCGCGAGCCGCCGGCTTTATGCCGCCGGGCGTTTTTGAATCGTCGGATCGCCTGGAGGCACTAGCGCGTTTGCCGTGCGATTTATCGGGAGTATCAAACAAAGCCTGGTCGAATAATCCGCCGCTCATTACCGGAGTCTCCATTATGGGCGATTCCATCATACGCGATTTTATTGGTTTGGCGATTCAGACGCATCGCAATCCGGGCCATTACTCGGACAGGTTCCGGTGCTTCACGTCCCAGAAGAGTTTTCTCTCATTTTTGTATTAACGTTTCGCCCCATGTGGTTCGATAGAAGTATTAACATTTTGGTTTCCTGCGGTTTTGACATATCACAGAGCCGCATCGACGAACGAGAGTTGAATAATTTAATCCTGCCGCGGGGCAGATTCTTCATGGTCTGGCGTTGTAATTCCAGAGTGAGGAAGTTCCGCCCTATCCGCGGCTCTTTGGAGGTTTTTTTCATGAGAGGTTGGAAGACAGTTTACGGTGACGGCTACGCGGTTGAAATTCCCAGCGACTTCACCGCCGTGCAGCGTGATGACGGCCATCTGCTGATTCATGATCCGTCCGAGAGCATTCAAATGGAATTGCAAATGACCGCCGGCAGCGATCAGGCAGAGGGATCTGATCGGCCCGGCGGACAATATACCGAGGCGGTTTCGCCGGTGAATTCGCGGCAGGCGTTGGCCCGATTCAAACAATGGCTGGCGCGCTATAACACGATGCGTATAACTGAACCGGCCAAACTTGTACTGGGCATGCACCACGTCACCTGCACCGCGCAAGGCACCGATTGCAAGGGTATGTTTTCGGTTTTGGCTCGCAAAATCATGAAGAAACAAGCCACAACGGGTGCCCGCTTCTGGGCCGTTTTTCATGGACAGGATGTGATTTTCGCCTCCTGCCGCGGACCGTATGACGCGGTCAATTTCCTTAAACCTGTTGAGGACGGCATCATCGCAGCGGTGCGTGTGGGCGTGCGTGACACGCTTAAAAGTCCCTTTATTCAGGCGGTGGTGGATCTCGCGAAAGATATTGCGCCCGCGACATCGGTAGCCCCGGTGGATGATCAGACGATCAGCGTCGGGGGGATGCGCATCCGGGTTTCGCCGCTGCATCACACGTTTATGGAGCAACCGGAACAACTGGCGGAAAATGTCAAACGCTTTTTTGATGAACTGATGGTGCAGGACCCGGAACAGGATAGTGCCGTGGCCGATGATCCATGGTCTTTGGTGCGCAGTGAAATATTTCCGGTTCTGTTGCCCCGCACGTTGGCCGCCAAACTGCCAGCTTCAGTCATGCTTGAAGAATGGATCAATGATTTAATTATTGGTTATCAGGTTAAATCACACACCACGCTGGTAAGCATGGAAGATTGTCGGCTCTGGGGGGTGGACCAGGAAACCCTGCACGAACATGCCATGAGCAATATTCTTCGCGACACGCGCGAACTCAATATGACCGGCGGCCGATGCGATAACTATACGCTGTTCAGTTTCCCGATTGAGCATCCGCACAATGCCGCCCGCATCATGCTTCCCCTGGTACAGAAGCATCTGCGGCCGCACCTGGGAAAGAACTTCTATATGGCCGCGCCGGATCGGGATGTGCTGCTGGCATTCTCCTGTGATGATGAAGAAACACTTAAATGGTTCCGGCATCAGGTGGAAGTGCGTTATACAAAATCAGCTAACCCATTAAGCGATAAATTATTTCTCATTACGCCCGACGGCGTCGTCGGGGATACCTATGGCTCTGAAAAGGAGGATCATCCAGAGTAACAACCCTCGGCAGCCAACCGTCGAGTAACAACAACGGAAGGCTCCCTCCTCAAGACACCGGCGGATTGTTGGAAGAAGGCCCAACATTACCGCCGGTGTCATTTTTATAGGCGTAAAGTCTTATAAGCGGTGGAAACGCATAAATGTTGGAAATAATTTTGCGTTGTGAACCGGTTTAGTTTAGAGTAAGTATGTATGTCGACAGCGGGATTGCGGTACGCGTTGCCATAAGGACGTTACCGCAGTGAATTCTGGTGATTCGTCGCTGCCAACAGAGGAGGGTCGAAGGAAGGGCATTTCGACGCTGGAGCCGCATGTAAGGCTCTCGGCGAAAAGCTCTTGTGAAGGGTACCCAGGCCGGCTTTGGAGCCGGCAGGTGCTGTAGAACTGTCGTCAGGCTGATGGCAAATGAGTGTTTCTGGTGAGTTACGCAAGGAGGCGTCCGAGGTTGAAGATAACAACCTTGTAAGGCCACGTCTTGTCCAAGAGCCTGCGAGAGAGAGGTGTTTAGTGTCTGGTGTCAACCCAATGGATCCGTCGGCCCCAGGGGGGCCTCCACGGCCCGCATTTGAGATATTTCGGCCGGTGCCCAATGTTGCGCCTGGGCGCTCGGCAAAACCACCGAAGCGCGATGGCAAAGTTACCACCTCATCACCGGCGGAAAAAGCGGCTGAGACCCCTGATACAGCTTCCGAACCCCTGGCGGATATTCTGGCCGATCAAGATCAAGCCGGTGCAGCGGCCTCCGGATCCGCTACCTTGAAAATCCCCATGCAGGCCCAGATCACCCTGACCCAGGAAATGCAAACCGGACACCGGGACATTCAAACCGTCGCATTGGAAATATTGCAAAGTAATTTTCGCTGGCCGGGATACTTAAAAATTGAACCTCCCGGTTCCGAGCAGGCGCAACTATTTCCCGTTGGGGCGGAAAAGGCCTGTGCCGTATTGCAGCATCGAGGAATTAATTTTGGCACGCTGATATTGGAAGGCACCGCCAAAAGCACGCGGATTACCGATCAGCTTCAGCAATCAGCCGCCTGGCTTACAGCCATGCTGCTATTGAACCGCAATTTCAAAAATCTCCGTCGCCTGGCGGATACTGATGAATTATCCGGTGCGTACAATCGACGCTACTTCATGGAAAATGTCCCCCATCTGCTGGATCGGGCGCGGCGGGACCGCTTCTGTGTAACGATTCTGTTATTTGATATTGACGATTTCAAGCAATACAACGACCAGTTTGGTCATGCCGCGGGCGATGCCATTATCCGTGAAGTTATCCGCCTGCTGCGGCATTGCACCCGCAACCGGGATATGGTGGCACGCGTGGGGGGCGATGAATTTGCCGTGGTATTCTGGGATGAAGGCGGCCCCCGACAGCCTGATTCACAACATCCGCGGACGGTGTTAAATATTGCCCAGCGGTTCCGCAAAGCTGTGGCCGAACACCCATGGAACGCCGACGGCGGCCCGATTTCGGGAAAATTAAGCATCAGCGGCGGCCTGGCCACATTCCCCTGGGATGCCCAGAATCTTACCGATCTGCTGGCCGTGGCGGATCAGGAACTCATGCGTGCCAAATCCATCGGCAAGAATGCCATCGTCCTGGCCGGCCCCGCCGGCAGCCGCGATATCGACGAAGCGAAATCGCCGCCCTTCGAAGGCAACTGAACCAAATCTCCCATCCTGAAAAGCAAAACCGCGATATACCTGTTTAGCTCAATGCGGCAGCGTTGAGTTGTTCGCGGAAACCCGGCCTGCTGACACAATACGTTCCCGCCCGTCGCGACAGGTGCCGCGCGTGCCGTATAAGAAGACGGCCTTTTCCCATGACCCGCATTCCGCATCCAACCGCGACGCTTCCGCGTCGGGCTAACGGCCGTTGCCGTGGAAAAAAAGGTGTCAGGTACCTTTTCCAAAAAAAAGGTACCTGACACCTTTTTTTGAGCCGTGACCGCCGTTAGAGTTGTCCGCGGATTGCAGTTTGATTACGCGATGGGCGTTTGACCGTCGCGACCGGCACGCTCCATCTATTTTTTTATTCCGTGCACCTGCGCGTCGTGAATGATAAACGTCGGGCCGTGGGCGGCATGGATGGAGCTGTCAAGGAATTTTACGCCATTGGCGTTGACGATTTTCATGCCGTCATGAGCGCTGATATGTACATTGCTAAACACGACATCGCGGATGGGCTTTTCCGGCAGGCCGATAATCATCCCCGCCGTTTTGCCACCCGTTGCTGTGACATCATGAATGTAGATATGCCGCCATATCGGCGTGGTGGCGGTGATGGCCTGGGCGTGGTCACGCTGGGGATGTTTGGGAATTTTCAGATAATAGCTGACGATCTGCACCGCCACTTTAACGCCCTTCATGGTCAGGTGGGTATACACCAGATCGGTTACCGGGCCGCCCCGGTGGCGATTGGACTTCAGGCGTATGCCGGCATCGGTTTTATTAAACGTGCAATTCATCACCGTCAGGTTGCGCAGGCCGCCGTAGGTGACACTGCCAACCGACATGCCGTGGCCATGATCAAACAGGCAGTGCGTAACAAGAAAGTTTTCGCAGGATAAATGGATCCAACCATGTT
>JAKBCC010000216.1 GCA_021808105.1 Planctomycetota bacterium
CCGATAGTGCATCCGCCCCGGCGGTGGTGTATGCTTTGGCGATCGCGACGGGATCAAAATCGCTGCGAATGACACCGGCGGAAGGGGACGCTTTTTTAACCTCCGCGATAACATTAACCAGTCCGACGGGTTCGCGGGCTATGGCGGTGAAAAAATTCCGGGGAGCCTCCAGGTCACGACACCGGGCTTGAAGCTCTGTTAAGGGCAGGCCGGACATGGCCTGGGCGATTTCCCGCTTCTTGGTTTCGACAATCTTCTGGAGAATATTCAGCGTATATTCCTTTTTCTGGAGACTAACGTATCCATCCACAGACTCTTCATCATCACGCCCTGCTGGCCGGCTATTTTATTTTAGTCATTCTATCGGCAATGAGTCTTTCCGTCCTGATCCTTACGGGCGTATTTTCCGTCAGGCCGTTGACAAGTTCTCCGGCGCGGCGAAATACGCTGGATTATCCGATTATATTATTTGTTCTTATGCTCTATTTCTCCTTCACGTTCCTTTCCGCACCTATTGCGCTGCACTTTATGCCCCTGATCGCTGCGGAAAGTCTGGCGGATGTCATAGGCAGAATGGCTGCGGTGGCGCTCATTTTCCTGTTAGGTGCGCGATTCTTTGAAATGGGAATATCGGGCCTCGGTGCCAGAATGGGCCTGATTCCCAGAGGCTTGATCATTGGCGTTTTGAGCTTTGTGGCCATTGCGCCGATTTTATATTCTCTTCTTGCGGTGACCGAATCGCTGGCCACACACATCACCCATAAAATGCCGCCTGTGCATCCCATGCTTAAGGCCCTGGCAACCGATCACTCACCATCGACCCTCGCTTTTCTGTCGTTTTTAATTGTGGTGGCCGCCCCCATTTCCGAGGAACTATTTTTCCGCGGCCTGATTCAATCGTGGCTGGGTCAGAAGCTTGCGGTCTTAGCCGCTGGCACCGCCCAGGAGCGGGAAACGCGGCCGGGCCACGGAGCCGCCAGCCGGATCGTACAGTTCATTGGCATGCTTTTCACCAGCACGCGTTACGCTTCAGCACCGGGCGAAGAACCGGGCAGCAGGCGCTGGCCGGAGGGGCCGTGGCTGCCGCGCAACCGGTGGATCGCCATTGTGATCACGGCCACCCTGTTTGCGGGTATGCACTTTGCAGTTGCCAAAGGGTATGACGAGTATTTTCCGGTGTTGTTTCTGCTGGGCGTAGCGTTGGGATATATCTATGAACGGACAGGTAATATCTGGACAGACATTACCATGCACGCCTGTTTTAACTTTATCCCCACACTGCTTATTCTGTGCGGGGTAAAACCGAAATAAGCGCGGAAGGGTGCTGGAACAATTTCCAAAGCGACGCTGTATTTTCACCCCGTACCACCGGCAGAGCCGGCGGCTTTGTGAGGGGCGGCAAATGGGTGTTGGAATGGGAGTTATTGCAGCGGCAGATCGAGGCGGAAATTGGTGCCTTTACCCGGCTCGCTGGTAAAGGAAATATGTCCGCGATGCTCTTCAATAATGCGGCGCGTGGTGGCCAGCCCCAGACCGGTTCCACCTTTTTTGGTGGTGTAATAGGCCTCAAAAATATGCGAGGCCGCACCCGGTGCCACCCCTGATCCGGTATCCGCCACGTCCAGATAAACGCGGGATTGATCCACATGCGTGCGGATAATTAAATCTCCACCGTCCGGCATGGCCTGCACGGCGTTGAGCATCAGGTTTAACAGCGCCTGCTTGATTAAATTGGAGTCTAGCGGGCATTCCGGTTCCTCCGGGCACAAGCTGGCATGAAGCCGAATGTTGGCCGCCTGCGATTGCGGACGGAAAAAATCAACTAAATCCCGGACCAGATCATTGAGGCGTGTGGGTTTGCTGTGCAATTCCAGGCGACCGGCAAAGCGAAGAAAATCATCAAGCGTATGGCCCAGCCGATCCACCTCTTTGCGCAGAGTTGAAACTCTGGCCCGGCTGGATTCCACGCCGGGCAGACCCACAAGATCCTCCTGCAGCAATTGCAGGTTCAGTTTGATTGTGGAAAGCGGATTTTTTAATTCATGGGCCAAACCGCCGGCCAGTTCGCCCAGTCGCGCCAGTTGTTGCACGCGGTCCAGTCGATCGCGTTCCCGTGCTGAATGATCAGCGGTTGAATCTTCCGATCGCATCGCTGCCGCACCGGGATGTGCTGGAGGCTCAGTCATGCTGCACCACAGACTCTATGCCGAGGGCGTCGATGCCGCCACGGGGGCCGGGGCTGCCGGTGCCGCATTGGTGGCGACCGCCGGGGCCGCTGCGGGCTGCGGATTTTCATCACGCATGGCCTGCTTGCGGGAAAGCTTGATGCGGCCCTGATCATCAATGGCGATAACCTTGACGCGAACTTCCTGGCCCATTTTCACTTCGTCCAAAGCGTTTTTGACATATTTATCGGATAATTCACTGATGTGGCACAAACCATCAACGCCGGGAATCACTTCAATAAACGCGCCGAATTCTTTAATCGATGTCACCTTGCCGTTATAAATTTTTCCGACTTTCACATCTTCCGTGAGGCGTTCAACTTCCTCCCGGGCGCGTTCGGCGGCAGCCATTCCCAGTGC
>JAKBCC010000101.1 GCA_021808105.1 Planctomycetota bacterium
TGAACGCCTGGGCCGGAAAGAATCCCGGCCTGCTTACCGATGTCCCGCTGGATTCATCCTGAACCCGCCCGCTTTAGAAGCGGAGCGGTAAACAGTTACAAATAGATCCCCGAAAAAAGGTGTCAGGTACCTTTTATTTAAATAAAAGGTACCTGACACCTTTTTTCGGGATTAAGGTTTGCGTGGTGGTGCGTTATAATCATCGGTTATGGAAGACCCAGCGGGCGGAAAAATACCGGATCAAATGCCAAGATCAGAATTAAGGGGCGGGACGCCCCGTCGCGGCAGTGTTGCCATGCTGATCGCATTTCGGATGGCGCGCGGTATTGCCGCCGGGATGATGAGTGTGGCGTTGCCCTACCTGGTGCTTAACACACTGCACGAAAGTTCTCTGGCCCTGGGGGCGATTTATGTGGTGGGCGTTGTATCGACCGCGGTTCTGGGAGTATTAGCCGGCCACCTGTCTGACAAATGGAATCACAAAGGTGCGTTGCTGATTACAGGAGCCATGGTTCCGGTCAGTGCGTTGATGGTATATGTGAATCAAAGTTTTCCGATGTTGCTGGCGGCCTCGATTGTCGGCGGATTTGCAGCCATGGGTTCTCTGGTGGGCGGCGGAGTTGGCGGTGCGGCCCAGCCGGTGCAGAGTTCGGTGATCGCCCGTCTTTCCACCAGCGAGAATCGGACCACTTATTACTCCGTGCTGGCCTTTTTAGGTGGAATAGCCGGGGCGGCCGGGGCGCTGCTGGTGCATTATTTTTCAACACGTAATACATTCCTGGCGGCGGCCATTATTTCAGCCGTGGGCACCGGATTGCTTTGTTTTATCACCATTCCGGAATACGTGGTCACCGGCGTACAGCGCGCGCAATCCAAACGCGCCATTCGGCATTTCAGCATCACCGGAGCGCTGAACGGATTTAGCCAGGGATTGCTAACCCCCTTCCTGATTCCATTTTTTGTACTGGTCTATCACCTATCAAAATCGCGCATGGCTATCTATACTGCCATTGGCAGTATTCTGGGAGCGGTTGCCCTGCTGACCGCACCGGCACTGGAACGGCGGCTGGGGTTTGTCCGCAGCATCACCTTTACCCGGGCGCTGGGCACGGCCCTGCTGCTGGTGATGGCGATGTGGCATAATCTGTGGCTGGGCGTGGCTATTTATCTTATTACACCGGCCTTGCGCATTGCCGCCTTGCCCGCACAGCAATCCGCGATTATTAATCGTGTCGAAGGCCAGAGCATGGGCCGCGCCTTGGCGATCAATCAAGTAACGCGGCTGTCGGGTGCATCCGCCGCGATGATCTGCACGGGCGTGTTGTTTGATATTTCAGAACTTGAGATGCCATTTTTTTTATTTGCGGGCGTGATGACGGTCAATATTTATCTCTACTATCATTTCTTCGGACATGATGGACAAAATGGTGCCGCAGAGCCGTCGGCAGCAACAGAAGCCACGGCCCCCGAACCCCCGCCGGATTCATGACCTCAGAAGAGCCATCGTTCAAAATGCACGCAGTTAGCTCAATGCGGCAGCGTTGAGTTCGATGCGGGATATGATTGAACCGCACGACACCCTTTCGCCCGTCGCAACCGGCTTATATCCGAAAAAAAGGTGTCAGGTACCTTTATTTGAAAAAGGTACCTGACACCTTTTTTTCAATTTCGCATCCAAGCTTGACCCGTCAGTAGGTCAATGCGGCAGCGTTGAGTTCGAATCGGAATGCAGTGGGATCACGCCGTGTTTTCTCCCACCGGCACGACCGGCTTATATCTGCACGGCGTCCAGTGGGCTTATAGACACGACGTGCCGGCGCTGTACGGCTACAATATCACGGTTGGGATGGACACCAAGCTCTCGGCTGCGGGCGATATAATATTCCTTGGTGGAGGAGCTATCCGTTGAATCATGGACATCCGCCGCCGTGAGAATCAGGACATGTCCATGAATTTCGCTTAAAGTGCCGATATATATAAAAGGACCCATGGTGTCAAGAATGACGACACGGTTCAGCCAGGCTAACAGAGGGTCGGTTTGCGGTGAGGCTTCAACCGGATGCAGAGGCGCTGAATTCATTGACACTTTCCTTGTGAGTCGGGCACGTCAAGATTATAGTGCTTTGCGGCAAAAAGGAAGTCCCGGCGACGGGACATCGGGAAAAAGGCGGCCCGATTGGAAACATCAACGGCTCCGGGGTTGAAACCCGGACAAGGAGAAAGGAATCCCGGCCATGAAACAGTCCATCCGATTTCCTCTTATCACAGCAGCTTTGTGTAGTGCCGGTGCGGCGATTTTCGTGTGTGCCGCATCAGCCAACGCGCAGGAAACCCCCGCGATGGCCGCGCAAATTCAGCAACGTGAGGCGGCGATTAAGCCTGATGACGCCGCAGGCCATCAGGCCATGGCACAATATTTATTCAACAACCACCTTTACCATCAAGCCCTGCAACAGGTCAACCAGGCGTTGAAAATCAAACCTGATTTTCAGAATGCGCAATTGCTCAGGAATCTCATTGAATCACAATTAAAGCGGCAATCCGGAACCGGTAATGTTACTACCCCGGTGCAAAGCGGCAATTCCACGGAAAGCTCCGCAGCCGCCCCCACGGCCGGCGGCCAACGTCTTCTGACAATGCGGGATGTTTACAAAATTCGCTTCTGGCAGCTCCAACGCCATGAAACAGCCCCGATTGAGGGGAAAATTCTACACCGGCGTAAGACGCTCATGGCCTTCTGGCGTAATATTATTCTGCGAAATCCCATGTTCGAAAACCGCACCATGACGCGCCGGGATTATGAAAACTTTATCAGCCCGAATAATTTTAACCGACAGATTTATCTGATCCGCCGACTGGGTACAAAAAAATATTGGGATAAGGTTCAAGTCAAGAGCGATCCGCAGGTGATGAAAATATTCCGTACGGATATCCAGCCTATTGTGTTGCAAAGCTGCGGGACGGTGGGCTGTCATCGCGGGCAAAACGCGCCGGGCTTTCGGATTTACGGCGATCAGGGCAGCGGCAATACCCTGAAAACCTACACCAATTTCCTGACCCTGACACGATTCCGTTATAAAAACATGCCGCTGATCAGCCTCCATAATCCGCGTATGTCTCTCTTGCTGCAATATCTGCAACCCAAGGAACTTCAAGCCTACAGGCATCCGGGAAAAAATAGCCCCAGACCGCTGAACTCGGGCGAAAATAAAGTCATCGACTGGATCGAATCTTTGCGGTATCCGCCGCACAGTTATGGCATCATGAACGATACAGCGCCAACATCGGGGGCGGCTACCGGTCAAGCGTCGAAGTAAACCTTATTGATCAACGCTAATTTCCGGGAATCGCATTGTCGTTGATTTTATGAAACGAGCTTATTCCGGGCTTGAATACCACTTTATCTTCCACAACGACGAGTTCCTCATTGAGGAAATATCGGACGGCTTTACCCAGAGTCTGGGCTTCAAGTTCCAAGCCCCGCTGGCGTACGTCCTCGGCTTGATCCACACCGACGTTAATATGGAAAACATCCTGCAGAATAATTGGACCTTTGTCGAGTTCTTCGGTGACAAAATGAGCGGTACACCCGGTCACGCGCACACCACTTTCAAAGGCCTGCCGATACGGATTGGCCCCGGGGAAATGAGGCAGCAGGGAAGGATGGATATTGATAATTTTAGCGCGGAAGGCCGCGATGATTTCCGGTGAAAGAATCTGCATATAGCGGGCCAGAATAATTAGATCCGGTTCCAAAGACTTCAACTTTTCCAGCAGCCAGTGCCGATGCGCGATTTTTGCTGATTCCTCCGGGCCCGAGAGCGTAAAGGCGAACGGCAATTTAGCAGTGCGGGCCACATCTTCCAGCATTGGATGATTGGCTAGAACAGAAACAATCTGGCCGTTAAGTTCATTTTGACGATTCATATCCAGCAACTTTTGCAGGCAATGCGGTTCTTTGCTGACCAGCACCACCACGCGCTTGGCCTTGCGGGTTTGGCGGAGCGTAATACGGGCTTCCATGCCGATTTGCCGGCCCAAATCCAGTAATCCGGTAATCAGTTGATCCAGGGAAATGGTCATATCCTGCATATCCACCAGCATATCCATGACAAATATGCCGCGAACAACGCGCTGTTCCATATCCTCAATGTTAATACCATTGGCGGCCACAAAAGTGGCGAATTTTGCGACCACGCCCTTTTGATCTCTACCCTGTACCGATATCACCGCCAGGACCTTCGGGGTTTCCGACATATTTCAATCCTTCCATCTCAACGCTCATGCATCATAGCACAGGCCAGTGCAGCCGCACCGATTATGCCCGCATCATTACCAAGCTCCGCGGCGCGAATAGTCACCGCGGGCGGGTCCATTTTCCAATAATTTTCCTCAAAATGCCGTCGCACCGGCTGCAAAAGGAACTCCCCGGCCGCCGCCATACCACCGCCAAATATAATCGTCTGCGGATCCAGCCAATGCACCGCACTGATACAGGCGACAGCCAGGTAGCGGCAAGTCTGATTCCAGATTTCCAAAGCCAGTTCATCGCCCCGCCGGGCATGATCTTCCACATCGCGTGCTGTAAGTTCTCCGAGTTGATTTAGCGCATCACGCAGGCTGGAAGTCACGTCCGGGTCGCGCAGCGCCTGCCCAGCCCGCTGCCCCACCCGGCTGGCCGCTGTGTACATTTCCAGGCATCCCTTTTGTCCACACCCACACAAGGCTCCGTCGGGCACGACAATCGCATGACCCAGTTCCCCCGCCATATCCGTGTGGCCGCGAATCAGCCGCCCATCAACAATAATGCCACCGCCCACCCCCGTGCCCAATGTAATCATCATCATCGTGCGCACATTTAAGCTTTTTCCGGCCCCGGCAAAAAATTCCCCGTAGGCGGCAGCCCGCGCGTCGTTCTCCAGAATCGCCGGTTTACCCAACGCTGCCGAGATACGATCTCTTAATGGAACATTTTCCCAGCCCGGCAAATTGGCGCTGCGGATAACAATGCCTTTTTCAGTGGACAATGGCCCGGGGGAATCAATACCCACCGCAGCGATGGCATCGAGCGTCAAGCCCGCCGTCCGAACCGCCTGGCCGGCGGCGACAATCATATTAGCAATCACCGCGTCGGGGCCGCGACCCGTGGGCACGCTGGCCTTGGAGATGACTTTACCCTCACAATCCAGCACACCGGCTTTGATATTGGTTCCACCTAAATCCAAACCAATATACAAGCCATCAGCCACAGCAACTCCTGTTTCAAAAGATCACAAGTCAGTTTTTACTTTTCAGCGCGATCGTGTGAATCGCAATAGTTTCCGGAGCCAGACCTTTGGCCGTTGCGGTAACGTGAATAAGTCCCGCAGTGCGACCGGCCTGTACCAGTACCATGCAATAGCCATAAAATGCTTTGTGGTCATGCGCCTCATTAAGCTCATGACACGCCGGATCGCCATTTCCGGAGCCCACAATTTTGCCCGGGCCGGTGATGGTGAAGTGCACCAGATTCATGGCGTTGGTAACCACGTGGCCATTGGCATCCATCACCGATACGGCAATGGGCGCAATATCTTCACCGTTGGCCCGTATTTTTGGCCATTGATTCACCAGACGTAAGCCTGCTGCCGGACCCGTGGTACGTTGCGTCCATGTGGCCACAAGTTTTCCATGGTCATAGCCGCGTGCAACAAGCTTGCCGGGCTGATAGGGAACCTGCCAGTCCAGATACCAATATCTGGGCATTTTCTTTTGACCGATTTTTTTGCCGTTAAGAAATAGCGCCACCGTATCGCAATTGCCATAGCAACGCACCAGCACTTTCTTCCCGAGCATGGTCTTTGGTAAATTCCATTGCGGGCAAATATATACCAGCGGCTTTTTACCCCACCAAGCTTTGTAGTAATACGCATCGGGCTTGGGAAAGCCGCAGAGGTCCAAGACGCCAAAATGAGAATTTACATCCGGCCATCCGTCAGGCGTGGTTTCGCCGCGGTAATCAAAACCGGTCCAGTTAAAACCGCCCTCCACAAATTTTTGCGTGGCAATGGGCTTCCAGGTGTCCCAGGCGTATTGCGACCAGTTGGTGTGCATGGTGTACTGCGTGACCAGTCCTTTGTTTTTGCTGCTGGTCAGTACGCCGCGATCACTGCAGGTGCTGCCCATTTCACTGCCGAAAATAGGGAGGTTCGGCAGGAGTTTGTGCATCCAGACATAATCCTGCGGATGGTAGTTAATACCCTGAAGATTTTCCACATGGGTAAAGCCATGCGGATAGCCGCCGTTCATGGCACAGGTGATCGGGCGGGTGCGGTCATATTTATGCACTTCATGCATCAGAGCGCGAAACATTTTTGCGCCATATTTGGTGGCTTGAATATTCCATTCCTCATTGCACATGGACCACATAATTACACTGGGATGATTACGATCACGGAGAATCAAAAACTTAATCGCTGACATATTATTGTATGGCTGGCCTACTGCGGATTTGGAATTCTGCGTATCGGTCGGGTGACGATTTTCATCCATGACCAGCATTCCCAGGTGATCGCAGGCACGGTAAAACGCCGGTGAAACGGGGTTATGTGACGTGCGATACGCGTTGGCGTTGAGTTCCTTTTTCAACATCATCACGCGCCACCACCAGAGGTTATTGGGTGCCCCGATGCCCACTGCGGGAAAATCGGCATGGTTGCATTCGCCTTTTATTTCCACGCGTTTGCCATTGAGGAAAAAGCCGTTGGCGGGGTCAAAGCGAAGCGTGCGAATGCCAAACGTGGTGAATTTGGCATCCGTCATTTGACCGTCGGATTCTATGACGGTATGAAGTTTGTACAAATTGGTGTGATGCAGGCTCCACAGGGCCGCATGCGCCAGGGTGGCGTGCTGATTAAATGTGGCGTGCTGCCCGGCAGAAAGCATTTCTGCATTATGCACGGCGGCTACGGCCCGGCCGGCGGGATTGTAAATGGTTGAAATAATTGAAAATACTACTGCGTGTGAACGATGGTTGGCGACCGTGGTTTGAATGGTCAAATTCGCGTTGGCATGATCCCCTGTGTTTGAGCCGTAATGGATGGTCCCCGGAACCTGGCTTATTACATAGGTGCCGTAACGGGTGATGTGCAGATGACGTTTGGCCACTAACCAGACATTGCGGTCAATGCCGCCGCCCTCATACCACCAGCCCTCGAAATGGGTGGGATTGACATATACAGCCAAGGTATTGGCTTTCTTGAAATGAACAAAGCGGGTGATATTCACGCGAAAGCCGGTATAGCCGCCGGGGTGTTGGCCCACCAGACGTCCATTGATATAGACATGCGCATCACGGTAGACGCCTTCAAAATAGAGCCACAGCATTTTGCCTTTATCTGAAGACGGCAGATTCACGGTGCGCTGATACCAGGCGGGGTAGACCGCCAGCGATCCATGGCCCGTGTCGGCATGGCGGGAGAATTTCCCCCGCACAATATAATCATTGGGAACCTGAACTTTGCGCCACGAGGCATTGACCGA
The DNA here is from genome assembly GCA_021808105.1 of Planctomycetota bacterium. Lineage (GTDB taxonomy): Bacteria > Planctomycetota > Phycisphaerae > WQYP01 > WQYP01 > JAMDCX01. The sequence continues at coordinate 7,522 of JAKBCC010000101.1, forward strand.
TGGTACGGCAGACAAGCGGCCGGCCTGATGCCATCGCCAGTGAAAATCCAGGTTCATGCGTGACCGCGGCCCAGCGACGGCGCTGTGCGGGAAAACCAGCAGGAATGCCAACAGCAATAGTGATGAGACCATGGCACCGGCCCCCTGCGGCACTTTCGGTGCATCTGCCAATCCAAGCGTTGATTTATTCGGCGAGGAATGCAGGGCGTGATATTTCCGGTTCTTTAACATTGTATGGGTTCCTTTTCTTTTAACACTGGGGCATCCTGCTCCGCGTTGCAGGCGGAAAGTTACCGCTTCGAGAGCCGTCGGCAAAAACGTCCGCTGGCGATGAACTTAGTGGAATTCGGGAAATAATTTCTGTGGCGCGTCAATTGTAACCCGTACCCCTGATAACCCTTTGCTCTTCATGCCCGGCACGGCAGGCCAAAGCATATATTCATTCGGAAGAATAGTATCGCATGGATTTTTAAGAATGCCAGCGCACGGGGCCGCCGGGAAATCAGACTGGCACATGAAGCGCAGCAAGTGATGCGTTTTCCTGCAATTTGCTTTGTTTTACGTGATCGGCTACCATTTAACGATCATCCTTCCCGACGATGAACCCCTCTATGTTGAGTTGCTTACGCGGGAAATTTCACCGAAGCCTGCGGTTTAGCGTTTGCGGGATCGGTTATTCTATTGGAGCCTTATGGCCTTTTCCTCTTTCGGCCTTCATGCCGACATTCTGCGCGGTATTAAAGACCTCGCATTTACCCATCCGACACCCATTCAGACCCAGGCGATTCCGCCGGCCATGGAAGGCAAGGATGTATTGGCCTGCGCCGCCACTGGATCAGGCAAAACCGCCGCGTTCATGTTGCCCACGATTCACCATTTGATGAATCGTCAACCTCAACAACCCCGCCGCACGGCGCGTGCATTAGTCCTGACGCCGACGCGCGAACTGGCCACACAGATTCTTGAAAATCTTAATTCTCTCGCGGTTCACACGCCGATCTCCGGGGCGGTCATTATCGGCGGTATGAGCATGGGGCCGCAGGCCCACGCCTTTCGCACGGGAACGGAAATTTTAATTGCCACGCCGGGACGGCTTCTCGATCATCTTCGGCAATCCTACGCCAAATTTGACGGCCTGGAAATTTTGATTCTGGATGAAGCTGACCGCATGTTGGATATGGGCTTTCTTCCGGATATCCGGAGAATTCTCAAGATGCTGCCCGTCAAGCGGCAAACATTGTTTTTCTCCGCGACGATGCCCTCGGAAATCCGCCAACTGACACGCGAGATGCTCAAGGACCCGACAACGATACAAATTGATCGGCAAACCACTCCGCCGGCTGCTATTACGCAGGCCATTTATCCGGTGGCACAGCATCTAAAATCCGCCCTGCTGATCAAACTTCTGGACAATCAGGGACTGGAATCGGTCATCTGCTTTACCCGTACCAAACACCGCGCAAATCGTTTGGCCGCCACGTTGGATAAAAGTCATATTTCCTGCGCCCCGATTCACGGTAATCGGTCCATGGCGCAGCGCACCAGCGCATTGGCCGGCTTTAAAGCGGGCAAATTCCGGGTGCTGGTGGCTACGGATATCGCGGCACGCGGGATTGACATCGCCGACGTTTCGCACGTTATTAATTTTGACTGTCCGCATATTCCGGAAGATTATGTACACCGGATCGGCCGAACGGGCCGAGCCTCCGCTACGGGCGATGCGTTTACATTTGTAGCTCCGGATGAGGAATCTAACGTCCGTTATATCGAAAAGACTATTGGCAAGCGACTGCCGCGCGTGACGTTACCGGATTTTGATTACGCCCAGAAATCTGTTGAAGCACTGGAAGTTCCGATCGCCCAGAGGATCGCGGCCATTCGTCAGCGAAAAGCCGACGAGCGGGCGCGGCGTGAAAAAAACGCTCCCAACCGCCCGGACGGCAATGCCCCGCGCCCCTTTGGACGCACGGCCCACCCGGATGCAGCGGCGCAGCATCCTCCACGGGCCAATCAGTTCCAACATCGCGGCGCGTCCGACAGGTCTCAACCGCGTCAACAGGGCGATGCGCCGCGGACATTTCATCCAAAATCACCCGGCCAGGGTAATCGTGCCGGTGCGGGAGAATCGGGGCGTCGCTTTGGCGGCAAGCCGAACCATCCCCGCTCCGGACCTGCACGGTCCGGCGGCGTGCCCTTCTGGCAGCAGCGCGGTGATGGTGGTCAAGGCGGACGCGGCAAGCCGGCGCGGCGCGGCCCACGATAATCGCGTTTGCCCCAAGGAGGCTTTAACTGCCGGTACCGTGCGGCCGGTATTGAAAGGCTAGCCCGAGGTTTGGCGTGACAAACATATAAGCAAATGGTGCGCGATCATTAATGGATCCGCGCAACATCACGCCGACTTTGGCCCATGGATTCGTATTGGTCAGGCTGTCTACTCGGGCTTCGATGACCGTATCGCCATTTACTTTTCGGCTGTACAAATTGAATTGATCATGTTTATCCCAGACATCTGATCCTCCGCCGGTCACCGTCCAGGTTCCGCCGGATTCGCGAGCGGATCCCAGTTTCGCAGGATAGCCGATGTTCGCATCCGACCAGCCGGAACGCGTGTGGGTAACCGTAACGTGGGAAAAGCGGGCGGTGTTCAGTGCTCCGTCATTATGAGCGCAAACCGCCATGCCGGCACACATCGTAGCACCGCCAAATGCAATCTGCTGCGAAGTGCCTAACTGCGTCCACTGCCGGCCGCCGCGGGAATAATACGCGGATACGCGGTTGCCCCGGCGCACAAGTTTAAGCCAGATCGGCGTCTGTATGCCGGCCACCGTTACTGATCCGGTATATGGGGAAACAGCTTTGTCGCTGAAGTGGGTGTCGGCATGGTGCTGCACGACCGGAACGATCTTGGGGGCCGGCGAATAGGGCGGCGGGGCATTGGGATTCATTGGATTAACAGAATCAAAGGTCAACGCGGGCAGCCCCGGATGCTGATCATCTGAAGCTCCGGTGTTGTATTGCGTTTCAATGAGCTTTATGACATCACCCCGCCTGGCACCGGCGACATCAAAAAAATACCAGAGCGCACCGGGCACGGTATTGTTGTAATAAATTTGCGGCACTGCTGTGGCGGATTGGCCGGACCGGGTATTCACCAGCGTGATGGCCGAGAGGCTGTCATAATATTGATTGGCCATCACACCCACATATAAATTGTTTGGCGGCTTTGCGGTGATGCGGAGTTTTGCCATGGTCGTGGGCGTCCCGAAAGCGATCGCTCCGCCCCGGCTGGCGATACCCGCCTCACGAACATCGGCCGTTGAACCGTCCCGCGCGTAAACCTGAGGATAGTTATAGCCCGCGGTAATGCCATTGATATAACCATGCACAGACACCTTGAGATATGCCGGCAGGTGGATAAGAGTTTTTAAGCTGTATTTGAGCGGACTGGGGCCGATGTACATATCCGTTGACGTTTTTTGACCCGCGGGAATCAGGGTATGGGTAAACGGATTGGCGTTCACCCACACACCGGAACCGGTGCCGGCCGGCGTTGTGGCCACGATAACATAACCATCATGGCCGAATGCACGATCCTGGGCACCCAGGGTCACCCATGGCTTGGTAAAGCTGGTGCGTGTCGCCAGTGCGCCTTCCTGAGTTGCCTGATTATTCGGATTGAGAATCGTGCTGGTTGTACCGTTGATCAGCAGGACCGATCCCGCAGCAACTGCGGAGCCGGATGTTTCATTGCCGCTGGCAACCGCATTGGCAGTGGTATGGGTCGTTACCGAGGCATCAGAAACATAAGTATTGCGGCTGGGGGCCGGGGAAGGCGCGGGCGTATAAGTCGCCTGCGGAGTCGGTGCAGTATACGAGTTATTGCCTGATTCTGGTGCAGTATAGGTGGCCGCGGTCCGTGACGATTGATTGTTTGATCCGCCACCCGACAGGAAAATCACCAGGCCTGCGATGGCCAGCACAAAGCATGCCGCCCCTGCGATCCAGACTTTAGGACTGACGTGGGATCGGCTGTGATCAGCGGAGCGGGTCCGGGAACCGCCCGCCTCCGGCCCGAACCTTTCGTCAATTTTTTCCATACGGTAAGTGGCGCGATAACTCGGTCCCGAAATCGTCAGGGTTGACGCTTTCTTGTTACCGGATCCATCCTGAACCAGAAACTCTTCCAGCGGAATCCAATGTTGCTTGTCAGAGGAAACTTCATGGCCACGGGTTAAACGCCGGGTCTGCGCCATGCGCCCAATCGTAGAGCGCGGATAGGGTCCGGTTATTTGCGATAGATATCGGGTGTAATATCGTGTGATTTCATCCGGCATGGTTAAGCCATCTCCTGTGATCCGTGGCTGATCAAAGTATCTGTTAGTGGCGCTGCGCCTGATCCAGCGGCACCCTTGCAGCCCTCTCCGGTTATGATTTATCGGCGAAATGGGAGATTCTGATAAATAGTTTGGCGTGCTCGGTTGAAATTGGATATTTATCCCTAATTGCGAAATAATGATTCTTTTACTTTTTTGCATCACCATCACGATATTATCGTTGTACAATAGTAGCATGTGGTGATGGTTCGCGTTGAGGTGGTCGATGCAATTCGCAAATGTAACCCGTCGTGCAGTCATGACTTTGGCCGGGTTGGGAATCCTTATTCCAACTCTGGCGGCACGGGCCGCGTTTTTTAATCCTAAAGCACATATTCCACCGCGTGCCCATCGCGTGCGCATGTCCGGCGGTGAAGCCTTCGCCCCGCTGCCGTTGCCCGCGACTCCCGTTCGCAGGTCTGAACATCACCGCAAGCCCGCCCCACCGGCCCTGATCGGCATGTTAAACCTTAACGTGATTAAAGATCATCGCGTGGAGAATTACCCCACCGAAACCATCGACATTGAAACGCTCATGAACTGGACCAATTCCCAGCTGGGCCTGCATTATCGGTATGTGCAGGTGGATCCCATGAAGTTCAGTTACAGTCCTACACAATTACCTGTCCTCTATATCACCGGTTGGACGCCGCTGCCGCATTTCAGTCAGGCGGTGCTGGCTCGTATCCGCGGGTACATCACCGCCGGCGGAACGCTGCTGATTAACTCCAGTTGCGGCCGCCCCGAATTTAATCAAAGCGTGATTCAATTTGAGCATGATCTATTTCCGGATCGTCCGTTCGGCCCCTTATCACTTGATGATGCCCTGTACCATGATTTGAACCGTATCAGCACCCTGCGCTACCGCAAGGGCCTGGGATCATGGAAAAAGATTCCCGCCTACTTGGACGTCATGTACATGGGCTGCCGAGCGGCAATTATTTTCTCGCCCATTGATATGAGTTGGGGCTGGAATGCCGCGTCGCATCCGATCAAGGGCGGCACGCTATACGCCCAGCAGGACGCTCTGCGCCTGGGTGCCAATATCCTGACGTATGTGCTGGCCAATTTCCAATATGGCAGAGCGTTTGAAATTCAGAAAATCTATCAGCAGCAGCGCATTCCGACGCGGGATCAGTTGGTGGTGGCTCAAGTGGTGAACAACGGCGATTGGAATCCCACGCCCCATGGCTTGCCCAATTTACTGAAATTCATCGACCAAAAGACCACGTTAAGCGTACAGTTCAAACGCCAGAAAGTCACCTTAGATTCTTTGAAAATCGGGGCCTATCCCATTCTTTACATGACGGGCCTGCGAAATTTCGCGTGGACCGCAACGGAAATTAAAAATCTTCACAACTACCTGCACGCCGGCGGCGTGCTGATTGCCGATGATGCCATGGGGGCCAGTGCCTTTGATCAAGCGTTCCGCAAGGAAATCAAACTGGCCCTGCCGCATCACAAGTTGCAAATGCTGCCGATGGATTCACCTGTCTATCACGACGTGTTTAACGTGGAACATGTGGATTATTCAGCCGTGGTGCAAAGCACCGCCCCGACGCTTCACCGTCCGGTACTCGAAGCCATCAGCATTGATGGAACGCCGGTGGTGATATACAGCCGCCTGTCGCTTTCCAACGGATGGGAAGATTTGCCCAATCCGTATGCCAAGGCATATTCAACCGAGGATTCGTTAAAGGTCGGGACAAATATTCTCGTTTACGCCATGACGCACTGATGCTGATATATTGCTCACAACGTGACGTTGATGTTACGCCGATACGTTTCAAACAGGGCCATAAATTCGCTGTTGAATACAAAATTAAATTCCGGAAATTTCATGCCCGCCATATTCTGATCAATATGGG
>JAKBCC010000102.1 GCA_021808105.1 Planctomycetota bacterium
GCCAGGGATATAACCCTCTCACGGATTGATATTCTGCCCGGTTTGCGGTGGCGGCGGCGCCCCAATTTCGTTGCTCAAATTATTGAGCTTTTGCAATTGCGGATCATTGGAATCCCACTGTGAATTCCGCAGGTGCAATTTGTGATCCGGGCCGTCAAGAATTACATTAACGCTCTGGTCCACCGGTTGTTTTACGGCATCCACGAGCAAATAACCGGTCGAAAAGTTCACAAGTTTGGGTTTCAAGGTACCCTCACTGGTGATGACCGAGATGGACTCGCTGTTGCCAATCGGCTCGCCTAAACGCACGGTCTGACTACCGTCAAGCCACTGGCCGCGAACCCATTTGAACAATTGGAAGGAAACGGATCCGCGTGAAACCTGCGCGCTGGAGATAAAGAAATACAGGTCGCTGTTGACGTGCATGGATGCGCTGGGCAAACTCCACGGCGATTTCAACCACTGTTGATGCCGCAGGGCAGGCTTATCCAGCCGGTTGGGGAAGTTAAACACCGGATTGTACATGACCACACGAATTTCATAGCGATACGTATCGCCGGGAATTACATGCGTATCATAAAATCGGACCGGAACATCCGTCATATCCGTCAGACTTGCCGGGCCGGTGGTCGGAATCGAATTGGGGCCATTGACGCCCGGCGGCCCAAAGCCGCCGGGAAATCCATTGGGCATGCCGGAATAATTGCTATTGGCCGGCAAGGATTGGCCGGGCAACACCAGCGGCGGCAATTGAACCTGTTGCGACTGCTGGGCCTGTACCTGAAATGGTGACAAGGCGGGAGTTGTGGGTTGCTGCTGTTGATGTACCTGAGGCTGCGGCGGAGTGGGCATCCCCCCAGGAGGTCCGAAGCCACCGGGCGGCCCAAAAGCACCGGGCGGGGGCCCAAAACTGCCGCCGCCGGGAGGCGGGCTAAATCCGCCCGGAGGCGCGTTATTTATCGAATTTGTGGGACGGGGTCGCTGTGAATTAGGCGTTTGAGCAACAGCGCGCCGCTGAACCTGTTGCGTGGCATAAAAGGCGGGATCTAATATTTCAGAAACAATTCCATCTAATTGTCCCAGCAAGGTAGAACGCTGGCTGTAGCTCATGGCACTGAAATCCAGCGTGGGCAGAGGATTGAGATTAAGGCCTTTGATGGTCTTCCATCCGGACCATCGGCCATCGGCTAAAAGCCGCTGCCGACGGACGTCCACGCGGTAAAAAGCGGTGATGTGATAAGGCAACGGCAAGGGGGCCTCATTGGCCGTAAGCTTTTTATCCGTGGCAGTCAGGCTGGCCAGCCATTTAGGCATGGAAAATGTGGTTTTAAGTGTTACCCAAAACATTCCCTTGGTCGGAAGATTACTTGCCACATTGAGATTATTAAATGCGTTCATATAATTAGCGGGCGCGGAATTGTTTAAAAAGCCGTTGTTCGCGGCACCGGCTCCTGCGGCACCCGGGGTTCCGGGTAAATAGACCACCGCCTGTGATTGACTGGCTTTTGGCATGGCGAGCGCGGGGGCGGAAGCCGACATGAATATCAATCCCTGGGCATGTCGCCCTGCGGTCATTTGTAAGGCCGTATTGTAGGGTGCGAATGGCACGCGGGATACTGCTACCAGCGTTTGTGGCAGCGGACTGGATTGCTTGGCCACCAGATCTTTGACGTAATCAGGCAGATGACCAATGTTAATGGGGCGATTCCGTTGTTTCTGAATTGCCAATTCCAGGGATCGCACCTGGGACGTGATAACCGTCCCCACATCCGCAGGCGCTACCATGGAACCGGATTGCACGGGCGATGAAACCTGATTGGGATCATGCGCGAAATTCTTGTAAACCAGCCATCCTGCAAAAAGCACGCCGATTCCAAGAACGAGCTTTTCCACGTGTCGCTCTATGGGATTAATATTCTTCATGGGCAATCACCAAATTCCGTTCTGAACTTATGGAAACTCAAGGTTGTGCCGTGGTGGTCTTCAGCAGACTAAGCCGGGCGCGATACGCCGGGGGCATCAAAGGTTTATTCCACGGCGTGCAGAATAATGCTTCCATCAAAATGTCCACCCGAAGGACGGGAACCTTTCCATAGACATAGCCATCGGTAATGGCGCCAATCGGGTCAACCGACGTCATGTTCATCTGCAGGACAGTATAACCGTTGTTTGCGCGGTAGAGTTGATTGATAAAGTCGTTGATTTTATCCGCCTGCACAACCACACTTAGCGCCACCAGTGTGATCTGATGTTTGGCGTTGCTGAAGTGATTGGTCAATATGGCACCCATGGTTGCGCCGGCAGTCGCCCCCCCGGCCGCTGCGCCGCCGGGCACGCCCGGAAGACCACCCGGAGGACCAAAACCGCCTGGCGGACCAAAACCACCCGGGGGACCGAAGCCCCCTGGAGGACCAAAGCTGCCCGGGGGGCCGAACCCGCCCGACATTGGGCCACCGGCAGCGCCTGTCGCTTGAGCCGGAAGCGCTCCTAAAAACAATCCGCCGTCAGGCACCAAGACCGCCCCGTTACCCGATTGCTGTGATTGCGATGCTTGTGCGCCCGTTAAGGCTGCGGGAGCGTCGGTGCCAATGGTAATGTGAATCAGTCGCTTAACCGGCGATGAACTGACATTCGGGCTGTTTTGATTCATGGCAACAATGGAACTGACAATATCATTTTGAATCCATGAATCGACGAAGGCCTCGTAAATTTGCGAGGAGGTCGGAAGATGTCGGCTTAGAACGAAATTCCGTTCCTGAAAGCTGGCCCGGTCAGCATACACTTTGCATTTTGAAGCCGCCAGAAATACCTGGCGACGAATAATTGCATTCTCAATTTTGGTCTGCTCGGACGTGCTGGCCGTGCCGCTGCCGGCAAAGCCCTGGGGCATTGCATCCTGCATGCGTTTCAAACGGGCGTCTACCAGATTAGTGATACGTTCCGAGTTTGGCGGCGTGCCCGCGTCCAGCCGCGTCAGAAAGCAATAGTGGTTTCGCGTATTTTTTACAAACAGACGCCGATACTGCCGCCGGAAGGCCCGCCTCGTGGTTAAATACCGCGGGGGATTGGGCAGCATTCGCGGCATGGGCATACCGGCAAGCAGGGGAATTTCATGGTGCTGCACATCTCTGGCGATCCGGCCCTGAGCGGTAAATTCGACGCGTCCCCACGCGTTCAGCCTGATATATTCCTGTTTAACGGACCTGGATTGCGACTCAATATAGGTCTGAACTTTCAGCCGCGCTGCAATAATCGGCGGTGTCACCGGGGCATTGTAACGCTTATGACCGGGAATATGGATCGATGTTGTCCGCAGACTCTGTGCCACCTGCGCCTGGGATAATGCCGAGGTCATTCTGCCACGAAGTTTCGCCCCCATGGAACTCAATGGATAGAACAGCACCACCACGGACGCCAGGATCACAATGCCGCATATAATCGGTATCAGATTGGCCTTGATAAATTTCATCCAAACCTCCAGCCAGGTGAATGATTCCCGATTGTTGGGACTTCATCCATCTCGCGTTATCGGCATACGTCTACACGCCACCAGAAAAAATCCGCCCCCTGGCGGAGTAGAACATATTTACATACATCATTTAGTGTATGTGCACGTTGACTATCATCTGAAACGCAGTGGCATCGTTCAGAGAAGCCTTGGTATTGGGGTCAATCGCCCCCTGAATAGTTCCAGCGCTTTGGTTGTTAAAGCTGAAGTTGGCACCTTGACCCTGGGGCATTCCGCCAGGGGCCATTCCACCGGGAGGTCCGAAGCCGCCGGGAGGGCCAAACCCTCCCGGAGGACCAAAGCCGCCGGGAGGTCCGAAACCACCCGGAGGACCGAAAGCACCCGGTGGTGGGCCAAATCCACCCTGCGGCATTCCGCCGGACATCGCGGGCATATTGTTTTGCGGGATCCCATTCTGGTTCGCGCTGTTAGCTGGCGCAGTTGTCGTAACTTTAGGCAAATAGGCCGGAAGAAACACACCGGAGAACGGCCCAAGCACCGACCCCCATGGAGTAAAGCCAATGCCGCCGGCGTTCGCGCCTCCACCCCCGCCGCCCATCAAATCTCCGATACGGGACGTGGCCAGCGACCCTTTGACAATATTAATTGTAAACGGCTTTTTGGCACCCGGGCCGCCGAACTTCCGCAGCCGATCTTGAAATTCCTGTAAAATTCTGCCCCAATCCTGATAGGGCGTGTAGCCACTGATCACCAGTTGAAATCCACCACCCGATGAAGACGGGGTCGCAACTCCGGCGGGAGAACCGGGCGTCGTTGGCATGGGAGTCGGCATGATGGGCTGGTTATTATTGCCGGTGCCAATTTGATTCGATAGCACGGTTTCATAGGTTGAATTCACAGATTCCAGCACGATTTTCCAGGAATCCGGTTTTTTTATGCCGGCGGGCTTTTTCGTCATGGCCTGCGGCAACGATTGATACAATGTTTGAACAATTTGCGGCCAGATTTTCCGCTTCTTGCCCAAATCCAGGTAATAGTTAATTTTGGCAACATTAGCTTGATACGTGTTACTGATGGATGTGTAGCGGCTGCGGAGAGATGATTCGGCCAGAATACGCGTCTTGGCCCGTTGTACTTCTGATGTATGAACGCTGGAGTCAAACGCCGAGGCATCAATGGAATATCGCGCCCCTACTGCAGCGGCACCCAGCACGAACAATGCAGCCGTTGCTGCAAACCATGAATATTTCTTCCGCCAGATCATCTGACGGGCAATTTCCACCGGCAACAAATTAGTATTGATGGTCGCCAGACCGACGCCCTGCAGCGCCAAGCCATACGCCGCAGTCATACCCAACGCCTGATCACTTAAGGCTGCGGCCATTTTGGCGTCATCAACTTCAATTTTTGTAAAGCCATCCAGCCGGGCCACTTCCATGCCCAGATATTGCTGAAGATATTTCTGTAAATTGGAAAGGCGGAATGGATTGCCCATGCCGATGATTTGTTCCACGCGGCTTTCGCGATGGGAACTGTTGTAATATCCGATAGAACGCTGAATTTCCGCGACAACGTCAGCGAATGTCGGCCGCATCGCCTGAAAAATCTGCCGGGCGTATTTGCTGGTGGCCGCCGTTTTTTTGAGCGATTCGGCCTTTTTGAACGCGAAGCGGAAACTCTTCGCCAATGATTCAGTAAAACTGTTGCCACCCAGATTAATATTACGCAGCCACAACCGGCCCTGATCCACCACAATCATATCTGTATGGTCGGCTCCGATGTCCAGGAAGATGGTCCCCTTATCCAATCCTTTGCCTTCATGAACCACCGCGTTGTAAACCGCCAAAGGTGCTAACTGCAAACCATGGACCGTAATGCCCAGGGATTGAAAATCAGCGAGTATCGCCCCCACCAGATCCGTCTTAATGGCAAATATTCCGATTTCAACATCCGGACTATCCGGATTACGGAAGCTGTGATAATCCCAATTCACCTGATCCAGCGGGAACGGAATCTGTTGAATGGCTTCAAAACGGACAATTTCAGGAATTTTACGTGGCTCAACCGGCGGCAACTTCACGAATCGCGAAAAACTTGTCGCTCCTGGTGCGCCAATAAAGACCTGTTCACCGTGCAAAGAATACCGTTCAAGAAATCGCGCCAGGCTCTCACGGACGATTTCCCGCCGATCCACGTCCGGCTCACTTAAAAAATGCCCATGCTCAATAATCTCCATGGCCTCAAGAAATACCTTGTCGCCGTCGCGGCGAAGCTTAATAGCTTTAATCGCCGTCGTTCCGACATCGATACCCCATGCTGATTGTGAACTGGCCATGAAGACCTCCGGCAAGCTCCGATGCAACCCCCGGGCGTCGCGTGTTGAATCAGACTTGATTCGACACGCTCCTGGCATATCTTACGCCGAGCCCCTGCTCAACGAAAGTCTACTCCACCTCGTCGCCCGGTTGAGAATCAGGGATCGCCACCCCCGAACAAAAAATTTAACCCGCTGCATCGCCCGGACTTCGGTCCAAGGCGTTGCGCAGGCTCGCATCAGTCCTCTTAATAAAACCCAGATTACAGGATTCGTCAAGCAAAAAGAATCTATTTTTTTCTTTCCCGTTCCGGCGAGGGCAAAATTTCCAACCACAAATTCCTCATAAAACCCTTTAGATCATGCCATGTGGGCCTGTGAGGATCACGATTTCACAGATCTTTACTGAAATTTCTGCTACAATAAAAAACTATGAAATTATATGGCCCGCAATTATTGATCCTTACATTTCTGGCGGCAATTCCGGCTGGATGTCACTCTTCAATCGTGCCTTTAAAGCCTGCGGCATTAGGGCCGCCCTGGGCGTTAATCCGACCGTTGCCAACCGCTGAGCCGGCCACTCGACCCGACATCACGTTGTCGCGGGCGGTCCGTCCCGCTGCGTTGCATCCAACGATTGCTGATAATCCGAAATGGTTCATCAATGCCCGCAATGGCACAACCCGAAAAATTGTCCCGGAGCGCTACGGAAATATCTGGCGGCATACGAAACATCTCCTGGTCCACATGGGTTATACCATTCAATGGGCCAGCTATCGTCTGGGCGTTATCACCACCCGATACCGAACCGGCCCGGAAATCCTGCAATGGTGGAGATCGGACGCGACAACCGTTCCGGAGCTTATGGAAGGTACGATTAACACCTTTCGCCGAACCCTGCGTATCGTCATCAGCCGATCCGGCAAGCCACACGCTTTTACCATCACCGTTGAGGCCCTCGTAGAGCGCCAGGAAAACCCGCAGGGCGCGGTGGGGAATGTCGCCTTTTTCGGAGCCTCAGCCTTTGGCAATAATGCGCTGTCCCTGAACTCTCATCAGGCCGGGCCTTCGGCAGGAGGCGCGTATTGGATGCGCGTGGGCCGTGATCCGGCATTGGAAGAGGAAATCCTCCATCGATTATTTCAGAAATTTTGAATTCACCCATCCGACTGGACAACTCGGTATCCAGGGGCCTACCATTCTTATCGGAACTTTAGCGGGAAGAAAAGGTGGTGTTCAGGGGGCACAGGTGGGCAAGGAGTATTCAGAATATGGCGCAAAACGTGCTGTCTGTTTTTGACGACCTGTGGCGTGTGCTGCGATTCCTGGGCAAAAAGATACTTTGGATTGTTCTGGCGTGGATCGTTGTTTATTTTTTATCCCAGTTGTTTTCCAAAGGGTCCTGGATGCTGGTGGAACCGGTGATCGGTGCGGTCGCCGGGGCGGCGGTGGGCTGGGAAGTTGCTGATAACGCGGTGTCCGAAGCGGGTTTTACGGGGATCATCCTCTGGGTCTTGCTGGTACTGTCCTGCTGGATTCCGATCTGGGGCACGCAAGGCATCATGCAATGGATTATGACCGCAACCCTGGGATGGAAAATGACTTTCGGCCAGTGGATGCTTTTAACCATGGCCACAATTTTCAGCCTGATTGCCACCATCTGGAGAGTTTTGGCTGATGATTGAAGTTCATTGTATCGGGGGCTTTATTTTTCCGGACGCCGGCATGATGGGGCAGTCAATGAACTCTTACACAAAGGACTCAAAAAAAGGCGCAAAAGTTCCGGTCGCTTTGAACCTTAGCCCGGACCTGTTATAACCTAGGCATGGCTAACGCTGCCGTGATGGCTATTGCCCATCGGGGAGCATCGGCTGAAGCCCCAGAAAACACCGTGGCCGCTTTCGACGAGGCACTTCGCCTTGGCGCTCGAGCTGTGGAGATGGATGTGCGTCTGTGCAAAGACGGCATCCCAGTTATTCTGCATGATCCCACGGTGGATAGAACCACCAACGGCACTGGGGCAGTGGCTGATCTTACCCGACTCGATTTACTGAGATTCGATGCCGGGTCTTGGAAACATCCGCGTTTTGCCGGCACGCGTATTCCGCTTTTAACCGAAGCGCTGCAGGCCGTCAGTGACGATGCCATCGCGGTTTTGGAGCTTAAAGAGCGAATCGACCCGAAACTGCTGTTGCGAATTCTGGATGACTTTACCGCGCGTGACCGGTGGATCATCCTGAGCTTTGAGTACGATATTCTCAAAGCGATCCGCAAGGAAATGCCCCATGCCGCTCTGGGTCTGCTTAGTGACGCATGGGAGCCGGAATTGCCCGAACGTTGCACTGCGGTGGGTGCGGGTATCCTGGCGTTGAATACTGCGGCACTGAATATCGAACGAATCAAGTCCGCCCGGGAACACCACGTGCGGGTATGGACTTATACCCCCAATGACGCCGGTTCTGTGGCCGCGTGTGCGGCCATCGGCGTGGAAGGAATTATTACGGATCATCCTGAATTGATCCGCCCTGCGGCTAATCGGAGTTGACTGAAGTGTCAGAAAATCAGGTAGTGGAAAAAGTTGAAAAGCAAGTGACCGGCATGTTGGAAATCACCGACAAAGGCATCGGTTTTATCCGTTCGGAACAACGAAAATTCAAACCCGTTCCCGCCGATCCAACCGTTTCCGCAGCCATTATTGAAGAAGCTCACTTGCGCCCCGGCCTGACCGTCACGGTGAATACCAAGCCCGCCGCACGCGGCCCGGCCCCGCAGGTAACACAAGTCCTTAGCGTCATGGATCAACCGATGGAGAAATACTGGGCCTTGCCCACCTTCGGGGATATGACCGTTATTGATCCGCGCGAACGCATCCGTCTGGAAACGCCCGGCGGACCGGATTCCATGCGCATCATGGATATGCTCACCCCCATTGGCCGCGGCCAGCGCGGACTGATTGTCGCTCCGCCAAAAACCGGAAAAACCACGCTGCTTAAGCAAATCGCCCATGCCGTGCTGACCAACCATCCGGACATGAAGGTCTTTATTCTTCTGGTGGACGAACGCCCCGAAGAAGTCACCGATTTCCGCCGCACCCTTAACGCCGAAGTCTGGGCCAGCAACAATGATGAAGATGTGCTTTCCCACGTTCGCACCACCCGATTGGTTATTGAACGCGCCCGCCGAATGGTAGAGTTTGGCCATCACGTAATAATTATTTTGGATTCGCTGACGCGACTGGGAAGAGCCTTTAACCATTTTGTCGGCAGTTCCGGACGCACCATGTCCGGCGGCGTGGATTCCGGGGCCTTACTGGAACCGCGCTCCATTTTTGGCGCCGCGCGAAATATCGAACATGGCGGATCGTTAAGCATCATCGCCTCCGCGCTGATTGAAACCGGAAGCCGAATGGATGATTTAATATTTCAGGAATTCAAGGGCACCGGCAATATGGAACTGGTCCTCTCCCGCCGGCTTGCCGAACGTCGCATCTGGCCCGCTATTGATTTGCCGGCCTCCGGAACCCGCAAAGAAGAACTGCTGCTGGGGCCGGAAGGCACGCGCAAAGTCGCGATGGTCCGTCGCGAAATGCTCCAGCGTGATCCCGCGCAAGGCATGGAGCAGCTCATCCGCATGATGCGCCGTTATAAAACCAATAGCGAATTCCTCGCAGCCTTTACCCCCGAGCGCCAAGGCGCACACTCCGGCCGATCCCGCAGTTAAATCGCCATATTTCATATTTACGAAACAAATATTAACCAAATCTTAACACAATGCTAATACTAAGATAGGGTTAGGGCTTCTATAGTATTACATAAACATGGGAAGCGGTTGAGCCGTGCTGTTGTTTCGCACTGCCCGCAGTTAAATGTTTATGAAGCGGAGAAATGGATCATGGCAGCCGCAGTGAATAACACCGTTCATGCCCGCGAGGTTACCGAAGCGCTTAATGAAGTAAAATTCAGCGGATTTCACCTGCGCGCCATCATCACCGCCGGTATGGGTTTTTTCACCTCTGCCTATGACCTGGCTATCATCGGTACCGCGGTAGGCCTGGCCAATGAGAGTTGGAAGGCCGGCCCGACGGAAATCGGCCTGATTACGTCATGTTCTCTGTTTGCAACATTTGTTGGTGCCATCCTCTTTGGTACGATGGCCGATCGAATTGGCCGCAAGAGTGTTTATGGATTAGAAGCCATTCTCATGACCATTGGAGCGCTGGGAAGCGCGTTTTCCTTTGGCGTTTGGCAATTGGTGCTCTGGCGCGTGATCATGGGCCTGGGTATCGGCGGAGATTATCCGCTGTCCGCAGTGATCATGAGCGAATATGCCAATCGTCAGGACCGCGGCAAAATGGTGGGCATGGTGTTTTCATGTCAGGCGATCGGCTTTCTGGCCGGCCCGGTCGTCATTCTTACACTTTTGGCCGCCGGCGTCAGTCATGATCTGGCCTGGCGAATTGCACTGGGAATCGGCGCTCTGCCGGCGGCCGGGGTGATCCTGTTGCGTCGGGCGATGCCGGAGTCTCCGCGATGGCAGGCCCGGGCGAAAGGCAATACCTCAAAGGCCGCCAATGACATGGCCAATTACACCGACGGCCTGGCCCGTTCCGGCGGTTCAACCACCAATGTTGTGCGCGAGCCTTTAAGCAAATACGTCCTGACACTGCTGGGTACCGCGGGATGCTGGTTTGTTTTTGATTACGCTTATTACGGCAACACCATTGGCATGCCGGCCATTATTAATTCGGTTGCACCACATGCTTCCATGATTACCACGGTGGCGTGGAATGTAATAATTTTCGGTTTATTTGCCGTGCCGGGATATGTCCTGGCATTTATGTTCATCGATAAACTCGGTCGCAAATTTATTCAGATGATGGGTTTTGCGCTAATGACGCTGATGTTCCTGGTGCTGGGCCTCGTGCCCGCACTGTCGCATAATGCGGCAGCGTTTATCACCGTTTTTGGATTAAGCTATTTCTTCTCAGAGTTCGGACCTAATGTGACAACCTTTGTCCTGGCGGCAGAATTATTCCCCGTCAATCTGCGCACCACGGGTCATGGCATATCCTCCGGCGTGGCCAAGTTTGGCGCCTTCCTCGGCGTGCTGTTCCTCAACGGCATCTTAGCCAAACTCGGTTTCGGCGGTGGCATGTTGCTTTCAGCGGGTATGTCGGTTATCGGTCTACTTCTCACGGCGCTACTTATCAAAGAACCCGCCGGTAAATCCCTTGAAGAAGCCAGCCTTGAATCATTGCCCGGCACGCACAGCACCCCAGAAGCCGCATTGGCTCGCCACGGCCAGAGTTTTTCCAGTGCGCCGACACAAAGCGGACTGGTCACAGAACTCCCCGAAGACGCCCCCGAAGAGCTGGCAAGCGTGTAATTCGGAAATAACGCTTGTGGGCCATCAGCTTTTTTTTGCTGTATACTGACTGATGCTTGTAGATTTCAGAATCATGTCAGGAGGCGTTTTATGAAGCTGCATCCATTTCTCAGGATGGGCGTGTTGGCTGCAACCGCTGCGGTCAGCGTAATGTCGGGAACAGGGGTCGCATCCGTCAAAAGCGCCGTGCCACCGGCACCAATGGCCCAGGCTCCGGCAACCCCGACCACCGTTACTATCTATTCTTCCGCCAATCCGCAAAACTTTGATCCCCAGCAATGGATTTATAATCTGCGCATGGGAGATACTTATAATACCGATCCAGCCAATATTCCCGGCTTCGGCGTGGTCAAGGAATATCGCACGCTGGACCTGAAGGCCGGCGAAAATCGGTTGGATTTCACCGACGTGCCGGCGTACATTGATCCCACAAGCGTGAGCTTCAAGGACCTGACGGTGCCGGCCACTGAAGTTCTCAGTCAGCGGTTCAAATTTGATCTGCTTAATGCGCAATCTTTACTGGCTCATTACATTAATGGCACCATCCAGCTTACCGCTGGGAACACCAGCAACAGCATCAAGCAAATCAAGGGAACGCTGCTGTCCGATACCGGTGGCGGACTGATTATTCAGAACCAGTCGGGTATTCATATTGTCAAGTCATACCAGCGTATCCGCCTGGGAAAATTTCCACGCAGCCTTTTGACCAAACCGACTCTTGAATGGAACATCTTTTCTCCCACGGCCGGCAAGCAGAAGGTCTTGACCAGCTATGAAACAAAAGGCTTGACCTGGATTGCCGATTACAATCTGGTGTTGGGGAATACCGATTCCCATGCCAGCCTGGCCGCGTGGGTAACGCTGATGAATTTGTCCGGCAAGACCTATCGTCATGCCCGGCTTAAACTGGTCGCGGGGAATCCGCATACGGTTCAGGCACCGCAGATGTATCCGCAATTCGCTGCAATGCACGCCATGGCCATGCCCGCCAGCAGTTTCAAGGAAAAATCTTTTTTTGAATATCATCTCTACACCCTGCCCCGACTGACCACCATCAATCAGAACGCCACGCAACAGATCGCCTTATTTCCCACCCGCGCCCGCATCGCAGTCCAAAAAGTCCTGGTTTACAGTGGCCAGAATGCACTGCCCTATTTCTATTATGGCAACAGCCCCAATCTCATGCAAAATGCCGGCATCGAATCCACCGGTGAAGTAGGGGTTTACATCCGGTTCAAAAACACCAAGGCCAACGCGCTGGGAATTCCTCTGCCCAAGGGAAAAATTCGCGTCTTCAAGGAAGACCCCGCGGATGGCACGCTGGAGTTTTTGGGAGAGGATCTCATTCATAATACGCCGCGGGATGAAGCGGTTTCCGTACAGGTGGGCAAGGCATTTGATATTGTCGGCAAACGCGTGCAAACCAATTTTCAGGAAAACTTAGACGCCCACTGGCTCAACGAAAGTTTCACCATCACCCTGGATAATCATAAAAAGGCCGCCGCAACCGTGCGCGTACAACAATACCTTTACCGCTGGTCCAACTGGAAAATTATGACCCACAGTGACAAATTCAAAAAGCTCAACAGCCGCGAAATAGAATTCACCGCCGACGTGCCACCCAACGGCAAAAAAGTAATCACCTACACCGTGAAGTATTCGTGGTAAACCGGATCGGGCGAATTGGGCTGCGGCCCAATAGAGCAGGAGACAGGAGAGAGTTGAGCAGTAGAGCAAATTTGGCTGGCCCATAAGAGTGGCTGTCGCCAACAGGGCGCGTCCGGCGTCCTGTAGAACAGCCATTGCGGCGAGACGATGCGGCGGTAATCCGCCAAATGCGGTGATCACAATATTGGCGTCGAGAAAAGTTTTGAGTTTAGCCATCAGGTAATCTCGCCGCGACGGGAGCGTATTTCGCGATTGATCTCGCCAGGGTCCATTTGTATATTGAAGTCCTGCGCGGTCTGCCGGGCCGCTTCGAGACGGTGGACCCATTGGTCGCGGGCCTTTTGGCCGGGCTTGGGGGCAAGAGCGGGTACAGGCGTCCCGCGATGCGCCTTATCCTTGCGCGGGGATATCTTTTCAGGTGATCCGGGTTGATTAGTAAGCGTCTTCATTATGATTATCGTAACGGAATCGAACGGGCGATTCAAACCGCCGAGTATTGCGGCGGGTGCGTGACAGATCAGGCGGGCAGTGAAAATAAGCGATAAGCACGGCAGTGTTGTCGGCGGAGGGAAATATCGGTAGAGTTTGTGTAGAAATGAAATCATTGCGGTGAATTGATGAATAAGATGATGTTGGGTTTTCTTGCGGCGATGGGCCTGCTGGCGGCGGGCACGGGACGCTGTGTACAGGCGGATTCGTTTGAATCTCTGGGCAAGCCCCCGCCGGGATGTATG
>JAKBCC010000103.1 GCA_021808105.1 Planctomycetota bacterium
AAGCTTTAATGCCCCGTCATGGGCCAATGTCACCCGGAAGCGGTTGGTCGCCGGGCCAACTGTCATGCGAACCGCCGAGTCTGGACTGCGGGAAATCCAGACCGTTCGCAGATACAAATTACCGACAAGGTGATGGCCATTCCAATATGGATTGGCGTTGTAGCCCAAGTCATTATACAGGTAGCTGTTGCGCTGAATAAAATTCAGATGGCCCACGGCATCGGGCCGACCGGTTGAAAAATGGATAACCGGCCCGCCGGTGAACCATTTACCGGCGGCGCTGATTTGCGGCTCGCCCACCCAGGGATTGCTCCAGCGGTTGCCGTTGATGCGCTGCTTTCCGGCATCAATGGGGTAAAAATCATTGTTGTAAACCACTTGCAGCATGGCTTTTTCAACGTCCACCGGCTTGTGCGCAATCTTGCCGTTGATAAATACATCACCGTTGACGATTTCCACGGTATTGCCGGGCAATCCAACAAGCCGTTTGATGAAGTTCTGTTTGCCGAACATCGGCTCGCGAAAAACCACAACATCCCAGCGTTTGGGCGGTGAAAACCAATAGAGATATTTCATTACGAGAATACGATCGCCATTATAGGTATAGGGAAAATGCAGGGTTTCCGAGGAATTGTTGGTGCTGTATATGCGTTTGATGATGGGCTTGCCGCGCAGATCATCGGCGGGAATTTCAAAATGGCAATTGGGGCACATGGAGTAACCCGGGGCGGGAATGGCATTGGGATCGGTCAGTTCGCCATTGTTTAATTGCACCATGGTGGATGTAATCTGCCCGGTTTCCGGATCGCGCACCGGCAACCACTGCTGATCCACATTGGCGTTGACGTTAAAGTTGTAACCGCACATCGGGCAGACCGCCCGAAAATGCGCGCCGCTGAGCGTCGGTGCCATGGACCCGGTTGGAATAACAAAGGCTTCCACACAAAACGTGCGGAAGGTAAAAGCGAGAATAAGAGCCAGGATCACCGTTTCAAGCGTTTCGCGCAGCCCTGGATTGGGTTTTGCCGGAATGTGATTGCCGGCAGCACGGTTCTTCACAGCGGGCACCGTCGCCACCGCCGGCGGCACTGGCGGTGCCAATGCCGGACTTCCTGTGTCCGATGCCGACGGAACCGGTGGCGTATTGGGGTTATTTAACAGCGGGTTGTTATCCGGTTCCATGGGAATCCTCTTTTTAGAATGCAGAATCTAGAACCTAGAATCCGGAATCTGGAACATTGATTTGGGATATTGAATCCGGCGATACCATGGCTCATTCCAGATCCTGATTCCCATATTCTCAATGCCATGTCAATGTGCACCCTCTACCATCGCGGCGTCCATCACGGCTTCGGAAAGCGTGGGATGCGCATGAATGGTGGATGCAATTTCGGCACGCGTGGCTTCCAGCCGGCGGGCCAGCACAAGTTCCGCGAGCATTTCCGTGGCTTCCGCGCCCAGCAGATGCGCACCGAGAAGCTCACCATACTTTTTATCAAAAATCAGTTTAACAAAGCCATCGGGTTCGCCCATGGCCTGCGCTTTTCCATTGGCCGCGAAATTGTACTTTCCAACTTCGTAATCCAGTGATTTTTCCTTGCACTGTTTTTCGGTTAACCCCACGCTGGCCACCTGCGGGTAACAATAGGTACAGCCGGGGATCGTGGCGTAATCCATTTCCCGCTTATTGACTTCAAACATGCGTTCCACCGCAATGGTGGCTTCCATGCTCGCCACATGCGCCAGCCATGGAGGGCCGATCACGTCGCCGGCGGCGTAAATACCGTCAATGGAGGTCTTAAGGCTCTTATCAACCTTAATGGCTCCCCGGTCCATCATCGGGGTGGCGCTGGGGGCAAAAAGATTTTCAACATTTCCCGTTACGCCAACCGCCAGCAGTACCAGATCAACCGTTATCGTTTCGCTTTTGCCATCACGCGATACCGTCACCGCCACGCCATCCGGTTTCACTTCCACTTTTTCGGTTTTGCTGTTCGTGCGCACGTCCATTCCGCGTTTTTTGAAAATGGCTTCCAGTCGCGTGCTGACATCGGCATCTTCAATCGGCAGAATGTTGGGCAGCATTTCCACCAGCGTAACCTGCGTGCCGAAGGCGTTATACACATAGGCAAATTCCACGCCGATGGCACCGGCACCGATAATCAGCATTTTGCCCGGAATTTTCGGCAGAATCATGGCTTCGCGGCTGGTGATAATTCTTTTTCCATCCGGCTTGATGCCCGGTAAATCCCGGCTGCGGGCACCGGTGCAGACCAGAATTTTTTCGGTTTTCAGCGTGCTGGTCACAGCGCCTTTATCATCGCGCACCTCCACCACGCCGGCTTTGGGCACAAAACCGGTACCGGAAAACTTTGTTACCTTGTTTTTCTTAAACAGAAATTCGATGCCCTTGCTCATGGTTACCGCCACGGAACGGCTGCGCGCCACAATTTTTTCCCATTGCATTTTTTCGGTACCCACTGTGATACCGTAATCGTTGGCGGCCCGGTGCATCTGGTGCATCAAGTGGGCATCCTGAATCAGGGCTTTGGTCGGAATGCAACCCCAGTTCAGGCATATTCCCCCCAGTTCCGAGCGTTCCACACACGCCACTTTCTTTCCAAGCTGCCCCGCCCGCACCGCCGCAACATAACCCGCGGGACCGGAACCAATAATGACCAGATCAAATTTTTCTTCAGCCACAAATCACTCCTGCCGGGCCACCATCGGCCACTACCCTGAATTGTATGCGAACAATTCCCAACCGCAAATCACTTTGCCCAGGCGCTAATCGGTAACCTCCAGTTTCAACGATTTCGCCGCCGGGCGGGTCATATTGCGCACGCTGATCTGCCCGGCGAGATTTTCCACAATGGAGTTTAAAAAGCCCCGCGATGGAGAATTAGCCTTGAAGCCGGCAAATAGCTCCCCCTTATCGCCGTGCCCCGGAATGCGGATATCCATGGGCAATTCTCCCAGAAACGGCAGGCCCATTTCCGTGGCCATGCGTTGTGTGCCGCCGCGACCGAAAAGGTCATACTGCGTTCCGTGATCACAGACAAAATAGCTCATATTTTCCACCACTCCCAGAATCGATACGCCAAGCTGCTGGAACATCCGCACGGCCCGGCGCGCATCCATCAACGCCACCTCCTGCGGAGTGGCCACGATCACCGCCCCGGTCAGCGGAATCGATTGTGCCAGGGTCAATGACACATCCCCGGTTCCGGGCGGTAAATCCACCACCAGATAATCCAGATCGCCCCATTGAACCTGTTCAAGAAACTGCTTGATCACACCATGAACCATCGGCCCCCGCCAGATCAGCGCTTTTTCCCGCGGCACAATAAAGCCAATGGACATGACCTTGATGGTCTGCCCCTGCGGCCCAACGACAAACGGTATGATTTTATCCCCCTGAACCGCCGGCGACTGCGCTTCCAGACCGGTCATGGTCGGTATCGATGGACCATATACATCCGCATCCATTAATCCCACGGTGGCGCCGCGCATGGCCAGCCCCGCCGCTATGGCCACGGAAATCGTGCTTTTGCCTACGCCCCCCTTTCCCGCGCCAACCGCGATGATATTTTTTACGCCGGGAAGCACCGTTCGCTGATCTCCCGCCGCCCGCACCCGGCTGCTGAGCGTAATGTCCACCTTGCTGATGCCCGGCACCTTTGCAACCGCCGCGTTGACATCCGCGCGAATACGATCCTTCAGGGGGCACGCCGGGGTGGTAAGCTCCACGTCGATCTTGACCGTTCCGCCATGCACCTCCACGGACTTAACCATATTGAGCGTGACAATATCCTTGAACAATTCCGGATCTTGAACGGTCCGCAATGCGTCTAAAACGTCTTCTTTGGATGCCATTATTTCGCCTTCCGCAGGAGCCATACATCTTCCGCGGCCAATCGCCGCCGACAGGTTGTTATTGTATCCACTCAACGCATCGCGGTCACATATCAGGCATAACCAGGCAATGGATCAACAACCGTGTCCGATGCCACAGGGGCGGGCCTTGCCGTGCGATGTGCGGCCAACCCGCCGGTGCGCTGAGCCAAAAGCGGCCGGCGCCTTTTCGTTACGGCTCATCGGAGGCCGGCAGGCTCTGCATAACCGGAGCGGGCGCGTTGGTCCATTGAATATGTTTGACGTTCTGACACAGTATTGCGGGACGGGCGTCGGAATTTTCCAGTTGAAACCGGACATTGTTGAGAATCAGGTCATCGACGTGGCGGGCGTACATGCCGTAGGCGGGAAGATACAGCCCAAAAAGAAAGAAGTCCGGGAAGCCGGTAATATTTTCCGGCACGCGGATATGGTCAGCCCCGGCCGGCGCGCCACCGGAAAGCCGAATGGCAATATTTTCCAGCAGCACATGCCCGACATCATGGTTGGGAATGCCGGTAATAAATATACCCGTTGGAAAAAGCAGCCGCCCCTGATTGGATGCCTGGGCTGTGACATTGCGAATAACGATGTTGTTAATGCGGCCGACGCTGCGCGGCGTCTGCCCGGGATGAAACGTCGAAAGTCGGCCGCCCAGGCGGATGAATATGGGCATATCCACATTTTTCATTTGAATATTGTCGAATCGCACATTGCTGATATGGGCGCCATCAACGGATAAAATTTTTATCCCCCCGAGGCGGGTATCATACTCGTAGCAGTCTTTGACATGAATATCTCGCATGGTGCCCATGGTTTCACTGCCGAATTTAACCGCCGCGCACTGACTGCTTAACCGGCAATGATCCACGCGGATGTGCGAACAACTGTTGGGCGTGGTGGTTTTGAAGACAATGCAATCATCCTCGGAGTTAATATCGCATCCGGTGATATGTACCAGACTGCTGGAGTCAATATCAATGCCATCATTGTTGTAATTGGCATGATTCCAGATATGCACAGAATCCACCAGAATCTGCCGGCACCGATACAGATTCAAGCCCCATGCCGCCGATTGTTCCAGCGTGACATCTCGCACCGTTATGCCGTTGCAGTGCGCCAGGCGGATCAGAAACGGCCGGTCGCCGCGGAAGCCCACCCCGTTGCCGTTGATGGCTCCGGAGCCTTCAATGCCAATGTTATTGGCGTGATTGGCGCCAATGAGACAATAACCAAACGCCTGGCCATCACCGTCAATAAATGGATCAACCGTACGGTAATGTTTGATATTCGGTGAGCCGAATATTTCCGCCCCCGCCAGCAGATCCAGGGTGACATTGGATTTCAATTCCAGCGTGCCGCATAAATAAGTCCCCGCGGGAAAAACAACTTTTCCCCCTCCGAAACGGCTGCAGGTGTCGATGGCCCGCTGAATCGCGGCGGTATCCAGCGTGGTGGCGTTGCCGGTAGCGCCAAAAGATCGCACGTTGTATTGCCCGTTGCCGGATCGGGAATCCGGGTTATGCGCAACATAATGAAAGCCTCCGACCGCCAGCAGTACCACCACGATGCATAATAAAAGGCGAATGCTCCAGTTTAACAGCTCATCGATCTTCGCTTTTGACATCATTGATGCTTACCTTTGATTATCGCTTTATTTTCCCGTGGGAATGGCTCCATCGAGACCATGATGCGGACTGGGCTTCGGCAAACGTATATGAATCGGTTTGAATGTCCCCGCCGGTGAAACCGAAATGCCGCCCAGCGCGGGCAGATATTGCCAGGGATTGGTCACTTTATCCGCCGGGCCGCGCCACCGCGTCATGACTTTGCCCAGATTGCTGACCTTCTGCCAGCCGGCGTAATATCGTTCAAAATACCATACCGCCACACGAAAAATGATCGAACCACGATGGCCGGAATAAAAGCGATGACTGCGGATCTGCTCCACCACCAGCGTGGCATGATTATGATCGCCGGCGATCCAGAGCGGGCGGTTGTAGTTGGTAAAGCGCGGAATTTTTTCAATGAATGTGACAATCTGTTTTAAGTCGCTTCGGGTCATCGGTGGTCCGGGTTGCACGGGACGATAATAGCGCATATCCACGCCCTCCCATCGCGCCGAACCGGCAAAAACGATCAGATCATAGCTGTGGCCCGGCGGAATGCCCGGAATGCGAAACGCTCCCGTTGCGGGACTTATTTTCCCCGCAAACACCCAGGCGGAAGGTTTGTTGGTGCTTACCGCCAGCACATTGGCCCGATTGCGTTCCACAGCTTCAATGCGGGTAATCGGCCGGGATGATTGAATCTGCCCGGTGAGTGTAACAAGTTTATCCGCCCGGATTACCGGTGCAGCAATGGCCAACAGCAGGCCAAAGCCCCATACCCATGCGGAGAATGCTGAAATACGTAATTTCACAACTCACCCGGTTTACAACTCCGCAACGGATGTATCGATCAGCTCACGCGGCGTGTGCGTTCAATCCATCCGGTATCCACACGGGACTGGCGGAAATCCTGTGAATTCATGATAAATCGGTGCAGCGGGATGGTGGTTTTCACCGGACCGGCGCGGAATTCATCCAAGGCCCGGCGCATCGTGGCAATGGCCTGATCCCGTGTGGGCCGATGCACAATTAATTTACCGATCATGCTGTCATAATTCGGGCCGATGCGATACCCCTGATACGCGTGGGTATCCAATCGCACGCCGGGGCCTCCCGGCGGAGCAAATTCTTCCAGCAATCCCGGAGAAGGAGTAAAATTACGATCCGGATCTTCCGCATTGATGCGACATTCAATGGCGGCACCGTTGAGGCGAATGTCCTTTTGCGTGATATCCAGTTTTTCGCCGGCGGCAATGCGCAACTGCCATTGAATCAGATCCTGCCCGGTAACCGATTCGGTCACCGGGTGCTCCACCTGAATGCGGGTGTTGACTTCCAGAAAGTAGAATTTCTTCTGTTTGTCCATGACAAATTCAACCGTGGCCGCGGAATAATATCCCGCGGCCTTGGCCAGCCGCACCGCACTTTCGCAGAGTTCCTGCCGGGTGGCGTCGTCAATAACCGGACACGGCGATTCTTCAACAAGTTTCTGGTGCCGGCGCTGAATCGAGCAGTCGCGCTCAAACAAATGCACCACATTGCCGTGCTTGTCACCAAGAATCTGCACTTCAACGTGCCGCGGCTCCTCATGGTATTTTTCAATAAATACCGTGGAATCCTTAAAGGCCGCTTCCGCTTCGGCCCGGGCGGCATTGAGCGAACTTTTGAGCGTAATTTCGTTGTGCGCCACGCGCATGCCCCGGCCGCCGCCGCCCGCGGAGGCTTTAATAATCACCGGATAGCCGATTTTTTTGGCCACATCCACCGCTTCTTTTTCCGACTGAATCGGCCCATCGCTTCCGGGCGTCAACGGTACTTTGCACTGCTTGGCGAGTTCCTTGGATGCCAGCTTGGAACCGAGCATTTTCATCGATTCCACCGATGGTCCGATGAATTCGATTTTGCAGCTCCGGCAGACATCCGCAAAGTGCGCGTTTTCTGATAAAAAGCCGAAGCCGGGATGAATGGCCTGCACATCCGCAACTTCCGCGGCGGAAATAATCCGGGGAATGTTGAGATAACTTTCCGCCGCCGCCGCCGGTCCTATGCAGATCGCCTGATCCGCAAGTTTCAGATAAGCTGCGTCGCGATCGGCTTCTGAATATACCGCCACAACCTCAACACCCAATTCCCGGCACGCCCGGATAATGCGCAATGCGATTTCGCCACGATTGGCCACAAGAATTCTGGAAAACATATCGTCCTCATCGACGCCCGGTAACTTTTTACTGGGCTTTTACCAAGAATAACGGTTGATTGAATTCCACCGGCTGACCATTTTGTACCAGTATTTTGGTCACAACGCCGCTGACTTCCGCACGGATTTCATTGAATACCTTCATGGCTTCAATGATGCACACAACCGTATCTTTTCCGACCGTGGTGCCAATTTTTACAAAGGGTTCCGAATCCGGATTGCTCGCGGTATAAAACGTCCCCACCATGGGCGATTTAATCGGTGTCAGCCCCTCATCCGCAGCCGGGGCCGCCGGGGCGGCGGCATTGGCGGCTCCCGCCGCGGCCGGTGCCGCTTGCGCCATGGGCACCACCGCCGCCGCGGGCATTGGTATGCCCACCGGGGCCAGATCGCGCTTCAGGCGGATTTTTGCTTTGTCTTCCACCAGCTCAATTTCCGTCAGACCATGATCCGACATGAGCTTGATAAGGTCTTTGACCCGCTTATTGTCTGTGAACGTTTCCTTGGTCGCCATAATCAATTTTTCTCCGAAAGCCATCCGCCGCACAATACGGGGATTACAGCCAGGCTGAATTCAACGTCTTAGGAATGCTGCTTAACACACGGCAGCCCGTTTCCGTTACCAGTATATCGTCCTCTATTCTCACTCCGCCAATGCCGGGAAGATATATCCCCGGCTCAACGGTGACAACCATACCGGGTTTCAGGATAACATCACTGCGCTGGGAAAGCGACAACTGTTCATGAATATCCCGCCCCACCCCATGGCCGAGACTGTGCCCGAACGCCTTACCAAAACCCGCCCGGGTAATAATATCACGCGCGATTTTATCAATTTTTTTGCCCGCCGCGCCGGGTTTGATCGCCGCGATCGCCGCTTCCTGCGATTCGAGCACAATCTGATAAATTTCCCTGATTTTCCGCGGCGGATCACCCAAAAACACCATCCGCGTAAGATCCGACCGGTAGCCGTTGAATATGGCGCCCCAGTCCACCAGCAACGCCGAATTGGCCTGCAACTTCACCGCCCCGGGACGGTAATGCGGCAGACTGCCGTTGGCTCCGGCGGCGACAATGGGATCAAAACTGGCGTTCGACGCGCCCCGCCGCCGCATTTCATATACCAGCAGTCCGGCAATTTCATTTTCCGTCTGCCCCGCCTTCAAATGGGCTTTCAGCGCTTCAAAGCCGTGCTCCGCAATGGTAACGGCCTGTTCAATAAGCTTTATTTCATGGCTGTCTTTAATATTCCGCAGTTTAACGAGAATCTCCAGCACGGGCTTAAGACGAATTCCCGCGGGTTTGATAACCTCCCGAACCGCCGCCAACTGGCGCATGGTCAGGCTTTCTTCCTGAAGAGCCAGGGTGTGAATTTTCTGCTTGCGGCAAATTTTGACCACTTCTTCTGAAATGCGTTTTTTGCGCATAATCGCGTGAACCCATGGACATTCACGGGCAATCTGCTCGGCATAACGGAAATCGCTGACCAGCCAAACGTGATCGGAGGTTAATAAGGCCCAGGAATCATCGCCTTCAAATCCGGTCAGCCAGCTTACATCCGGAAAATAGTTGACCAGCAGTGCGTCGGCTTTCAGCTTTTTCAGTTCCGCGCGGGCCGCCTGCCAGCGATGCAAAATATAATCCGGAGGTTGGGGGACAGATTCAGCCATTCAGGGTTCTCCATAAGCCAGGACGAGAGTATAACCGCATAGGCGATTTGCGGCATCTTTTTTGAGGAGGGTGGCGTGATCGCGCTGGTTCGGGGCGGGTATGGCGTTTTGCGCGGGCGATTTCCCGCCCCGGCCCGCCAAACCAAAGGGCAGCCGTCGCGCCGCCGCCCCAACCGCCCGCAATTCCACCTCGATTCCTGCCAAAATGGCAAGGCCGGTCTAGGACGCTACGACTTCCCGCCGTCATTCGCGCCGATTTGGCAGAGCACCTGCTCCATCTCGCACCGTAGGCGTCGGAGAACACCACCTATCGGTTGTGGCACGTGGTTTGCATACCACATCTTGCGGGGGTGCATCCGTTCGCGACTCCGCACCCCAGAGGTGAGCCTTTTGCCGTACGCCGTTTCCTACATATTGGCTTTTACGATCGGGTTGGCCCGGGCACTTTACCTTCTCTTGGCCAGCCGGTTTCCGGCGGGCCTCACGCCCTTCCACACTGCGATCGGATGCGGACTTGCGGGCGGGTTCGGCGGATGCACCTATTGTCTTCGGGGAATATACCTGAACTACTGCGTCAGGAACGCGTGGGATCAGAAATGGCTTCCCTGGTACCTTATTCGCCCTGTAGTGAGCATCATTTGCGGAGTGGCCGCGTATATCTTTCTCAGCGCCGGCCTCCTTGCGCTCAGGTCGCATACGCAGGCCGGAACGACGGCCTACGGTTTCTACGCGTTCGCGTTCCTAGCCGGGCTTAACGTCGACAATTTCGTTGGAAAGATTGAGGCCGTGGCCGAGTCCGCTTGGGGAATTAAAAAATCGCGAGCAGCAACCGATGGTTCGAGCGCAGGGGGTGCCCCGAGCCAGGACGAGAAGCGGACTTAACGAAGGTTTTAAACGGAGCGCCAAACGTGCTACAAAACGGAAAATCGTGGAAATTCTCGCTAAAGACTTATATATTCATCTTTAATGTCGGCAGGGGTATGGCGATTTTTATCCGAACCCCCTTCAATCACGGAATCATTTACGACATGGGGTGCTCGGATGAGTTCAGCCCCGCGGAATTCCTTCACGAGCAGATACTCCCCCACCTCGAGTGCTACTGCGGCAGCAAGGTCGCACAGGTGATTCTCTCACATCCACACGCCGACCACATACAAGAAATTGATCGGATCAAAGCCGATTCGCCGCTCTACCCATCCCTGTTAACCTGCCCACACGACAAACCGGGCAATCCCGACGAGGCGATTGATTGGGACCGCATGCAATTGTCAAATGCCACGGATGGCCTTCTCGGTAATTATCGGGACCTTTACGCCAAGCGGCGGCTCCCACTCCAGACAATCAGGTATGAAGGTTCCGCCCGGGTCCCAAATGTTGCATACGGGGTCTACTACGTTCGGCCGCCCAAGGTTGCGGAGCTGTTCCCTAACGACGACCACGCATACGGAAACGGTGTAAGCTTGGCACTGTATTACAGGCATGGTAGCAATTCCATCTTAATTCCGGGGGATATTAACCCGGAGTCCCTTTCACATTTGCTGGCGGAGCGGGCCGGTGCCGAGAAAAGATTCACCGCCTTTGACCGCGATTACGTAAAAAGCAATCCCACTCACCACAGTGCGAGTTCTGGTCCAGGCCTCAGAGAGGTGCTTCAGGAACACGGGCTTTCCGTGCTAGTCGCACCACACCATGGTCTTAAATCTTGCTACTGCGGGGATATTTATAACTATATCAAAGGCGGCAAGCCGGGATTGGTTGCAATCTCCGAGAAAAGGCACATGGGTGAGAACGACGGAGAAGTGGATAAACGCTATCAGAACGAAGGCGGCTCGCACGGGAACAGGGTCCAAATCGACGGGGGAAAACTGGAAAAGAAATATTCAGTCAGCACGCGGAACGGGCACCATATCCTCGTGAAGTTCTCAGGGACTTCACCCCCGGAGGTAATTCTTGAAGAAACGGCGGAATGCCTCCTTCAGCACCTCGACTAATCGGAAGTAGCCCCGCCCAATGCGCCTGAATCAAACAAGGCTCCCCGTTGGCCCTTACCGCGGAGGGAACATTTCCTGGGCGCGTTGTAATCAAAACCTGTGCTGACCGTGAGCCGTCGGCGCGACAGAGGGCGGGAGCACCTCCAGCCACCCCCGGTGCGCCGGGAGTTACTGTCAAATGTTGTGGGCGAAAGAATTTCAGGCGGCTGATTTTTTGATCCCGTCCTCGTAGATAATTCCGACGACAACATCCTTCATCTGCTCGGCTCCATTGAGTCGTTGGAAGTTTCGCTGGGCGCTTTGGCCGAGCTTGTAAACCATGGCCAGACAGGCCACACGACTGGCATTGTTGCGGGTCTTGTTATGCCGCAATCTTACCGTCGAGAACATGCTTTCAATTGGATTGGACGTTCGAATGTGCGTCCAGTGTTTGGCCGGAAAATCATAAAACGTCAGCAGCCTTTCTCGATCTTTCTTCAGGCATTCAACGGCGGATGAATATTTATCCTGGTAGGTTTCAATGAACATATCAAAGGCCTTGTTGGCGTCCGCTTTCGTTGCCGCCATCCAAATCTGTCGTAATCTATGGTTAGCCTCTTTGCCCAGCCGATCCGGAAGTTTACTCACGACGTTGGCCGCCTTATGTACCCAACATCGCTGTTGGCGTGTATTGGGATAGATTTTCTCCAACGCCATCCAGAATCCCAACGCTCCATCGCCTATTGCCAGTTTAGGAGCCATGGTTAATCCCCGGCTTTTCACATCCAGTAGTAGGCCCGTCCAGGATTGTTCGCTTTCCCGGTAGCCATCGGTAATCGCCAGAATTTCCTTTTCGCCGGTTTCCGTAGCTCCCAGAAGCACCAGAATACACGCCCGGTTGTCCTCCATACGGATATTGAAATAAATGCCGTCCGCCCAGATATACACATACCGCTTATCCGCCAGGGAACGCTTATTCCAGTCCGCGTACTGTTTCTGCCAAGCGGCGACCAGCCGGGATACCGTCGAGGCTGATACGCCCTTGGCCGCCGGACCCAGCAGTGACTCCAACGGTTCGCTCATGTCATTGGTGCTGATCCCATAGAGATACATCCAAGGAATCGCTTCATCCAGGCTCTGCGTCCGTCGAAGGTACGGTGGCAATATCTTTCGATCGAACGCTTCCCGCTGATCCGCCGGACGGCGATCCTCTACCCGGGGCTGACGGATCGGCAGCATCCCGATGCCGGTCATCACATGTCGTTCCGGCAGATAGCCATTGCGAACCACCTGGCGATGGCCCTGGGCATCCACCTGATCAGCACGCGCTGCGACCCACGCTTCCGCTTCGATTCGCACCGCCTCGGCCAGCAGGCGCTGTGCTCCGGCCCGCAGCACCTCGGTCAGCGCGTCGCCGCAAACCCCACTTGGAAATTTCATCGTTTCTGTCATACTGTTACCCATGGTGGCGTACTCCTAAAAAAAGATAAAAGACACCCTTTAGGTTACGCCGCCTCCTTTACGCCGTCCACAACTTTTAATAGTATCTCCTGGGCTTGCGTCATAAGCCATGACCCACCACCTTGCAGTTCCTTGGCGAACGCTTCGGGGATCGTTGTATTCCCCGCGGCCGTGCCTCCCAACAGCCTTTGCAGCCCGTTAAGCGCCCAACTGCCCGCCTCGGCGTCGTTGAATACCCCAGCACCCAACGTACCGGCGACGCCGATTGCCGCGTTGCCAACTTGGCCAATATTGTACGCGGTTGAGGGGCTTGCGCCCAGATCCTCGGAGGACCATTGTATCGCCTGCGAAGTGTACGTCTGAACATATTGGCCGGTCCACAACTCGCGCAAGCCTGCCTGCAAATTATCCACACCGTTCGCTGCCACCGGTATGCCGGTACCAAATTCGGAGGTGGCCAGGCCAATGCCCGTTTCCAGCAGCGCCCCAAAGGCCTGCACTCCGCCCTCAACGCGCTGGACCCACGCCGGGGGATTTCGGCGTCCATGCCTTCCCGATCAGGTGATCCAGTCACCAGGCCTGCCCCGGCGCGGTGGCGCTTTTCATGGCACAGGCGATGCCAGTAGAGTAGAGGACTCAACCCCGCGGCCGCGGACGAGCCGTGGTGGCGTAAGTTGAGTCCCCCCTCATCAAACCGGACGGGCAGGTTTCCTGCATCCGGCTTCCTCGGTATCTGTCTTCCGCACTCT
>JAKBCC010000104.1 GCA_021808105.1 Planctomycetota bacterium
TGTTTGAAACCATCAAGACACTTCTCATGAACGCCTGGGCCGGAAAGAATCCCGGCCTGCTTACCGATGTCCCGCTGGATTCATCCTGAACCCGCCCGCTTCAACGGCGGAGCGGTAAACAGTTACGCAACACGTCAGAAAAAAAGGTACCTGACACCTTTTTTTCAGACGCCGCGTGCTTATTTTCCGGTAATGTCCGGCGGTCGCTGCCTGATTCTACTCGCCATTAACAACAGGCCGATAACGCCCGCTGTGATACATGCCGGCCACCACGGCCATAATTTCGGCATGAACATATTTTGCCCGATCACGACGTGCTGATACATCAGCGGGGCGTGAAACCAGATAAACCAGTTGTAATGAATCCCGGCAGCCAGGGCGTTGATCATCCACAGCGCCGGGGAAATGTTGACGACAATGTCCGTCAACCACGACCCGTGCAATGTCAGATGCTGCAAAAGCACCAGCAGCGGCGTGGCTATCACCGGGGAAAAAAGCAGCATGAGGGCGAACGGAATGGCCACCGCTACCGCCGCCCCGCTGCCCCATACGCTCAATGTCTTTGCCAGTCCAGCACAAAACAGGCCCCACGCGATAAAAACCGCCCCGGTTGGCAACACAACTTTCACGGGTATCAGGCCCGCCATGCACCCCAGCAGTTCAGGAATCACCACGGCTAAGGCGGATATTATCCCCACAAGACAGCAGGAGCGAAAACTGCGGCACAAGGTTCCCGATATAATCGCGCAGACACTTTGCACCAGCAGCATCAGCAGCATCCAGCCGACCACCGCTGACGCCTGATGGGCGGGATCATCTCCTGCCGAACGGATCAGAGGCAGAAGAATCAACCCCGTCAGCAATGGGAACCCGGCGATGAAGAATATTGCATTTTTTGCCGCCATGGAAAACGATTATAATAAATCTGGTGCAGGCTGTATGAAAATGGCCCTTCGTTAATTTCGCGTTCAGGCGCGTTTCCCGCTGACATACAGGCCGCCGGAGAAATAAAGCTGATGTTTCGAGTACTTCGACCTGCAAGCTCAAAGAGCGGTATGGATAATCGACGGATCAATTCCATGGCATGGAGAATACGCATGACGTTTCATAAACCGATATGGGCTATGGCTTTGGTATGCGCAGGTATGCTGCTGACAAGTCATGTCAACTTAGCCGCAGGCGCAGTAACTGCCAGTGGCAAAGTGCCGGCCGATGCCAAGGTCAAGAAGATAAGATTGGGTCAATGGACGGATCAAAAAATCAAAAAGGATTTGGCCGCTCTGGTGGAAAATGGTCACTTCCGGATTGCCCGGAAAAAATTAGGCCGTCTGGAGGATCAGATCATTGGCTATATGCCCCGCAACGGTCTGCCCGCGTTGCGCCATGCTGATTTTGCCCGCCGCCTGGTGAATCAGGTGTCTTCAATTTCCAATCATCATCACCGCATGAAAATGCTGAAATTTCTTCTGGCCAACCATGAATTGGCCGCCACCCTGGTATTTCTTAACCGGCCGGGGCAGCAGAATGTGGCACAGGTGTATCATCGCCTGGCGGCCATGCATCGGAAACTCGGGCCTATGGTGGTAGCGTATCCCAACCTGACGGCCGCGATTTGTGCGGTGTTGTATCAGCCGCTGACCATGCATATCAATGAAAATACGGTACATTCCCCGGATCCGGTGGCGTTGTTCAAATATTATGTGCGTTATCAGCGGGCGATGTATTTTGGCATTCGCGGTGTGCCGGCACGATTGCTGATTTATGTCGTGGATTCCTGCTCCAGCGTTCCCAGCATGACCTGGGCGTTAAATCAATATCATGGCGATTCCATGGTGGGGCAACTGTTTTTTCGCGTACCGTATGATTACAGCACCTTCCTGCACGGTGCAAAAAAAGAAGTGGACGTAAAGGGTTACAACCTGCCGAACATTTTGCGATATGGCGGCGTATGCGCCGATCAGGCGTTTTTTGCATCGCAAGTGGGCAAGGCCATTGGCGTGCCGACTGCGTATGATGTGGGTATGTCCAGCGTGGTGGGACATGCCTGGGTGGGTTTTCTCCAGCAGGTGGGTAATCAGGCGGGAT
This sequence comes from Planctomycetota bacterium, assembly GCA_021808105.1. GTDB lineage: Bacteria > Planctomycetota > Phycisphaerae > WQYP01 > WQYP01 > JAMDCX01. The sequence continues at coordinate 2,086 of JAKBCC010000104.1, forward strand.
GGAATTTTAATGTCGGGCGGTACCGGGAATATCGGGGCGTCATGGGCATGGTGCAGAATCCCATGACGCGTCGCCACGAGCCTGATTCGTTTATGTCTCTTTCCGGCCAACTTATTGGTACCACGCAGCAACAGCGGTGGAATGCGGTGGTACTGACGGATGCCGCCATGCGGCTTTTATCATTTTCCGGCACCCACGGAACCTTTTCCCCTGGGCCATTGCCAGCTTACGTTTTCGGCTGCGCGGCCAAACCGCTGGTCAACAGCGTTCCGGTGCAACTGTCGCTTTTGCAAAGGGCCGTGCATCAATGCGACGGCTATGCGGAATCCTGGATGCTGGTAGGGTATCTGGCATCCAAGGGCAAGCTGACGCTGGCGGAGAAAACGCTTTGGACCGGAGCACTGATGCGTTTATGCGGTCAGCGTTATCCGGATTTCGCCATGGCGGTGATGCAACCCATGATTATGTCGGTTAAAAATCCGCAACAGCAAAACCAATTCTGGAATAGAGCGTTCAGACTTTTCGCGTCCACACGCTTTGATCTCGCGGCCCAAGTGCGCATGATGCAGGCCCGGCTGTGGCGCAAGGCCGGTCATTACAATCGCGCGGGCCGGTATCTTATGGATGTCATCGACCAGTACGCGAACGCCGGACCATTTATTCTTCAAGCGCTGCATCAGGCGGTAGCGATACTGCGGCGGCAGAAACACAACAGCGACATCACCAAGCTTTATGAAGTCACATGGGCGCGCATTCATGCCCCCCCGCGCATGGCGGATCCGTTTATGCACGAAAGCAACTGGTATCAGGTGGGAAAACTTCTGGAAAAGCGCCTGCGCGGACAGGGAGAGTCTCTGATGGCCGATAAAGTTCGCCGGGAACTGCAAGCGGCGGGTAATCCAGTGGCGGGAAACTGATTTTCCGCGTGTTGATTTTGTGCGATTTTTGTTTCATGGTATCCATGTTACATTAATGAATCCGCACGGTGCGGAAGGTGCAGCTTAATAGGATGCCATGACCGGAGTTTTAACACCCTCTGATTATATTGCCGTGGCGGCAACTTCCGCCGGGATCAATGCGGCTGCGCGCCCATGCCGGATCGGGCCATTCCAGCTTGCCAGCCCGGCCATGCAGGCGGGTTTGGCCGGTTACAGCGATATGGCCATGCGCGTGGTGGCCCGGCGGCGTGGTTGCCCGTATGCCGTAACGGAGGCACTGCTGGACCGGGTGATTATTACCGGCGGGCGCGGGCGTGAAAAGCGCTCGATTCTCTGCTTAACCGATCATCCGGTAGCCGGACAGATTATGGGCAGCGAACCCCAGGAAATGGCCCAAGCGGCACGGATTCTTCTGGAATCCGGATTTGATGTTATTGATTTGAATTTTGCCTGTCCGGTAAAAAAAGTCATGGGCCGCTGCCGGGGCGGGTACCTGTTAAGTGATCCGGATGAAGCCATCAGAATTATGCGCGCCGTGCGGGCCGTGGTGCCGGGGCCGTTGACCATGAAACTGCGACGGGCGTTGGATGAATCAAGCGAGGCGGCGGAAAATTTTGATCGCATTTTCGGTGAGGCGGTAGCACTGGAATTTGCGGCCATGGCGGTGCATGGTCGCACCGTGGAACAAAAATATACGGGAAAGGCGGATTGGGAGTTTCTGCGGACCGTTAAAGCCCGTTATCCAGGTATGACGCTGTTTGGCAGCGGTGATGTCTTTACCGCTCAGGACGCGGTGCGCATGTATCATTCCACCGGCGTAGACGGCGTTTGGATTGCGCGGGGGGCGATTGGTAATCCGTGGATTTTCCGTGAATTTGCCGCCTTAATGGCCGGTCGGCCCGCATTGGATCCACCCACTATTTATGAACAGCGCGATGGATTGATGGAGCATTTTGCCCTGGCGGTTGAGATTTATGGTGAAGAACAGGCCGCGCGGCAAATGCGTAAAATCGGTATTAAATATTCGCGCCTGCATCCGCAGGGAGCTGATGTCTGGCGCGCGTTTATTGCCGTAAAATCGCAGGCTCACTGGGACAGCGTCCTGGATCGCTATTACAGTTGCGATGGGCCGGGCCGCGCGGGGGAAAGTGTTCCCGATGCCCAGGATTTATATAAAGATACTTCCTGCGAATCCCATGCGGAGAGCACCGCGTGTTAGCATCGCCGCAGTCTGCCGTGGGCGCTGGATCACCGCAGCGTATGCTGATTATTAAACCCAGCGCGCTGGGGGATATCGCCACAACATTACCGCTGCTATGTGATCTCAAAATGATGTTTCCAGAAAGCCGCATTGACTGGTTGATTGACCCTGCTCTGGCGGATCTGGTGCGGGGGCATGATGCGGTCAACGAACTGATTTATTTTGATCGCAGAAAAATCTCCGGCTGGTTCCTGCACGGCACAGCGCGCAGCAGTCTTCGAGCTTTAATGCGAACACTTAAAGAAAATAAATACGATATGGTGTTTGACGCTCAAGGCCTGCTGCGGAGCGCATTTTTGGCCGGCTCTTCGCGCGCGGCGATGCGCATCGGCTTTGCCGACGCACGAGAAGGTGCCCGCTTCCTTTACACGCATCACAGCCGAATTCCCCGCCAGCGTGCCTTGGCCGTGACGCGGATGCGGAGTCTGGCAGCGGTGGTGGGTTCGGCCAGCGAGCGTGCGGAATTTCGTATGCCCATACAGGCGGCGGCATTGGAAAAAGTTACCAGCCTGTTGCCCGGATCGCAAAACCTGGCAGCGGTAATTCCCGGTGCCCGCTGGGATGCCAAGCGCTGGTCGGAACAGGGCTTTTCGCAAATTGTTCGACTTCTTGCGGCTTCCGGCCTGGGTGTAGTGGTGCTGGGCGCACCGGGCGAACAGGTGCTGTGCCAGCAGGTGGTGGATCAGGCCGGCGTGCAGGCGGCAAATCTGGCGGGCCGAACCAGTCTTGCTGAGCTAGTTGCCGCGATTTCAATATGCCATATCGTTATTGGCAATGACAGCGGCCCCTTACACGTTGCCGCAGCACTGGGCCGGCCGCTGGTAGGCTTGTATGGCCCTACGGACCCGGAGTCGGTGGGGCCTTATGGCCAGATGGATCATGTGCTGCGTTTTGAACAACCCGGCGAATATCGCGATTCCGGTATGCAAGACCGCAGTGCCACGCTGCAGTCGCTTTCGGTGGAGACCGTATGGAAACAAATTCAAAACGTCATGGCCCCCTGAAGTGCGTCACAGATTTGCCGGAGCTGATTCTGGCTAGCGCCTCACCGCGCCGTGCCGAATTAATGCATCAGGCCGGCTACCATTTTCGGGTAGCCAAAAGTACGCTCCATGAACCCGCCCGCCGCCCGGAAAGTGTGCCGATCCGCGTCTGGCCGGTGTGCCTGGCCCTGCGCAAAGCCCAAAGCGTTGCCAAGCTGCAGCCGGCTAATTCCATTATCATCGGGGCCGATACCATCGTCGTTCATGACCGGCGCATTATCAATAAAGCCTCCACGCGCCGCCACGCGGAAGCAATTCTACGCAGCCTTTCCGGCACTACGCATGAGGTCATCACGGGTTTGGTGGTACTGTGCGGCGACGAATGCCGGATGGAATCGGTGGTTTCAATATGCCGCATGAAAAGGCTCTCAGAGCGGCAACTGCAAAATTATCTGGGTTCAAATCTGTGGCGCGGCAAGGCCGGTGCCTACGGCATTCAGGATGCGCCGCAGGATCCGTTTGTAGCATTAATTTCCGGTGAGCATTCCAATGTCATGGGCCTGCCCCTGGCCACATTGCAACGCATGATCCGTTCATTGAAAAATAATGCGGGAGCATGAATTCCCATTCGCCCCATCGCCCCCGGTAAGCATTGCACGCCCACGACCTGGTGCTCGCGCCGCAGCGTCACGGGTAGTTCCGCAACGTCGCAAGGGAAATAGCCCGATCCGCCCCACCGGCGATAGCGCGTGTAAATGGCCCGACATGTGAATGGTGAATACCGCTCCCCCACCGCATTACAGGCCCCGTGGCTTTGCGGGGCAAACTATCACGCGGCGTGGTGCGCAGGGCATTCCAGAGATCGTTTCAGCGCATCCAGGCAATCCGGATCAAAGGCCACGCTGCGGTCTTTTTCCATGATCGCCAGAGACTCGGTGATACTGCGGCCGGGATGATAGGGGCGGTCGGAAGTTAGTGCGTCAAAGACATCGGCGGTGGTGAGAATACGCACCACTTGCGGAATTTCCGCTCCCATCAGGCCGCGGGGATATCCTTTGCCGTCCAGGCGTTCATGGTGCGATCCGGCGCTGAACGCCATGGATGAAAATACCGATACCCGGTCCAGTATCTGCTCCGAGAAAACCGGATGCAGGCGAACGCGGGCCCATTCCTGATCATTGAGTTTTCCGGGTTTATCCAAAATGGAATTGCTTACTCCCAGTTTGCCGATGTCGTGCAGCAGCCCCAGCCGATTCAGCCAGCGGGCTTCGGCCGGCTTAATGCCAAATTGACGACCGATGTCCAGCGCATAATCCGCCACGCGATGACTGTGGCCGTTGGTAAAGGGGCTTTTCGAGTCAATGACATCGGCAAAGCTCTGGGCAATCTGGTCAATTTGCGCTTCATCAACATATTGCACCAGATGCTGCGGCTCCAGAGTGCGTACATGTGTATCTATATCGCTATCTTTAAGCATGTTCCATAAATCGGAGGTTGCAGCGACCTGTTCAAAGGCCTGTACCACCGACGGGTCGAACCATGTGCCCGAGCGACGCTTCACTTGCTCAAGCGCTTCTTCAGGCCCGCTGATCGCATGAAATACTTCCGCCACCTGGGCCAGCAGGGCAATGCGGCTTTCAATGGGAATATCCAATCCTTCCGCGCCGCCCGGATTTCCCCCGCCGTTCCAATGTTCATCCAGCCGACGAATGCCATCGGCCACGGGCATGGCAAAACCAATGCGGGCCGCGATCCCGGCACCGCGTTCACAGCGCGAAGTAACAAGCTCGCGTGCCAGCTCTCGACCATGAATGGCCAGATGCACCAGTTTGCCCACGCGCTTGCGCAGGGGTGCATTGGGTGCCAGGTTGCCCACCACGAACCGTGTGAGCTGGGAAATGCTCTGCGTATCAATTTGCCGAAATCGGCTTTTCAACTGCAGATCATCGCTGTCATAGAGTTCGCAGACCCGGGCCGCATTGCTGGAGCAGCCGATGTCTTTGAGCAAAAGTGTGTAATACAGATGAGAAAGGGTCTGTACCGGCAGGCCCATCTGGGTGCCGATATTCATGCCGATCCAGCAGACGCGAATGCAGTGGCCGGCAGGCAAGCCTTCGGTGAGATCCAGTGCATAACTCAAAGCCCCGATGATCTCTGACAAAGCCATGCGCTGGCTTAACGGGTTGGCCTCATCTGCACCCACACGCAGCGGAGTCATGGGAAGTATAGAAGCCATCGGCGTCATGATCGTTGCCCTGTAGCGTGGAAAAAGCGAGCGCTTTTCCACTTGACCTTTTTACCAACACACAACCTGCAAGCACCCGCGGTGCCGCGACGTGAACCTGAAGATCATCGGCAAGGGGCTGCCGATTGCAGCAGAAAAACCTGCACGCGGGAGCTTATGGGACGACTGTTCATTGGGCCTCAGGACGTGGGCGGCTCAATAGGGTCTACCGTGGCGGCGGCAAACCAGTGGGAAGCCGGAGAAACCGTGCGGCATTCCGGGCAACGAATTTCTGTATTCATAAACGAAGCATGACAGTTGGGGCATTGCCCATGAGAGGCGAACATGTCAAAATGCGTGGAGCAGTTGGCGCAGGTCCAGAAAGCACCGACGCGGGCACCTTGATCGCAATTAGGACAACGGTACTGCGAATGGCGGGGAATTTTACTCATCATCATCAGTCGTGTTGACTGGCGATAGGCATTGACCGCTTCAAAAATTAAAAACGCTGAAACAGCCATTAAATATACCTGATCACTCTTAAACGCCCACCATGCCAGCAGCCCGGAACCAAACAGGCCCACAACCGACGCAATGCGCAGGGCCAAACCCTCACCGGTAACGAACCAGAGCAGTGACCATAGAATTTTTCCGCCATCCAGGGGATACACCGGAAGCATGTTAAAAATCAAGAGAACGATATTGATCAGCACCAGGCGCGACAAAAATCTACCGATATTTCCCGCAGTAGCGGGCGTATCAAATAGCAATCGCATAAAATTATGCTCGGTCAGGGCCACATGCGGGGCCACCGTCAACCAGAATATGCCCACCGTAATGGGGATCAGAATCACATTCACCAGCGGCCCGGCCACAATGCTCCAGAGCATGGCTCCCGGTCGCCAGGGGGGAGAAACATACGCAAAACCACCAAATGGCCAGAGAATAATTGTATCGGCACTTCCCCCCACCGATCGGCACGCCAAGGCGTGGCCGAATTCATGAGTCAGGACAATGCCAAACAGCGCCAGGATTTCCAGAAATTGCCAAATCTCGCTGGAATAATAATGCCCACGGTAACTCATTTCAAAAAATAAAATGAGAAACCACGATATATGCAGATAAACCGTGATACCGAATATCTTAAAGAGTCGTATTGATCCGGTGCGCATTCATCGGCTCCAAAGGCTTCGCTGTGTTCAAACCGCAGCCTGATCCACTGATCCGGTTGCAGCCGTTGATATTGTAGCGGTTTTGCAAGCAGAGCGTTGGCCCCGGGAATGCGACGCATGGGTGCGAGTCATGTTCAGTGCTTAGTTTTCATTCGCGCGGCAAATTGATGCATCCAAGCGGTCCCGTCGGATTTATTCAACATACCGCTGGCCACGCCGAGGCCAAGCGCGGTGAGTTCCGCATTGCTTGCCGTGAGGTCATGCCCATTAGCTTTTAGAAATGCAATTGCGGAAACAACGCTCGTCCGCTTGTTTCCATCGTGGAATGCATGAGCCTGGCATATATGAAACAGATAGGCCGCCGCCATCGCCGGGATGCCATCGTGCAGGTATTGGCCGCCGAACGCGGCCTGCGGCATCATGACGGCTGATTCCAGCAGTCCACGATCGCGCAGGCCCGCCATTCCTCCTTCGTGTACGATGGTGTCATCGTGTACCGTAATAACATCATGGACACTTAGAAATATAATTTCCCGCCTGCTCATTTGGCCAGTTCCCGTAACGCTTTGGCATATTTTGTGCGAATTTCCTTCAGAGATTTTTCCAGCCGCTCTTTGCCAATGCCGGCGTTGGCCGCCGTAAGAATGACCCTTGGGCCATCCACGGTAATCTGCACCTGGTCGCCAACGTGCCATCCCGCGAGATCCAGCAGGGTTTTATCCAGCGGCAAAGCGCTGCCATTACCGACTTTCCGAATTGTTTTTACCAACGTCATGATTTTACTCCTGTCACGCAACACAACCTACGACATTACATCGTAATCACATGCGGTCTACAAATCAAGCTGGTCAGATTGCAAGATGCTATTAATTTCCCCTGGCCGCCTGCGCAAAGGCCTCCAGCACATCGGCGAAAATAGTATCGGAAACGGAGATGCCCGCTTCAGTTAGTGCCAGACTGCTGTTGCGAACCTCCCAAAGTCCCAATGCGCTATACCGTGGCAAAAGCGCGTGCAGAATGGCCAGAGCATCCACACCGGTGCGCTGCTGAAACTCCTGCAGCACAATGCCTTCATTCAGCCGCAATTCCAGAATCGCCAGTTCTCCCCAGCGCGCTAAACCTGTGAGGCGTTCAATTTCTGTAATCGGCACAACGGGGGAGCCGGTGTTCAGCGCATCGATATAACGCGTTAAACTTTGAACATTTTTCCACCGAAACCCGGAATGATAACCCGCTGCCGAAGGACCAATCGCCAGATGATTTCGGGCTTTCCAGTAATTGATATTATGTTTACACGCTTTGCCGGCTCTCGCATAATTTGAAATTTCATACCGCCCAAAGCCTGCGGCTCCCAGACGGTCTCGCGTGTGCTGGAGCATCGCGATTTCCAGTTCATCCGCGGCAGGCGTAAATTCCCCGCGCTTCATGCGAGCGGTCATGGCCGTGTTGGGTTCATACATCAGGCCATAGCAGGAAAGATGCGTAGATTCCAGTTCAATGGCCCGCGTCAGGTTCTGATCCCAATCGGCAAGACTCTGCCCGGGAATGCCAAAGATTAAGTCCAGATTCAAATTGTCTATTCCTGCATGCCGCGCGATATTCATCGCAACGGGGACACTCTCCGGATGATGATCCCGTTGCAAAACCGCCAGTTCCGTTGCGGAAAAGCTCTGGGCACCAAAGCTGATACGATTCACGCCACCGGCACGCAGGATTTTCGCGCGCTGGGCGTCAAAGGTATTGGGGTTTGCTTCGACGGTAAATTCAGTGAGGCGGTCGAATTTTATGGCGCTGTTAATTTGCGCCATCAATCGCGCCAGCGCAACGGGAGGTAGCAGCGTGGGCGTGCCTCCGCCGATAAAAATGGTTTCCGGAGCAACCCGGCCAAAATGGCTAACCTGCAATTCCAATTCCCGGCCCATGGCGTCAAGAAACGCGTCGGCTTGATCCAGGTGCCCTGCTAAGGAGAAAAAATCGCAATAATGACATTTGCTGGTGCAAAACGGAATATGTAAATAAAGCGCGTCAAGGGTTGAATTTTGAGCAAATTCAGCCGTTTGCGGCAAGCCGAAGAAAACCTGCTCGGTTCGTCCCCCCAGTTGCGGCAAGGGGAATTCAGAAATTTTCGGACGCAGACTATCGTTTTTACTTTCCGCTTCGGTTATAATTTTGTCATGCTGCATGGCGTTGTGGCCGATAAATTCTCTTAGTTTAGCATAAATCCCGACGGAAGGGATATGCACAGACGGAGGCCGCTGATGGATTTGGTTCTTGTCATTTTCAAAGAGGATGGACAGAGGCGCGAATTTTCTCTGCTCAAGGAGCGGACATCCATTGGAAGGTCTGATGAGTCGGACCTGCAAATTCCGTTGCCCACGGTCTCCCGCAATCATTGTGAAGTTGTGATTCAGGACAACGCGCCGGTTCTTAAAGACATTGAAAGTTCCAACGGCACCTACCATAACAACCAGCGCATCACTGCGTCGCAGACGTTGGTGGCTGGAGATCATATTCGCGTGGGGCCGGTGACTTTCACCGTCGTTATTGATGGCGAACCGCGCCAGATTAAACCCATACGCACCATCCTGGGTGATATGGGGATGGAGCCTGTGCAGGACCACTCCATCACAGAAGCCGGCGAAACCGTTGATGTCGCGCCGGATGGAGATATTCCCATCGCCCATCCGATTGACGATGAAGTGAGTCTGGATGATGAAGGCGATGACGCGGATCCACTGAAGGCACTTGAAAATCTTAATTCCCCGCAGCCACGTAGCTGAAGGGTCAGCACCGAAGTAATGTTTGACGCGTAGACGATTTCATAGGCCGTCGGCGGGGCCTTGAGATCGATTTGTGATTAATGTTTGGTCCAATTCTCCAACGGCAGGTCTGGGATTCTGGCGAATTCCTTTATATTGTTACTCACCAGCGTCACATTCAGTGATTGGGCTTGCGCAGCAATGAGTGTATCCATTGCTCCGATGGGAATACCCCGCAGCTCAAGGTTTTTGCGAATCCGGCCGTAGGCTTCGGCGGCGCGTGCATCGAACGACACAACGCTCATGGACGCCACGAAATGCAGCAATGCCAGGTGATTCCGCGGCGGGTCACTGCTGTTGGCAACGCCAAATTGCAACTCCGCCAGCGTAATGGCCGATAGCGCGACCGATCCGGGAGATTGTTTCCGCAAATGGGCCGTGGCGTCTCCGGATTTTCCGCGAATCAATTCGATGCAAATATCCGTATCCAGCAGATAACGTATCACAACCGCTTCCGCCTTTGCGCTTTACGCGGCTGCTTCCGCTCCGTCATGAAGTCCGCGGTGAACATACCGAGGCTCTTTTCCAATATATCCCATTCCTTGCCGGGCGGAACAAGAATGACCAGATCATCCAGCCGTGCGATTCCCACTTTTCGCGTGGAAAAACGAAAAGCCTTAGGCAATCGCACCGCCTGACTGCGTCCGTTGGTAAATATTGCAGCAGTTTCCATAAACACCTCCGATGGTATATACCACGGAATATATCATAACCGGAACAAGGAGCAACCAGCAACAACCGCCTGTGATTGGACGTTCGCAATAGCACGCGATATTCCCCCGGCGAAGCTTTGATACAGTGCGGTAGCCGCGAAATCGTGCGCGCCCGGAGCCGGGCTTTGCAACCCTTGACGCCGCCCCGCCGCTTTATTGCGCGCGGCGTGGCGGCTTCGGTTAATATTCCGCTGTGAAGAAGAGCTTGGAAATTTTGGCGACGGGGCCATTTACGGTCGAACAGATTACCCTGGCCTACAGCGGACATTTACCTCCCCCACCGGAACTTCTGGACCGAATTGAGGCGCTTTGGGACGACTATCTGCTGGCGGCAAGCCGCGATGGCAGGATGCTTTTTAACAGCTCTGTCGCCTATTTGAAAAGTGCCGCGGTTTCCAATGGAATACTGCATCTGGAACTCGCTGCCACGGACTACAAAACGTTTCTGGTTACAACTTTGCGGGATCGGGCGTGGTTTGAAATCAACTCCCCCGCCGCCATGACTCCGGCATTAGGCAACAGTATTCTCCTTACGCACAGAGATACCGCTTATCTGGGAGTACGCAGCAAACAGGTGGCGGCCTATCCGCATTGGGCCCATCTTTTTGGCGGCGTGCTGGATTGGCCGAAATATGGAAGCAATACTGCTGAAACACTTTTGGAACATTTGTATAAAGAGCTTGAGGAAGAACTGGGACTTGCGCCCCGTGCTCTTACCGCCCCACCGCGCGTCCTGGCATTGATGCGTGATCCGGAACTGGCGCAACCGGAGCTGGTGTGGCACGGGGAATTACTTCAGCCGCTCGCCCCGTGCACCGACGCCCTGAACGTACGGGAACATGATGCCCTTTTGGCTGTAACCATGACCGACGGCCTGCCGGTCAGTGTGCCCGCAACGCCCGTGAGCCTGACTGCGATCCGCATGGTGCTGCAACTGCAGAATCACCGTAGTCCTTAACATCCGTCTGATCACCAGCTTCCTGTTCTG
>JAKBCC010000003.1 GCA_021808105.1 Planctomycetota bacterium
ATCGGTTCTGCCGGATTATTTTGGCCTGGAAGCCGGGCAATCGGCGGTGGGGGACATATTTAACTGGTTTGTATCGGTGGTGCAGCCCCAGGGGATCGCGGGTTCGCATGAGGCTTTGACCCGGGCCGCCGCGGAAATGAAGCCCGGTGCCAGCGGCCTGTTGACTCTGGACTGGCATAACGGTAACCGCACCATTCTGGTGGATCAGCGGCTCACCGGACTGATCATGGGCCTGACACTGCACAGCACGCCGGCGGAAATTTATCGTGCACTTATTGAAGCCACCGCTTTTGGCGCGCGGGTTATTATGGAACGCTTTGAGGAATTCGGCCTGCCGGTGCATCGCGTTATTAACGGCGGGGGCATATCGGCCAAGAATCATTTTGCCATGCAGATATATGCAGATGTTATGAACCGGCCCGTGGGCGTTTCCCGGAGCGGACAGACTTGCGCTTTTGGTGCCGCGATCGCCGGGGCGGTTGCTGCGGGAAAAAGCCGCGGCGGCCATGATACATTTGATGACGCCATTGTCCGCATGGTCGGTGAGCCGGCACGAATTTTTACCCCCATAAGCGGCCATGTTGCAGTGTATGAACGGTTGTTTAAACTCTATCGCCAGGTGCATGATGCCTTTGGCCGCAAGGAATCCGTCGCCCATCTCGGCACGGTTATGAAAGAGCTACTGGATATTCGCGATCAGGCCAGGAGTTAAATATGCCACACGATGAACTTAAGCAGTTGGTATGCCAGGCCAATCGTGATCTGGTGCCGCTGGGGCTGGTGGCGTTGACGTGGGGGAATGTCAGTGGCGTGGACCGTACCGCAGGTGTTATGGCCATTAAACCCAGTGGCGTACCGTATGAAAAATTGCAGCCCGCCGACGTGGTGGTGCTTTCACTGGCGGATGGTCGAGTCATTGAGGGAACCGCCCGGCCGTCCTCGGATACGCCGACACATTTATATTTGTATCAGAATTGTCCGGACATCGGCGGTATTGTGCATACGCACTCCATTCATGCCACAAGCTTTGCACAGGCCAAGCGGGAAATTACCTGTCTGGGCACCACGCACGCTGATACCTTTTATGGTGCCGTACCGGTAACCAGGGATTTAACCCCGGAAGAAATTCACACGGACTATGAATTAAATACGGGTCGCTTAATTTTGGAATGCTTCAAGGAACATGGGTTGAATCCCGCACAAATTCCGGGCGTGCTGGTCGCCAGCCATGCACCATTTGCCTGGGGGCCGACAGCCGCTAAAGCGTTGGAAAATGCGCTGGTTCTGGAATTGGTGGCCAAAATGCAACTGGAAACCCTGGCTCTGGCACCGGATGTTCAGCCCATTCCGGACGAGCTTCTGGACAAGCATTTTTTACGCAAGCACGGCCCCGATGCCTACTATGGCCAGAAGAGCTGACGCCACCCCTACAAGAATTAATGTCCCCGAAAACAATGCAATAATGACCATGGACTGTAAAGGAAAGTTGTTGTAACGGGGCCGGGCTATTTTCATTATCCGCTTCCAACTGCACGCGCCTGATTATAGCCTGGCATTCCAAGCCGACGGCGAAGCTTACTGAAAATTTCCGGAAGCATCGTTATGGTGCCTGCTAATCAATTGCGAGTCACGCAGTACCGAACTGGCGGAAGGGCTTGGCGGGATTAACCGACGGACTTTTGCCGTGGTTCTTCTGTCGGGTGCAAAATCTCCGCAGCCGGTCCGCTATAAATTGCACGCTTGCGATTCATGGCCATATTTGCTAATTCATCGGGCCGCGCATTGGAGCTGCGATAAACATGGCGAATCGACCAGGCGGGAATTTGCTGTAATAAATCCATAGCTTGTTGATACAGAGGTCTTAGCGTGGCGTTTTTCACGCGATAAATTCCCAGAATTTGTCGTACCACCAATTCGCTGTCGGCGCGAATTTCCAGTTTCCGTGCTCCCAGCTTCACTGCCGCATCAGCACCGCGAATTAAACCGCTGTACTCGGCGTAGTTGTTGGTATGGGTGCCCAGATAATCGCCGAGTTCATAGACCAGATCGCCTGCGGGCGTTGTAAGCGTGACACCGCACCCCGCCGGCCCCGGATTCCCCCGTGATCCACCGTCAAACTGCATCACCAGCGTTGAATAGTCCAATGACATGACTCCGAAAACACCGCAGAAGAACCCGGAAACTAACCCCTTAGCCGGGATTCAGAAGGTATTATTACCGGGAAAAGATAATTTGAAAATGGTCTTAGGCCGATGTCTGCTGGGGAAGCATTTCCGGCAGATAAAGAATTCGCCCGCAGGACTGGCATCTGCGGATTTCATCACGCCCGCGCAACAGATTCACATCTTCAATGTTCAAGCCCATAAAGCACCCACCGCAGGTGATGGTGTCCATGTCGTTTTCGTTGAACTCCACCGGAGCCATGGCATCGCCGGGATAACGCTGACAGATGCGATCATACTGCTTCCGCGATTCGGGAGGCACGGCGTTGGTCGCCTGCTCGCGGTGACTTTGGAGTTCCCGGATATGAGCTTGCAGTTCCGCAACGCGCTGGCTGCTCTGGCGGCGCGAGTCGTCCAGGCTCTTTTGAGCCACATGCAATTGCTCGCGTATACCCGAAGCGGATTTCATATTGGTTTCCAGTTGTCCCATGAAGTCCAGAATCGTGGTTTCAATTTTACTGACTTCTTCTTTTTCGGCGGAAATCTGGATGAGAATGGCGGAATATTCTTTATTGGTCTTGGCGTTGTTCAAGCTGGTGCGCATTTTTTCAATGTGCTCCTGCCGGCTTTTCATGTCCAATTCATGGGAAGAGATCGTGGCCTGAAGCTTCCGGCCCGCCGATTCAAATTCCGCCAGGCTGGCATTGAGGCGGGTAATGTTGTTTTCAATGGCTACCTGATCCTTCATGACTGCGGCGAGGCGATTATTGAATTCATGTAAATCATGATCAATTCGATAAAGCGCCAGAAGAGAAGGGATCATTGTGAATGCCGTCATGTCGTAACCTCAAAGTCCTCAATCCCGTAGTGTACCAAAATTGAGCCTTATCAGCCAGCGGTTTTCTCCAGCCAGACCGGCGGTGGTTCGATCGCATCTGATGGGCGGCCACCACCATCTTTGGCTCCCGTGCCTTTCCATCGGCTGATAACGCGAACCGTCATGTCCGCGTCGCATAGGACCTGGCAGCTAAGGCGTAAGCCCGGCTGGGCGGTCAGGCCGCGCTCTTTCATGATGGTTTTCTCGGCTTCTGTGATTTTTGCCGGCGCACCATTTTCAATTTGTACACGGCATGTGGTGCAGCGAGCGTGGCCGCCGCAGGCGTGGAACTGATCTATTTGCACAATATCGGTCAGTGCATTGACCAGTCGCGTGCCGGCGGGAACTTCAAAATCACCCATATTTTCAACAGTGAGCTTAGGCATAGTCGTATCCTTAAAATCGCGGTCCATCCAGGGCCGCATGTTTCATCTGATGAGTATGCAAGCCAACGCCCGGCGTTGCAAGTCTGTAGGCTGCCCGATTGCCGCATTCACTGCGGATTGATCAGATTCATGATTTCCGCGCTGCCGCGCTTCCGTAGCGTTTCAAGCAGCAAATCATACAGGCCGTTAAGCCCTGCGTCGGAAGGGTCTTCAGCCAGCAAGGTAGCGCGGGATATTTTTTTTCCGTCCGGCGTGGCTAGAAAAGCCCGGACAATCCACCCGTGAAGGGTGTTGACCGGATTTCCGCGTGGCATGGCGCATACCCCCATGGGAGCCAGGCAGTTGCCCGCTAATGCTGCTACTACCCGCCGCTCAAACGCCAGCGCCGCCGCCGTACCGGTGTGATTAATCGTCCCGGCGAGCTTACACATAATAGCATCCTGGGTTCGCGCCTGAATTGCCAGAATCCCCTGTCCTGCGGCAGGGATAAATTCATCCAGCGGCAGGCTCACGGCGGAATCCGGAAACAGATTCGTGCGATCCAACCCGGCTTGGGCCAGAAATGTACCGGCTATCACGCCTTCGTTTACCTTGCGCAAACGCGTTTCGATATTGCCCCGCAACGGCTGAACCGTAACATCGGGACGCATGGCCAGAAGCTGCGATTGCCGGCGCAGCGACGACGTTCCCACCAGGGCAGAGGGGGGAAGGTCAGCAATGGATTTATTTTGAAATCCAATCCATACATCACCGGCCTGCGCACGCAAGGGTGTCCCGGCGATAATGGTTCCAGGGGCCAGTTCCGCCGGCAGATCTTTAGCCGAATGCACCGCCAGATCAATGCGATTTTCCAGCAAAGCTGTTTCAATTTCCTTTATAAATAAGCCCTTACCCCCCGATTCCGCCAGGGGGCGATCCTGCTGTTGATCACCGGAAGTTGTAATAAAAACCAGTTCGATTGTCGTGGGCGGTCTGCCGATGAGTCGGGCTTCAAGCATTTGTTTGACCATGCCCGCCTGCGTGCGCGCCAGCAGACTGGACCGGGTGCCGATTCGGATGGTTCGATCTGGTTCTATCATCGCTGTGATGCTAATGGCCCCGGCCCGCCAACGCCAGCGGCCCAGCCCCTGTCGGCCACCGCACCGCATCGAAAAAGGTACCTGACACCTTTTTTCGGAAAAGGTGTCAGGTACCTTTTTTTGTTTCTGGTGGCGCGTTGGAGGCTTGGATGCGAGACGGCGTTGCGGAAACAGAACTGTGGAGTGCTTTATGGACGAACTGGTGCATTCTGCGGTACACTGGTTCAAAGCGCCGGCCCCAATGGCTGAATATGGCCGGCCGGATTCGGAATGTGTAATGTTATTGACCTTACTGCGAGCCAAGATTCACGGCGCGATCATCACCCAGGCCAATCGTAATTACGTGGGAAGTATCACCATTGACCTTGATCTGCTCAAGCTTAGCGGATTGTTGCCTAATGAGCGCGTGCTGGTGGCTGATATTCACAATGGCGTGCGTTTTGAAACCTATATTCTTGCCGGGAAAAAAGGTTCCGGTGTGATCGGCATTAACGGCGCTGCAGCGCATCTTGTTAAGCCGGGAGAAAAGATAATTATCATGGCGTTCGCAGAGATGACGCCGGAAGAAACCGTCGATCATGTAGCGCGCGTTCTGGTTTTAGATTCGTCCAATAAACCGGTGAAGAACATGACCATTGCGAGCCGATTGGACGTATGACATTGCAAAAGGCTGTGCAGGTGTGCGAGCCGGTCTATACTTGGCGGGCGACAGTCCCCCGCCGTTATATATGGAGATGCTGAATGCTCAAACGCTTGAGACGATCTGCAGGTAGCACATTAAGTTGTCGCGCTGTGTGGGGCGTGCTGCTGGCAGTCTGGATTCTGCCCCAATTGGGCGGTTGCGCTTCGGTGCCGGGCTGGATGGTCAGCGACAAGCCGTCATGGCGCACGCAATATGCCTTGGCGCGGGTATCGCCTGCGGTGGTGCGGATCAACGTGGTCATGCGCGATTTTCAAAATGGCATTCCGGAAAATTTCAGGGCCATCGGCAGCGGTGTTATTATTGACCGGCAGGGACGGGTGCTGACCAATTTCCACGTGGCCGGGCGGGCGCGGCGAATTGAAATTGTTCTACCGGATCAGGAACGCGTGCGGGCCACGCTGATCGGTTCGGATCACTGGACTGATCTGGCGCTGGTGCAAATGGATATGGCGCAAATACATGCCCGGCATTTGCATTTCAAATGGGCCTCGCTGGGTAATTCCAGCCACGTGCAATTGGGCCAACCCGTACTGGCCATTGGCACGCCGTTCGGTCTTGCGCGCACGGTGACCCGAGGCATTATTTCCAACACCGACCGATTTTTTAACGCCACGACCATTGATGGCTACGAGACCGGCTGGTTCAATAACTGGCTGCAGACCGATGCCGCCATTAATCCGGGCAATTCCGGCGGTCCGCTGATTAACCTGCGCGGGCAGGTCATCGGAATTAATACGCGCGGCGATCCCACGGCCAACAATCTGGGATTCGCCATTCCGATTAATGTGGCGCGCCGCGTGATCCCGTCGTTACTGAAATTTCGGAAGGTGGCACGCAGCTACGTGGGGTTGGAACTTGAACCCATGCTGGGGCTTAGTCGCTTTTATCATTTGCCCGCGCAAACCGGCGTACTGATCCGTTCGGTGGATCATAATTCGCCCGCGTCCATAGGCGGTGTGCATGCTCTGGATGTGTTGCTGTCGGTCAACGGCCATCCAACGAATTGCCGCTTTCCCGAGCAGGTTTCCTCTGTGCGACGTTACATTTCCAGTCAGCCGGTGGGTTCCCGAGTCGCACTGCTGGTGGAACGTATGACGGACGGTTCAAAAATGCAGCAGAAAACGCTGTATGTTTTCACCCAGCGTCTGGAAAGTGTCATCGCTCCGCGTCATCAGATTAAGCCGTGGGGAATCGTGGTGCGGAACCTTACCGATGCGTATCTGCGGCAGCAGCAGATGAAAATGATCCGGGGCGTGTTGGTTACCAGCGTGCAAAGCGGATCGATTGCCGACACCGCCGGTATGGAAGATGGCGACATTATTCGCCGGGTAGGCAGTATCGGAATAGTCGATAGCCTGCAACTGAAAGTTCTGGCGGATCGTATGGCTAAAACGAAAAAGCCCTATGCCGTCGTGGTGAAACGGGGACGCACGGAACGCACCCTGGTTTTCAGTCCGGGCAGCGGAAGTTGAACTCCGGCGGAGTATACTTTAATCATGACCTTTAACTTTTTTGGATCAGGAAACTTACTATGACGTATCGATCAGTGTTGCATCGCGTATCGGCCCTGATGTGCATTTCCGGCAGTATTCTGGCGGCGGGTGCAACAGCTTCCGCAGCGCCGAGGGTGGCCAAACGGGTTCCCGGAATTGCCCGCAGTATTGTGGTGGTGCAATACACCGCGGAAAATGAATTTCATAAAACCAATAAGGTCAGCGGACAGGGCATTGTGCTCAATAAAAAGGGCGTAGTGCTGGTGTCCTCGGATCTTATCCCGCAGGACGTTCCGTTGGGGTACATCCATCACTTGAAAATCCGACTGGCACAGGGCGACATGCCCAAAATTTCCGCCCAGTATCTGGGACGCACCGTGGATGGTTTGTTCTGTTACGTGCGGGCGCTTAAGCCGCTGGATGCAACCCCATTGCCAATTTCCTCTACCGGCAAGGCCTATCTGGCCGAGCGTGTCTTTTCAGTGGGACGACTGGGGAAGGATCAGGCATACGGTGCCTTTGTGGGGGTCAACCGCATCAAGGCGATGATCCCGCTGGTTCATACGCTTATTGCCACAGATTCCTTTGGTCTGACGGATGCCAATAGCCCGGTCTTTGATTTCCGCACGGGCAAATTCATCGGCTTGACCGTACCGAATCCGGGTGATGGCATGATTCTGACCCTGCTGGGCCGATCGGTTCCGGTTACCCTGCGGGACAATCAGCAGGTTGGCATGTTTATCGGGTACAACTCCATCAAGCAGGATTTGACTGATATTCCGACCAAACGCTTCGTGGCCAAAATTCCCTGGTTGGGCACCCTGGACAGCACGGGGTTAAGATCGGCCGTGCGAAGACTCTACAACATTAAGCAGCCGGCGGGATTGATGGTGGGGCAGGTGATTCCGGGAATGCCGGCCGCCAAAGGTGGCTTGAAGTCGCGCGATATTATTCTGACCGTCGATGGAAAGCCATTTGCCCATACGCCGGTGGCGACTTTGATGGTGGAGCGTTTTGAGCACCGAATGCAGCAATTAAAACCCGGGCAGATTATTAAACTCGGCATTCTACGCAATGGGAAGTCCAAGACTATTTCCATCACCATAGGACAGGCTCCCACACCACCCAGCCGCCTGCCACGATATTATGATCGCAAAATCGGCCTGGTGGTGCACAATCTGGCATTTATTGACGCTTATTCCCGTAAACTCCCCTTGACGCAAAAAGGGGTGTATGTGGTTCTGGTGCATAATGGCAAGCCGGCGTCGCTGGGAACCACACCGGTGCAGCCCGGTTACATTATCACGCGCGTGGATGATCACCGTGTTGATGATATTACTGCGTTCAAAAAACTGGTAACCCAAGCCCAGACCACCGCGGGCAAGCCGGAAATTATTTTTGAAGTTATCAAGGTCAACGGTCGCACGGCTGCGTGCCACGTGAGTTTGAATTGACGGCTCTAGGGTGCCTTGGATACACCGCTGCCCTGCAGGAGGTTTTTCAACATGGGCCATCGCTTCTTTCGGCAAGCTCCCGTCACACCCCGTGTCGTTTAAGGAACGGTTCATGCCGCAGAAAGCTCCAGTTCTACAATTCCCTGCCCGTCAGCGCATGGGGCGGTTTATGCAGCAGGTGCGCCGACGTTTGCGACTGGAGCACTGGTTTCCCCATTTGCCGGTCGCCGCCGCAGCCGCCATTCTTGGCCTGTTGAATCTGTTGGACGGCATTTCGCGGTTATCCAAAGCGTTTCCCTTACTCAAGCAGCTTAAACCTGTATTACATATCGGTCAGATCGCCAGAGTTCCGGGACTAAGCGGATTGCCGGAAGCCCTGGCCGGTGCCGTCCTTCTGACGATGTCGTTTGGATTGGCATTTCGCTCCCGGCTGGCTTGGGTCATGGCACTACTTATTTCCGCAGCGACGCTGGCGCTGGTGCTCCATCAGGCCAGTTTCCGGTGGGGGGCGTTAACCCTGCTCAATGGGGTGGTGCTGGTGGCGCTGCTTCTGTTTTATCGGCAGTTTTCAAAATCCAGTCTGGCCACTGGAACCATGTTCAGCCTCATGAGCGTGATATTGCTTCTGGGCTACAGTGTGTTCGGGTCGTTTGTGCTGGGACAGGGCTTTACACCGCCCATCAAAAATTTAACCGGTGCGCTCTATTTTTCAGTGGTTACGCTTTCGACCGTCGGCTACGGTGATATTGTGCCGAAAAGCAGCGACGCGCGGTTTTTTGTCATTTCTCTTATTATTTTAGGCATCACGGTTTTTGCCACGTCCATCTCGGCCGTGATCGTGCCGTTGGTCAATGGACGAATGCAGCGGTTGCTCTCTGGAGAAAAACGCCGTATGAAACAAGATCATTATATTGTCATTGGGGACAATTCATTGTCACATAACACGTACCGGGAACTGAAAACCCGGCATCTGGCCGTGGTTGTAATTGTGCCTAAAGAGCCGGATACGCTCTGGATGGATGCCGCGGACATGCTGGTCGGGGACGCATCGGACATTGAAGTACTACGGAAAGCAGGGGGAGAAAAGGCCCTGGCTATTCTGGCTTTACGGGCGGATGACAGTGAAAACGCTTTTATTGTCATGGCGGCCAAAGAACTGTCGGGCAGCGCGCGGACGGTGGCGGCGGTTAAAAACAGTAAAAATCTGCAGCGCATTGAACGGGTTGGACCGGATCTGATTATTGCTCCGGATATTCTGGGCGGTGAATTGCTGGCCATGGCCATCAGCGGAGAACAGTTAAGTGGTGATCATATTTTGAAGAACCTCTTTATTTCCAGGGCCGCTGCGGTGCCGGCAAAAGAAAAGAAATAAGGCAATATTTTAGCCGTTATGGTAGCGTCCGATTGGTTGCTGGAAAAAGAAAGGACAGTGTGTCAAGATGCCTCGAACAGCGCGGGCCGCCATGGGCGGCGTTATTTATCATGTTTGTAACCGCGGGAGAAACGGTAAGACGCTGTTTCGCTCATCGGATGATTTTCAGGCGTTTGTGGAATTACTTATTGAAGGTACAGCCCAGGCGTCGGTTGAAGTTTTTGGCTTTTGCCTCATGCCGAATTACTGGCACATGATTTTGCGGCCGCGTGGAAAGAGGGATTTATCCAAATATATGTCCTGGGTGGCCAATACCCATGTCAAGCGGCACCGGGCACGCTACCCGCGTTCGCTGGGGAAAGTGTATCAGGGGCGGTATGAAAGCCTGCCGGTGCAAAAAGGGGAAGATTTTGTCCAGCTGGTTGGATATATCGAAGCGATCCCGCTGCGTGCACGGTTCGTGCAGCGTGCTGAGGATTGGGCCTTTTCCAGTCTCGGTTGCGAGAAAAAGCCCGCCCGGCAACTGCTTAGTGCGTGGCCGGTTGACCGACCGGAGCGGTGGAAAAAATGCGTCAATAAGCCGCTGGATAATTCTGTGCGCGGCCGCCTGGAAGTGAGCCTGAAGCGTGCCCGGCCTTTAGGCGACGATCAGTGGAGTGCTAAGATCGCCAAGAAAACAAACACGGAACATAAGCTCCGGCCGATCGGGCGTCCTGTGAAAAAACGTGCTGGATAATTGAATGCCGGAACAAGTGACAAAGAAAAAAGTGGTTAAACGCTGGTGGAGTTGGGAAGACGCGTTGCTGATTGTTCTGCTGGCGGGAGCCTTATACCTGCCGGGACTGGCCCGCATTCCTCTCTTTGACCGCGATGAGCCGCGGTTTGCCACCGCGGCGCGGGAAATGCTGCGCTCCGGGAATTTGATCGTGCCGCGCTTTATTGGTGTGTTGCGTCCGGAAAAGCCGCCGATGATTTACTGGCTTATGGATGTCAGCTATAAACTTTTCGGCGTCAGCGGGATGGCGGCGCGACTGCCGAGCGTGCTGTTTGGCACGTTGACCCTGCTGGTGGTGTATGGGATGGCGGGCCGGCGTTTCGGCCGGGCGACGGGTTTGCTTTCGGCGCTGATGTTATCGGTGGCCTCACTTTATTTCGTGGAAACCCGCATGGCTACCGCGGATTCCGTGTTGATTTTTTTCACCACCTTGTGCATGGCCTGCGTCTGGGAGGCGTGGGATTCGCAGATCTCCGATGATGGCGTGCCGAAATTGCGTCCCCGCGTGGATCATCTTACGGATTGGGCCGGCGGCGAGATCCTTAATGAATCGTATGTGGCATCGCGGGGGCATGTGTCCATTGGGGTTGTGCTGATTTTCTGGGCATCGATGGCAGCAGGCATTATGACCAAGGGCGTAACCCCCATTTTTGTGCTGGCCACGATGTTAACGCTTTCCATGACCACGGGCCGGGCGGCCGACCTATGGCGCGACTGGTGGAAAAGCCCGGGCTTGGGGCGCGTTATTCACTTGCCGGAACTGATTTTTGGATTGTTTCGTAAAGGCAACTGGAACTGGTGGCGGCGCTTGCGTCCGCTGATGGGTTTGGGCGTTTTAATTGTGCTGGTGCTGCCCTGGTTCATCGCCGCCTGGCATGCCACTCATGGCCGGCTCATTGAGCAAATGCTCTTTCGCAATCTGGTGCAACGCACCTCCACCGGCCTGCATGTCCATGGGGAGCCGTTCGGATTTTACCTGCTGGTCATCTGGGGTATTTTCTGGCCATGGAGTGTGCTACTGGTGCCGGCGGCTTATCACGCCCTTCGGCGTGTGCGCGGCAAGCTGGTGATGTCCATTGACCCGTCGCCCTATCAATTTATTCTCGCATGGATTATTCCTTCGTGGCTGATTTTTGAGTGCATTGTCACGAAGATGGTGGAATATGTCTTGCCGTTATTTATCCCCCTGGCGATCCTTTGCGCTGATACGCTGGTACAAAGTTGGCACAGGATGACCGACGTGCTGTCGCCTAAATGGTTTGCGGTGGCGCGGTGGGTGTGGATGGCGGTTTGGCTGGGTCTGGGTATGGGCGCTGTGGTGGGGGGGTGGAGGATGTTTGTGCCAGATCATCCCCAACAGTTTTATCATCTGGTTCCGCTGGCTGCGGCACTGTTTGCCACCGGAGCGGCGGGCGCCATTTCCTGGAATCGCCCGGCGTGGCCCTATGTGACGGTATTGTGCTTCGGGCTGACATTAATGATTGCGGATATTTCGACGCTGCCAAGTATCAAAGCTCTGCAGCTAAGCCGCGAGGCAGGGCAGCAGATGCGGCGCCTGCGTGCAGAGGGCTTTGCACTTGGTGCCGTTGGCTACACCGAACCGAGTCTGGTTTTTTATGCCGACGCCGATGTCCATTTCTTCGCCACCCCGCAGCAATTGTTGACCTATGTTCCATTTAACACTTCCGGTAGGGCCACTACGCGGATACTGCACAAGTATTGCATTGTGGCGGACCGGCGATCTGTGGCTTATTTCAAAAAAAAGCATATTCAGTATTACGTGTGGGATTGGTTTAATGGCATGAAGGTCGCGAAAGGGCGGATGGTGCGCATCACGCTGCTCACCAATGTGGATCCCTGGCCCAAGACTCCTGCCGCCACCAGACCGGCCGGGAAGTAGCCGTCGGTAATATCTCGCCTACAATTAGCCAATAGCGGCCAGTGGATGGCTGCGGCCTGTGAGGCAGTAGCGTAAGAAGTTAAACCCTCTATTTTCAGGAAGTATTATGACCCATAGCACCAGCACCACGACATCCGCGGCACTGCCGCACAATCGCCTGGGAATTAATTACCGCTCTGTGCCGCCGCGGAAAATTCCCGGATTAATTATTGACGCCCATACGCACACGCGCGAGCCGGCGCTGACGCGGGAATTTCTGCGTGCGGCGGATGCGTATGGCATTGGCAAAATCTGGACCATGGCACCACTGGAAGATGTGGATGCACTTCGCGAAGCATTTCCCGGACGATTTGAATTTATTGCCATTCCAAAATGGCAGAATCTGGGGCCCGGTGAAGATTTTATAAAAGAATGGCGAAGACGCATTGATGAATTCTACGCCCGCGGTTCGCGCTTAATTAAATTTCACAACGCACCCGGCACCCAGAAGCGCATGGGCATGAATCTCGATCATCCGGAAATGCAAAGCATCATGCGGCAGGCGTATGATCTGGGCTATCACTTTATGACCCATGTCGGCGATCCGAAAGCCTGGTTTGGTGAAGGAAAAAAATACGACCCGAAGGATGGGCAGAAAAGTTTTATTGAACAATTTGCCATGCTCGATCGCATGTTGGAGAAATATCCCGATCGCATCCACCTGGGTGCCCATATTGGCGGCAGCGTGGAGGAACTTGAATTGTTGCAAGGGCGACTCGACCGCTTCCCCCATTACATCCTGGATTCCAGCGCCACCAAATGGATCATTCGCGGCATCGCCCAGCAGCCCCTTGAGCCGGTGCGGGAATTCTTTATCCGTAATCAGGATCGGATTCTCTTTGGCAGTGATCTGGTGGTTGGCGAAAAATATGACTTTGATCATTATGTCAGTCGTTACTGGGTGCATCAGCAGCAATGGGAAACCTCTTACTCCGGTGAATCCCCCATTGACGACCCGGATGCCGAAGATGGTATACCCCGACTGCACGGCCTGAATTTGCCCGCTGAGGTGCTGGAAAAGCTGTACCGCACCAACGCCGAAAAATGGCTCTTCGGGAAAGTCCTGGGGCAATCTTCAGTGAGCTAATGCCCTTTATCGCATTGGGGTGCCGGGCGTTTCAAGGGACTGAAAATTATTATTTGTGTTTTTGCTTGACATGAAGATGAGTGGTGGCATATAATTTGATCCATGTAAGCGGTTTCATTATTGCCGCGAAAGGGTGGAAGCCCTGGGGAATCTTTTCTGGAAATCTTTCAGAATAGTCCAAGGCGTTCCGTAAAAGGTCAATTTGGTTAAGTAGGAGCTTGTCCGCCGCAGGAATCTTGGTGCGCGTTGTGAAAGGCAGATCAGAACAGCGCATGTTTTTATACCCCGCAATGTAAGCGGTTGCATCATCGGGTATAGATATTGATATGGATTTTTCAAGGCTGTGAGGCTTTTCTTTTCCGGTGCGTCATTTTTTTGGGAGGTCACTGATGAAGACAAACATTATTTTATCCTGTGCTTCCGCGCGGGACCAGCGCTATGCGCCGGACAGCGGACGGATTATACCGTTGCGGACTATCATCCCGGGCCGTCGGATCCATGCAAATGGGACCGCCTTCACATTGGTAGAATTACTGGTTGTCATATCAATTATTGCGCTATTAATTTCGCTGCTCCTGCCCGCTTTAGCCGAGGCCAGAGCACTGGCGGAATCCACGGTATGTCTTTCGAACCAGCAGCAATTGGCCCTGTCCAATCTTGAATTCAGCCAGATCCATCAAGGTTTTATCCTGAAAGACTGGTTCAACGGGATATGGCCCAATGGCGTTGAAGACGGGCCATTCTACGGATCAGCTCAGGTTTGGGACGGAAAATCCACGAGCACGGTCACCAATTGGTCATGGGATCAGTACTTGTGCCGTAAATATCTCGATGGGAACCTGGGAATTTTCCGTGATCCGGCGGACAGCACCAATAACACGCGATGGAATAGTGCCACGGCGGAAATTCCCGGTTTTGTTCCGGCGTCTTACCGAATGGACTTCAGTAATCAGCCGGGTGATCCCGGAAACCCCGGAGAACCCTACCAATTCGCGACGGCTTACAATGTTCGTCAGGTGTCCAATCCGCAGGAATCCATTCTGATATGTGATGGCGACTATTACGGTCCCTATTGGCAGTACGAAGGCGGGATTGACATCGTCAATGGTCCCGATACTCAGTGGGGAGCATCGCCGACCTATCCGACTGTTGTCGGCAATATTGAAACCGTCGGGGGCAACGTGGCGGCGATCCGGCACATGGGAAAAGCGAACTATGCCTTTCTCGACGGCCACGCGGAAACACTGGCGTACGCGCAGACCTGGCAGCCGATTGGCTCTCCTCTGAGCGTCGGCGGGTACAAGGTCTACGAGGCTCCGACCATGTGGCGACAAATTTTCAGCCCCGGATATTTCCCGAATTATCCGGGTACGCCGTAACGCCATCATGGCGAAGGGGGCAGCCCCAGCCACGCACAGAGGCGGAAAAAGTTTAAGGTGTTTTAGTAAGGCGGAGTAGTTAGAGATCACATGCAGTTGTGGAAGCTTCCGGTCGAAACATGGGATTTCAGAAGTCCACACATAGGATAGTCTTTTGAACCGGATTGGCTTAATGGAAATGTTTGACGGTTAGCTCCGGAGGGATGTTACCTTTGAGAAGTTGGCCGGGGGTTTGTTCATGGGAGGTCTTTATGACCACGCATTTCAAGTTTCTCACAGTGTTGGCCGCCGGATCGCTTTTCGCAGCCGGTGCAGCTGGTGCGGCTCCGTTTCTGACCGAGTCGTTCAACTACGGCAATTTAACGCCATCGGGCGGGGGTTACCAGGACATGTCAGGCCAGACCGGCGGCACGGGTTTCCAAGGCGGGTGGGTAACCAACTATGTCAATACAGTCGGCCCCAATTCCACCTACACCAATACCGGCTTGACATTTGGAAGCGAAGGTGTGGGTGGCGCAGCCTATTCCGGTATGCCCGATCTGGGCAATGGCGGTGGGGAATGGTCTCTGTTCAGCCGGCAACTCAATGTCACTGCCACCGGCACCGTTTACGGCAGCTACCTTTTTAATGCCACCAGCGCTCCCTATAGCGGCGTCGCGGATATGGTGATCGGAAACGAGAATTCCACCGACGGCGGACCGATTGCGCTAGGTGCGCAGGAATATGGAAGCGGCACATCCGGGGTCGCGAATGCCTGGAAGGCCGGCAGCAGAATTTCCGGGCATACGGCAACGGTCACCGGACCTACGCTAACCAACAACACAACCTACAAATATCTTTTCCAACTTGGTAATGTTGGCGGAACATCCGGGCCTGAGACTATTAATTCATGGATACTCACTGCGGCGCAGTACAACACATTTGCAACGGCCGGCCAGCTTAACGAAGTTGCCCTGAACGCCGCGACGACGGGCACGGCAGCAGGCGACGTAACTGAGATACTTTCAAATTCCTACACGCCCAGCACGTATGGCAGCATCACACCGACTTCCTGGCTGACTTTTTACGTGTTCAATGCCAGTAAGGTTGCCGCCAGCAAGGTGATGTTTGATGAAGTGGCGATGTCACAGGTAAGTCTCGCGGATGCCACGACCGCTGCTGCTGCGGTTCCCGAATCCACATCCGTTGC
Source organism: Planctomycetota bacterium (assembly GCA_021808105.1). Classification (GTDB taxonomy): domain Bacteria; phylum Planctomycetota; class Phycisphaerae; order WQYP01; family WQYP01; genus JAMDCX01. The sequence goes on from JAKBCC010000003.1 coordinate 15,896, forward strand.
CGTCATGGGATTGGGGCTGTTGGCGGGTGGGTTGCTGCTGCGACGGCGTACCATCCAGCGCTTTGTCGCTTAAGCCGGGAATTCCGGACCCTACACATGAGAAGTTCGCCGAAGGACTTTAACCAGGACTGACTGTGGCGACTCAACGGGTTGGGATGAAGGCTTACCGCCTTCGTCCCAACCTTTTAATCATGGGAATTGTTTATTAAACCGGGAGGGTAATCCCTGGGAATTATTGGCCGGGGATTTAATAAACGTATTATCGCTGCTTAATGCGGGAAAGCGGCTAAAATAATGTTGGTCCAGTTGGTACGATGAATACGTAAAAACAGGTGCGCCGCACCGAAGCGATGAGCGAACAGGAATTTGTAATGAATCCACGGAATCCGAAAAAAAACAGTGCCCTCCCTGAGAAACGCGATAATAGCCGGCGTCCCACAATTTACGACGTCAGCAGACGTTCCGGATTTTCAACGGCAACCGTTTCAAGAGTCTTCGCAAACTACCAGGGGGTTTCTCAATCCACGCGTGATCGCGTGCTGGAAGTCAGTCGCGATCTGGGCTTTTCCCCCAGTCACATCGGTCGCTGCCTGGCGCAGGGAAGCACCGGGAATGTAGCCGTGATGTTTCCCGATATGGCCAGCGGCTTTTATGCTGAAGTACTGGCCGGGATTGATGAAGTTCTGGCGGAACACGGCTTTAATACATTGACCGCATTTTACGGACGCGGACGGGATGCTAAATCAGTGTTCACGCGATTAAATACAGGCTTTCTGGCCGACGCTCTGATCATAGCCAGCTCCTATGACATTGGTGACGTATCCCAATGGTCTGGAACGTGTGATACGCCCATGGTCCTCCTGGATCGTCCGCTGGCAAAAGCCGGAATAAGCACTGTGTGCATTGATAACGCCTCCGGGGTTGCGGCCATGGTCCGGCATCTGCACACGAACGGCCATCGTCACATCGCGGTCATTTCCGGTCCCGAAGGTACGTGGGATGCTGAACAGAGAATGGCCGGCTTCCGTGCAACGATGCGGGAAATCAAGCTCGATGTTAATCCCCTGCTGATCTGGGCCGGCAACTTCACATTTGAAAGCGGCCGCCATGCGATGCGGACGGCCCTGGCGGGGCGGCTATTGATGGACGCGGTTTTTTGTTTTAATGACGAGATGGCGTTAGGGGCGATTGCCGCCATCAATGAAGCGGGCTTGAAAGTTCCTGACGATATTGCAGTCGCGGGGTTTGACGGAATCTCCGCTGCTGAGGGTGTACAGCTCACGACTGTCGCCTGTCCGATGCGTGCGGTAGGGCGCAGTGCCGGAACTATGGCGGTTTCGCTGATAAAACGCACCGAGAATCCGTCGAACCAGATCATTCCGGTGCGCCTGGTTATTCGCCGTTCATCAGGAAAGAGAACGGCCCATTGGACGAAGGCGATGTAGAGAACCCTGTCGGCTACGAAAGCATGGGCCTTGAATGTTTGAAAGCAAAACGAAAGCCAGGTACTTGTTGCGGGCGTGGCCGGCGATTTTTGCCGGTTTGATATGTTTCTTAGCGGGTTGCAAGGCCCAAAGCCCTTCTGTGGCCGGTGCCGATCAGGCGGTTCAATCGCAAACGCGTTCCGTCCGCCGCCCAAGTCAACAGGTTTCGCGTAATCGGAATCAGTTTCTGGCCGGTATTGAACACCGGAGTTTCGCCTATTTCTGGGATGAGATGGATCAACATAACGGCCTGATTCCCGACCGCGCGCGGGCGGCGGGGGGTGGTGCCCGCATTGCGAGCATTGCTGCGGAGGGTTTCGGCTTAACGGCTCTCTGTATCGCCGACGAGCATCATTGGGAACCACACGCGGAGATTTATGCACGGGTACTTCGAGCACTGGATTTTTTCCGTTACCACGCGCAATGCGTGCATGGCTTTTATTACCATTTTCTGGCATTAAACAGCGGTCGTCGGCAATGGAAGTGCGAGGTTTCATCTATTGACACAGCTCTGCTGATGGCGGGGGTCCTGACGGTCCGCGAGCATTTTTCCGGGACCGCGGCCTCCCGGATCGCCGCCTATCTCTATCGCCGTGTGGACTGGCCCTGGATGCTTAACGGAAAAAAAACACTTTCAATGGGTTGGAAACCCGGCAGCGGATTTTTGCCGTACCGATGGAAACAATTTAACGAGGGACCGCTGATCTACCTGCTGGGTATCGGGTCGCCAAGCCATCCGCTGCCGGCGGCAAGCTGGGCGGCCTGGCAACGCGGCCCGCTATGTACGTATGGGGGTTACACATTCATGTGCTGTCCGCCGTTGTTTACGCACCAATATATGCAGGCATGGTTTAACCTGCGCGGACTTCGCGATCATTTTGCCGATTATTTCAGAGATTCGCGCTATGCAACGCTGGCTAATCGTGAACTGTGTATAAGCCTGGGCAAACGCTTTTCCGATTACGGGCCCGATGCCTGGGGAATCACCGCCTCGGACTCGGCCTCGGGCTACCGGGCATGGGGAGGTCCGCCCGCAACGCCCGGTATCAACGGAACGTTGGTTCCATGTGCCGCCGGAGGCAGTATCCCCTTTGCGCCACGGCAATGTGTTGCGGATTTAAGACGCCTCAAGAAGAAATACTCGTCTATGCATATCTACGGCCGGTACGGGTTTGTGGATGCTTTCAATCCGCTTACCGGCTGGGTGGATAAGGACGTTCTGGGAATTGATCAGGGGATTACCTTGATCATGGCGGAAAATTATCGTACGGGGTTTGTCTGGAAAACCTTTATGGCTGATCCGGTAGCGCAACGGGCGTTGCGCCGCGCCGGATTTCGCAAAATGACGGCGACCGACAAGCTCCCGAAAAACACGTCTGTTTTCAGACGCTAAGGCCACTGGAACACCAGCCGATTATAGCGACGTGTGAAGGCCCGAATGTCCGCATGGAAATCCGTAGAGAACGGTAAACGCCCTGGAGTTTTTATGAACAACTGTATCTCGTCACGTACCCTCCACCTTATGGATCGCATCTGTAAAGGGTTTTCCCGCTACGGAAAATATGCAGGTCCCCGGCGGCTTGCAAAAAGAGTTGACTGCAAGAAACATGTCAACGTCACAGCGGGAGTATGGCGGCCCGGTATTTTGGTTATGGTCGTGTGGGCCTTCGGGGCCGCAACGCCGTTGCATGCCGGGGCCGTCGCGCCGGCACTATCTCCTGTGGCAGGCAGCGGAAGAGCCTGGATGAATCCGCGGTTGTCCGTAGACCAACGCGTATCGGATTTGCTGTCGCGCATGAGTCTGCAGGAAAAGATCGGCCAGTTACTGCAGATTGACTGGAATAAGAAATTGGCCGTGATCGCCCCGGCGATCAAGGCGGGTCAGGTTAGCTCGCTTCTGGGGTTCAATCCGCCGCACGGCAAATTATCGGGTAACAATTATTGGGCTTATCGGATTTCACAATATAACGCCGCGCAGAAACTGGCGGTTGAAGATACTCGTTTGGGTATTCCACTTCTGTTTGGCAGCAACGTGTTGCATGGATTCCGGACATCTTTTCCCATTCCATTGGCGCTGTCGTGCTCCTGGGATGCGCAACTGCTTAAGCGTTGCGCGCGGGTGTCGGCGCGTGAAGCTTCGGCGGCGGGTGTGGACTGGACCTTTGCGCCCATGATTAATATTTCGCATGATCCACGCTGGGGGCGGGTGGCGGAAAGTTTCGGCGAAGATCCTTATCTGAACTCCATTTTGACAGCGGCAGCGGTACGAGGTTACCAGGGTAAAAATCCAGCCGCGCCGGGGCATCTGATTGCCTGCCTCAAACATTATGTTGGATATGGCGCTGTGGAAGGAGGGCGGGATTACAATGCGGCGGAAATTACCCGATTTACGCTCTGGAATTATTATTTGCCCGCGTACCACGCGGGCATCCAGGCGGGAGCCTTAACGGTGATGAGCTCCTTTAATTCAATCGGTGGCACACCCTGCACCGCCGACCGTTACACCCTGCACGATATTTTGAGACGCGATTGGGGTTTCCACGGTTTTGTTGTCAGTGATTGGCAGTCGGTGAAACAGCTCATTGACTGGGGCTATGCCTATGATAATGCGGACGCCGCGCGCCGGGCATTGTATGCCGGTGTGGATATGGAAATGGCCAGCGACACGTACAATACGCTGGCCCGACAGGTGGCTGAAGGAAAGGTTTCATTGGCCACTGTCAATGCCGCTGTGCGACGGGTGCTGCGCGTGAAGTTTGAAAGTGGGTTATTTGAGCATCCCTACGCCAGCACAACACGATGGCATCATGCTTTTCTGAAACCCGCTTATAAAAAATGCGCGTTGCAGGCGGCCGAGCGGTCGTGCGTGTTGCTTAAAAACACGGGCGATATTTTGCCGCTGGTCAAAATTCCACCTCGTATCGCGATTCTTGGCCCGCTGGCTGACAGCCGATCGGAATTTCTTGGCTGTTGGCACAGTCAGGGCATCGCGAAAGGTATGCAGTCCTTGCCGCAATGTCTGCGCCAGGCTCTGCCGGCCAATGTTATTATCTCGGTGGTGCGTACGGGTATGAGTCATACGCATTATTTTCACCGCGCCGTTGCCGCGGCGAAGCAATCCGATCTTATCATCATGATGGTCGGTGAGAAATCTTCAATGAGCGGGGAGAACACCAGTCGGGTTCGCATTGGATTGCCGGGGCAGCAGCAGCGTCTGTTCGATGAGGTGGCGGCTACCGGAAAACCCATTATTACGCTGCTGTTTAACGGCCGGCCCTTAGCAATTCCCAATGTGATCAAGAAATCCCAAGCCGTTCTGGAATGCTGGCAGTTGGGCACCGAAACCGCCCCGGCGATATCGAATATATTGCTGGGAAAATATAATCCTTCCGGCAAACTCACCATGGATTTTCCAAGGTCGATCGGGCAGATACCCGTCTATTACGATCACCTGAATACCGGGCGGCCAAAACTCGGTAAGTTTATTGACGGATCGCGCCAACCGGAGTTCTGCTTTGGCTATGGGCTGTCGTACACCCACTTCACTTTAGGTGCGGTACGATTAACTGCCCCAAGGCTGCGAATCGGTGGAACTATCCGCGCGCATGCGGTGGTCGTAAATTCAGGCAGCTGCGCCGGCACCGAAATTGTCCAACTTTATATCCGAGGTCTGTATTTCAAGGATGGCGGCCGCCCCGTGCGGCAGTTGGTGGCCTTTCAACGAATCCATCTTCTCCCGGGTCAGCGAAAGACACTTACATTCACGTTGGGGGATCGTCAGTTGGGGTATTACAGTTCCGCCGGGAAATGGCTTGTTGATCCCAGCCATTTTGATGTTTGGATTTCATCGGATTCCCAGTCGGGTAAGCCGGCGTCTTTTGATCTTGTGGTCAGTGAACGTCGCACCGCGCGGAGGGAATAACTCATTATTGCGTCGGATAATGTCGGTCAAATTCGAGCCTGAACGGCGGTCGTTGTGCGCGCATTTCTGCAAGCGTCCCAAAAAAAATATCGTCTTAATATTTTTCGCAACCCAGCCGATATGACATGGTTACTGCTGCGCGCTGGGCCTGCGTTATAGGCCGGGCGTGCGCTGCTTGCGAGGTTGTAGGATGCGAAAGAATAATCAACGCGCCGGCGATTCAGACTGCGGAATCTTGCCAACTGTCAGAGCGTGGAATGCGCCTGGAGGTCAAAGCGTCCGCGGATTTTCCCTCATAGAAATGCTGGTCGTGCTGCTGATTATCGTGATTCTAATTTCCATCTTGCTGCCGGCAATTTCGCGGGCGCGGGAGCTGGCACGCACTGCCGCCTGTGAGGCGAGTCTGCGCAGTTTAGGTCAGGTGACGTTGGAATATATTAATCAATCGCAGGGGGTCTTGCCCTATGGAACCTACGGCAACCCCAAATTTGTGGTGAGTTCCTATAATTCATACTTCGGAGAGTGGGCTAATCTGGATTTTTATCTTTTGGTCGGCCCGCCGGTGCTGATGACGAATAATGGCGTCATTGGCGAAAATATTCCCCCGGATTTAGCGGATAAATGGGCGTCCATCTTCTGGTGCCCGGATCGCGTGGAACCGATGGTCGCCCAATGGGGTCTTAATTACGCGGCGAATCCTAATGTGTTTCTGGTTCCCATTACCAATCCCATTACCGGCGATGCCCTGAATCAGAGTCTCAATTACAGCGCCATCGCTGATCCGGCGCAGGTTATTGAAATCGGCGATACCAATCAGAGTTTCCCCGGCGGCAATTGCGCCTCATTTCTATTTTCCTGGACGCCCAGTCAATTATCCTGGCAGTATGGCAGTTATACGTCTGCAACCACCATCCCCGTGAATCCGGGAAATACCGACGCCACAACCTCGATTATCAATCATCAGGGCCTGCGCTATCGTCATAATTCATATTCGCCTACCACCGGCGACGCCAACGCCACATTTTGTGATGGCCACGTGGAGTCCATTCCGCAAAATGGATTGCATGTGTCTAATGTGCTTCCTGGAAATTAATTAATCATAGATGCTTGTCTTCGGCTAACGTGCGTTCCGACGTACACTTAACCGGCTGCTGAAGAGTAGAGCTTTTGCGCCCTGAAATACAGTCTGTGATGACGGCTGAATTCCCAAAAACCCATGCCGATTTCGGCACCTGGAGTTTTGCGGGTTTCATCTGACCCAAAAAGTCTACTTCACGCTACAATAAGGAGCTTAGATAGCGGTTGCAGGATGCAGTGAATGAAACCCAATGAAACGCCCCAAAAAATTCTGAAAGTGCCCCGTCTGGCGGGATGGAGCGCAGTATTAACAGTGCTGGCGGCCATGATCCTGGCCCTCTGTTTTGAGATGCACGGCGATGTGCGCGGCCGCACCGCCCGATATCCTAACCTGCCGCAGGCGAACGTGATGCTGGGACATACAACCGTCAAACTCTGGGTGGCGGCGTCCACGCGTACGCGGGATCGCGGCTTGATGTTTATTCACAAAATGCCCAACAACTGCGGTATGTTGTTTGTATTTCGCCGCATCAGGCCGCAAACTTTCTGGATGAAACATACCTTGATTCCGCTTGATGTGATTTTTCTTAATCAACATGGCGTCATTGTGCGGCACTACTTCATGCCGCCCGATAATGGAAAAAAGCGATATCCCAGCGGCCAGCCGATCCATTACGCAATCGAACTCAACGCCGGTGAATTTCAACGCCTGCACTTGCGCGACTCCATGCACATAAGCATTCCAAAACGATATTCACCTCCATCCCGGAAAGCGACCGGTGCGTCATGATCTGGAGGCCTCTGTGAATACAAGATCCGCCTCCGGGCGACCGCGCAAAGGCTCGGGATTTTTAAGCCGACGCTACCGTCCTAAATCAAGTACGAGCTGGATATTAGCCGTCCTGATTCTGATCGCTCTGATTATTGCTGCCATCCTGGCGTTGATCCTTCTTCCCCCGTACTGGTATCGTCCAATTCGTACCATGAGTGATGCGGTTTATAACCAGTCTGATCACGCTCAGGCCTCCCTGATGGCCTTAAGGAATAAACTGCGAAAGCCCCATGTCGGAACGATTACCTGGACCATTACCCAACGCGAAGTGAATAGCTTGCTGGCGGTTGCGTATCGCGTGGAGAAAAAGAAGAAAACACCGCCGCGTAAGCTCCCTGGATTAACCGACCCGTTCGTCCGGTTCACTGACAATCAAATTACTTTTGCCGTACGTGATAACCGAATGCCGGGCCGGCCCGTAGCCAGTGCAGGCGTCAATGTGGCCTTACTGCCTGATCTTGGCTCTGGACCGCGGGCGCGTATTACCATCAATGCTTTGCATGTCGGTGATCTGCCGTTGCCGCCTTCGCTGCTGATCAACCGTTTGAAAACATTGCTGCCGCGTTTGGCACCTGTGGTGGAAAAAATTATTGATGTGTATGCCGGTCCGCGTTATGCCCGCGTTGCCACGCCGCAAATTGTTCATTCGGTTGCCGCCATATTTTCGGGCAGGCCATTCCCCACGGAATTGCGACTCAACCATCGCAAACTGGTGATCGACAAGCTGATCATCCACGGCCCGTCGGTGGATGCGGCCGGCCATGCGCAACCGGCGGCCCTGACATTTGAACTGGTGCCGGAGCCGTAATCCGCCATGTCAGAGCAAGAGCACTTCGTTACCCCTTGGTTACACCGGCTGGAATCTACCAATGCAACGTAAAGATATTGAAGAAATACTCACTGCCGCCGGCACGCGGCCCACGCGCCGTCTTGGTCAGCACTTTATGATGGACCAGCGCATACTGGACCAGATCATCGCTGCCGCCGCACTTGACTGCCAGGATATTATTCTGGAAGTGGGGCCGGGCCCGGGGAACCTGACCTCCCGATTATCGCCGCTGGTTCAAGCGGTTCTGGCGGTGGATCTGGACGCATCGCTGCTGGCCGCAGCCTCACGCTATTGGGAAAAATTATCCAATGTGCAATGGATGACCGCTGACGTGCTGGCCGGCAAGCATTGTCTCAATGCTTTGGTAATTCAGGCGTTGCTGGCATTAAAGCCGGCGGGTTCCACCGGTTCCGTGAAACTGGTGTCCAATTTGCCTTATAATGTCGCCAGTCCTTTGATTATTGATATTCTGGCGGCCCAGTGTGCCGCAAGTTCACAGCCCTTGGATCCTCCGTCGGTGTGCTTTGAACGCCTGGTTTTTACCGTGCAGTGGGAAGTGGGACAGCGGATGCGGGCGTTGCCCAATACGGAACACTACGGATCACTGTCCGTATTGATCGCATTAATGGCCGATGTGGAAATTCTGGCTGCGATTGCTCCGGGAGCGTTCTGGCCGCCGCCAAAAGTAAAATCGGCACTGGTGCGCGTAGTTCCGCGTGCTGAGAAATTCACTCGTATCAGAGATGTGCAACGATTACAGAGCACGGTATCCAATCTGTTTTCGCATCGGCGGCAAAATATCAGCAATGCCATTCGGCATTCCTTTGAAGTACCTGTGGCAGCGCAGGTGCTGGAAAAAGTCCGGGCGATAAACATGGATCCGACCCGCCGCGCGGAGACTCTGGCACCTGAAGAATTTCTGCGGCTTTCCGAATGCTGGCCCCGGTGATATTGTAAATAGCAACCTGTGAGTGAACCTATGAATGAATATATTGTACTTAATGGCCAGATTACACCGGTAGAAGATGCCGGAATTTCTTCTTTCGATGCGGGCTTACTTCACGGGGCAGGCCTTTTTGAAACGCTCCACGTGCTGAACGGCATGCCGTTAAACCTTGCCGATCATCTGCAACGGCTAAGCGAAAGTGGTCAATGCTTTGGCATGGATATTCAACTTGATCCCACTGTTGTCACGGGCTGGCTGTCGGATTTGCTGGAACTGCATTGCCTTCGCGACGCCCGGGCACGGCTTACCGTTACCCGCGGAGATACCCGCCAAACTGCCGAACAACAATTCACCATCGCGCTAAGCGCGGTTCCCTTTGAACCGTATGCCCCGGCATTGTATGAAAACGGCATGGCTGTGATTGTTTCCCAATATGCGCAAAATCCCATGGGACCGCTTACGGGGCATAAGACAACCAGCTACATGGACCGACTTCTGGCTTTGCGGGAGGCCCGCTCGCTTCATGCCGGGGAGGCTCTCTGGTTTACCGGCGCTGATAAAATTTTAGCCGAGGCCTGCGTAAGCAATATTTTTATTGGTTTTTCCGATGGGACGCTTGCCACGCCCCCCAGTCGATTTCCCGTACCGTCGCCTCTGCCGAATAATGGTCATACCGCTGGTTTTACACCGCGTCTGGCGCTGCCGGGAATAACCCGCAAGCACATTCTGCGCCTGTGCACCGATAACCGCATTCCCGCGGTGGAAAAAATGATGACCATCCATGATGTTCTTTCCGCACGGGAAATATTTCTAACCAATGCCATCATGGATGTGATGCCTGTAACGCATGTTGAGGGCCACACGGTTGGCGACGGGAAACCCGGACCGCTGACGCAGCGTCTGGCCGGCTTGTACAACGCATTCATTCAGGAGCAGAGTCATGGCACAGCGCATTAAATCCTCTAAAACCAGGAAAAAAGTGCCGCGTCCGCCCACGCGTTTGGTGTCAGCAAAGTCCGATGCTCCCAACCGCATAGGCACCCTGCAAATCATTCTGGATTATCTTAACGCCGTTATTCCCCTTCATTTCGCGGAACCATGGGACAAGGTCGGGCTGCTGGCAGGCCCGCGATCGGATATCTGCAATCGCCAGAAGATTCGACGTATTCTTATCGCCCTGGATTTAACTCCGGCCGTGCGGGATCAATGCGTGGCACGAAAAGTTGACCTGCTGATCTGTTATCATCCCCCAATTTTCAAAGCGCTTGATCGGCTATGTGTTCTGGGGGATACCCCGGCTGATCTGGCCGTGGAATTAGCCCAAAATAAAATTTGGATTTACAGCCCGCACACCGCTCTGGATGTGGCCGATGGCGGTACCAATGATGTTCTGTCCCAGGCGTTGGGTTTATCGCCCCGTGCATCTCTGATTTTACGACAACCCGCAGAGAAACATTTGAAGCTTGTGGCATTTGTGCCGGAGAATCATGTGGAGGAAATGGCCTCGGCGGTCTTTGACGCCGGTGCGGGAAAAATCGGCAAATTAAGCCGCTACACGCAATGCAGTTTTCGTACGCCCGGCACCGGCACATTCTTCGGGGATACCAGCACATCCCCGGCGGTGGGCACCAGCGGCCGCCTGGAATTCGTGCGGGAGATTCGCTTTGAAACCATTCTTCCTGAATCCTGCGTGCCGGAAGTTATCGCTGCTCTGCGTCGCGTGCATCCGTATGAAGAACCCGCCTTTGACCTACTGGTGATGGAGGCGGAAAAAACAGAACCCGGTATGGGCCGCATCGCGGATGTTAATGGCGAGGAAACGCTGGAAACTCTGGCCCGCCGATGCAAAAAAATGTTGGACTTGAAATCTGTTCAGGTGGTCGGTTCCGCAGGCCGGCGTATTAAAACCGTCGGAATCATGGCCGGCAGTTGTGGCACCGTGCCGTTGCAAGGCGTTATGAAAATGGATTGTATGATCACCGGTGAATTAAAACATCATGATCAGTTGGCATTTCAAGCCGCCGGGATAGCGGTGATCATACTGGGCCACGCGGAAAGTGAAAACCCGGTGCTCGCTTCCCTGGTGACGCGTTTGACGGCGGCATTTCCCGCCAGCCGCACGGAGTTGGCCAACACAACTCCGGTAGCCGACCACGTGCTGTAAAAATCAGCGCCTGGGTCCCATGGTGCCATCAGAATCAGCGAGTTTATGATTATTCAGCGGCAAGGTTATCCGGAAAGTAGTGCCGCCGCCCACGCGCGATGTGGCCTCAATTTTTCCGCCATGCTCTTCCACAATTTTTTTGGTTACCGCCAATCCCAGACCGGTTCCTTTCTGTCCCTTGGTGGAATAGAACGGCTGGAAAATCTGCTGGAGATTTTTCGGCGAAATACCAACGCCGTTATCCTGCACTTCAATAATGGCGTTCTGGCCCGCGGAATCAACATCACTGGTAAGTGTAATCACGCCGCGACCGGATTCGACCGCGTCCAGGGCATTGGTTAAAAGATTCAATACCGCCTGATGTATACCGTCGGCGTCCGCGGGGACGGGGGTTTGATCTTTATTAATTTCTGTCAGCAACGTGACTTTTTTGTCCTGTGCCTGCGTGGTCATCAGCTCCAGGCATTCCCCCAGCACATACGCCAGATTGGTCAGTTCAAGGCTTGGCGTGCGCGGCTTGCTGTACGCCAGCATGTTCATGGTCAGGGCCTGAACTTTGTCCAGATTGCGTTGCAGAATTCCCCATCCCATGCGGATTTGTGTAATATCGTTGCCTTTCAGGCCCATATCCACCACATCGGCACCGCCGCGCATGCCTTGAAGAATATTTTTAATGGAATGCGACAAAGAAGCAACGGTCTGTCCGGTGGCAGCCAGGCGTTCCTGCTGCACGTTATCATGATAAAGCTGCGCGATTTCAATGGCCAGGCCGGTTTGCAATCCAATGGCCGTTAAAAGCCGCAGTTGGTCCGGCGTATACGAATAGTTGGCCACGCTGGAGTCGATATGCAAAACACCCAGTTGCTTTTCGCGACCCTTAATGGGTACACAAATGGCCGAGCGAATAGCCATATTATGAACCGACTTGCCTTTAAGAAACCGCTGATCGGTCATGGCGTTACTGGAAAGCACCCCCTCATTTTTTGCCAGCACGTGGCGAATAATGGTTTGACTGACCGCAATTTTTCCCACCTGTTCTTCATCGCGGTACCGCACCACTACCGGAACCACCTGCCCGGAATCCTGCTCCAGAAGACCGATAAATCCACGATCAGCCCGCAATTGTTCAAATACCAGATCCATCACTTTATTAAGCAATTGCTGCTGATCAAACACACTGGCGATGGCACTGGAAATTTGTAACAGCACGCGGAAATGGGCCATGGCCACCTGGGATGGCTCGGGTGCCGCAAGAATAACTGAATCATCACTGCTGGGAACCGTGCTGATAATGGATGAATCGCCCGGATTGCCTTCCGGCGCGGCATCGACTTCATCGGTGGATGCCAGATTCACACTATGGACCGGTGCTCCGAAGACCATCAGGGTTGACCCCAGACGAATCTGATCACCTACCTTAAGTTTTGAGGATTTATTGATCCGCACGCCGTTGACAAATACGCCGTTGGCTCCGCCCTCATCAAAAAGTACCCACGCATTATCACTCCATTCCAGCCGCGCGTGGCGGCGGGATACGGTCAGGTCCGCCAGCGGCACCTGTTCACTGGCCCGGCCTAATGAAACCGGCTCGTTGGCGCTGAAGTCAAATTGCCGACCTTTATCCGGCCCCTGCAACACGTATAAGAAAAGCTCTGCCACGGACCGAAAACCCAATGGACAATAAAACCAGGCAACACAAACCAGAAAGTTATTTTACGATGTTTGCAAATTTTTCGATAGCCCCGCCGCCACGCCCGATTTTATTGAATCGGGCACGCTTCGGTAATAGGCTTACCCGCCGTCGAAAACAACTCCCTTAGCACCTTAACGCGCTGGAGTCCTTCACGATAAAGCTGCTCAAAGAGAGTTTTTACCTGCCCACTGACTGCTACGGTGGCATAGCGGCTGTAAAAACTGATGGAACGTTTCTCGCTGGCCACAATTAATCGCATCGCTTCATCAAAGCGGGCATCGTCGCGCGCGTCAACAAGTCGCGGACCTACGCAGACCAGGCTTTTATCCTCCGCCGTAAGAAAAAAGCACGCCGCAGGAAAAAGCTGGGTTAAAAGCGCCTGGACGGCCTCCCGCTGGGCATTTTCCTGCCGGACCATTTCCTGAAACGCGGCACGCAGCGAATCCGTGGCGGATTTCTCCGTCAGGACGCTATAACGATACGCCGAGACGGATTCCCCATACGCGGCAATAGCCAACGCCTTATCATCGCCAATCCGTGCGGCATCAAGATGCGGCAAACGCTTAACCATAATCGTAATGATACCAGAACCTCGTCCGATTCCCACGCGCGACGCACCACATCGGCAGTCCGCAGCCCCAACTGAAGCGACATTCCCGCTCCACATGGCCGTGCGGGAAACCCCACATAGCCGCCGGCTTTGCCGGTGGTGGAATGCACCCCATACGCATCCCGCCGCACCGGAACTAATCGGTGTGATTTGCCTCGATTTGGCGCTATCTTGGTCTCGCCCGGAAAAATTGCCGCGCCCTGCCGTAAGGGAGGCAGCGCGTGCATGCGTGCGGTTGCGGGCGGTAGGGGACACCGTTAGTATTGCCGACGTGAAAGGTGGCCATGACGGCGTTACCGCCAACGGGTAAAGTGATGGATGCGATCTCAGCTATACCTTCCGACTCTTCGGCCGCCGGGCGCGACCCAAGCGAACAATCGCTCGCGTTGCTACAGACACCTGACCTACTCAAAATTTGCGGGAAATATGAAGCGGACGAGCGCTGTAGGCGCGAGGCCGTCGGCTTGAACGTGTTTACCATTGTCTCGAACACTTATTACCGGGAAAATTTTCACAGCGATATTTGGGCGACCTTTTTGGATAGGAACAAGCCCCATGGCGGCGGTGCCGAGTACTTCCGTCACTTCCTCGCGTTCCTAAAGGCGTGCTCCCCACAGCACGACGATATCCCGGACGCCGATGCTTTCGGTGATTATGTGACGGAGCGGGAGAAGGATCGTATCGACGTGGGTATACGGGGTGAAGGCAAGAATCAGTGCCGGCCGAAAGCCATCATCATCGAAAACAAGATCTACAAGGCAATAGACCAGCCGGGGCAGCTGCCTCGCTACTACAACGAACTGAGCAAGGATTTCGATGTTGTTGCGGTCGTTTACCTGTCACTCTGCGGCGATAAAACACCCGACAAATCGGGCTGGAGCGCTGAAGATAGAGAATCGATAGATAAAAAGCTTATTTGCGTCGGGGCATTTACAAATGGCAAAGGCCCGGATTTGCTAACTCATTGGATACAGCCGTGTATCGTTGCCGCGGAAAATATCGATGCCGTTGTGATCCTTCGGCAATATGGAAAACTCTTGCGCTATTTAGGGGCCGACATTATGAACAGTCCGGTGATGGGCGAATTCTGGAAATTTATGAGACAGGGCGGTAACTACGGTGCTGCGCTTACGGTCCGCGACCTGGTGCAGCAGATACCGGAGTACCTCGCGAGCAAGACCAGGGACAAGTATCAAGGGGAGTGCCGCCCATTCGACAAAACCTGGGTCTACGCGGATACCACGACCGTGTTCGCAGGCCTCAAATTCGGCGGTGCCACTATTGCCGCCGACCTCGAATTCCAAGAGACGGGAACCACCATCCTAACCATTTTCGACTGCCACAGATGGGACGCACCCGAAGGGGGCACTTGCGTAGTCCAAGAACTGTTACAGAAGGCCGGTCTGACCGCCTATTTCGAAGAGGTCGATTTCAGCAACGGAAGACGACACCTTCTTACGCCAGCTTTCACTTTGCCAGCACAAGAGGACGAGCTGCACAGATTTTTGAGCGAAACGTTCCTTCCTAGCCTCCAAAAGGCGACCACTACGTAACAGGTAACGCGTCCGCATTTCAATATCGCGCGGCGGTGCTCTCGCCGGTCGGACGGTGGCAACGCGACGAAAGAACCCGGGTGAGACCTCGCTTCCCAGGCTTTTCAGCGGAGGGTGTCCACCCCCCGCAGGCACTTTTGGAAGTTATCCGGTGCTCTTCACCAGCGCCAAAACCACCAACCTGATATGCGCCGGCGGGGAGGGCCAAGGCTCGTTGTCCAGCGCCAGATCAGAATTCTGTTCGACTGACGCGGATTTTGCTGCGGCAGTTTTGAAAACATGCGATCACCACGGGAGGGAACCGCGGATTGCGCGGATAACGCGGATACGAGGGTATCGGGCTGCGGCCCGATAGAGCCGGTGAAAGAAGAGAGTTGAGCAGTAGAGCAAATTCGGCTGGTACAAAAGAGTGGCGGTCGCCGAGACAAAACGGAGCCTGCGGTCTGCTTTCAACTTTCTGGTCCGCTTTCTCTCAAGTCTCCATAACGTAGATTGGTTTTGGAATCGTTGCGGCATTGGCGGCTGACAAAAATAGTTCTGATTGCCAAAACAGTTATCAAACGGCGCTTTGAGTGGCGCTTCGGGAGGTAGCAAGCATGGAGGCCCGGCGTTTATCCGCGAAATCAGCGGAATCCGCGGTCTTTTTTTACGGTCAATTCTTCGTGCGTCCAGGAAAATTGGCGCGTCCGGCCGCAGTGCCCGGCCATCGCTGCAATCGGCGGTGCGGTGGGTTATAATGTTTTGGTGAAGTTGATCAGCGGAGCTGTCGAATGACAAAAAAAGATGAAAAATTGCCGACCTTTGAGGAATCCATCGCCCGCCTGGAAGGCATTGTCGAACAGATTGCCTCCGGGAAGGTGGGCTTGGAAGAGAGTTTGGTCATGTATGAAAAAGGCATGGAACTGGTGCAACGCTGCCGCGCGATTCTAGACAGCGCTGAAAAGCGCATTGAGCTTTTATCACAGGCGGGCGGCACGCTGAAGGCCGCACCGCTGGAATCTCAAAGCCTATAAAAAAGCGATCCGCAGTTGTTTGCAACTGCGGATCGCTCCCGTTAGTTCACGTTTCATTTCATAAGCGATCCTGAATCGGGGCATGTCCCAGTGCTGCAGAATCGCAATCGCGTGCGTCAGATGGCGTCGCTGCCAACCGTGCCATCGCTGACACGCACCACGTTATCCAGAGGCATGATAAACATCTTGCCATCGCCGATCTGGCCTTTTCCACCGGGTCCACTGCGTGCCGCTTTGACAATGGCATCGACCGTGGGCTGGACAAAATTTTCATTCACGGCAATTTCCAGACGTACTTTGCGAATCAGATTGACCTGCATCGCCTGACCGCGGAAGTATTCCGTGTGGCCCTTCTGCCGGCCATAGCCCTGCACATCGCTGACGGTCAGACGAAATACTTCGACATCCGTCAGGGCCTGTTTCACTGCTTCCAGGCGATGGGGTTGGATAATGGCGATAATTAATTTCATTGAGGTTTCTCCATTTCAAGTTTTATAAAAGCCCCCGCCTCGATACCCGCTCGAGGCGGGGGGCCTGTTAACAACACTACTTTCAGCACCGTTTAGTTGGCACCGAATGGCAACGCCACGGACTGTTCGGGGAAGGTATTGGTATCCAGGCCGACCTCGCCGTGTATTCCCAAATCCAATCCTTCGATTTCCACCTGCTCGGAGACACGTATCTCCATGAACAGTCGCATCACAAATATGATAATCGCAGTCACGACGCCCGCATAGACCACGGCATCGCTGGCGGCGAGAATCTGCAATAACACCTGATGGAAGTTGCCGTCAATCCAGCCTGCAACGCCGTTAATGGCGGTACTGGCGAACACACCGGTCAACACGGCACCAAGGAATCCACCGATGGCATGCACGCCAAAGGCATCCAAAGCGTCATCGTAACCGAAGATCGTCTTGATCTGGGCACCCCAGTAGCAGACGATGCCGGCAGCCAAGCCGATAATCGGCGATGACCAGAGCGCGACATATCCGCAAGCCGGTGTAATGGCGACCAACCCCGCGACAAATCCTGAGGCCATGCCCAAGCTTGTAGCGCGGCGATGATGCATCCATTCCGCAAAGTTCCAGGCCAGACCGGCCATGGCTGTGGCTACGGTGGTGTTGAGGAATGCGGCGCAAGCCAGGCCGTTGGCGGCATTGGCCGAACCGGCATTAAAGCCATACCATCCAAACCAGAGCAATCCAGCACCGGTGAGGGTGTTGAACAACGAGTTGGGCTGAATAACATTCGGGAACCCTTTTCGTTTGCCGATCATAATCGCGGCAACCAGGCCCGATACACCGGATGAAATATGCACAACCGTACCACCGGCAAAGTCTACTGCACCCATCTGTGCCAACCAGCCGTTGCCCCAGATAAAGTGGGCCAGGGGGTCATACACCAGCGTGCCCCACAGGAGAATAAATACGCACCAGGCACCATATTTCATACGTTCGGCAATGGAGCCGGCGATCAGAGCGGGCGTAATAACCGCGAACATGGCCTGAAACATATTGAAAATGGTTTCCGGAACGGGAAATTGCCCGCCGGCGGGAGCGCCAGCCACGCCCGTGATGGCGTTGATGGGATCCAATCCCAGCATCAGCAGCCGGCTGGGATCCCAGCCGATAAATTTCTGCACCATGGGATTTGCCGAGGTACCGAAGGAGAGCATATACCCAAACAGGAACCACTGAACGATAATCACGCCCAGGGCTGAGTAAGAGGTCATCATCGTGGCCAGGAAGTTTTTCTTCCGGACAATACCGCCGTAATACAACGCCAGACCGGGCATCATGACCATCACCAGTGCGGTGGCCGCCAACATCCATGCGGTGCTGCCGGTGTCATAGGTCTGCTGTGCCCACGCTCCGGTTACCGGGGCCGGGGCGGTCGTGGTGGCGGCCGGTGCCGTAGCTGCGACTGCGGTGGTAGCTGCCGCTGTAGCCGGTGCCGTCTGAGCAAATAACTGTCCGGCCATAGTCATTACGAGCACAACCGCGGCCAAGCCGAACATCCACCGGATTGTACTTGCTCTTGCGAGCTTGGTGAGTTTAGTAAAACCCATCAATAGTTCCTCCAAAGAACTTTTCCTGAAAAATCTGAACGGCTCTGTCGCACCGCACGACAGAACTTCTTGTCTGATGAGGGACTCCATGAAATCTCCTTGCTGAAAAATGCCCTTGCGCCGCAGGCCGCCTGCACTGCGCTGATTGCTGTAAGTCATCTGGAATTACAATTTCCTGACAACGTCAACTCGTAGACTCTGCATCAGGAGAGCCGGTTAGCTTTGGGGTTCGCTTCCGGACTCAATACGTTGTCATAACTATGTGTAGAATTGAATTCATAACGATTGCCGTTGATGGTTGTGAAGTGTTCCAGCCATCGCGTCCGCGAGCATCGAATTGCAATACGATCAATGGCACATTTTTCCACCACGTCCGGTGCAACGGGTGCTGACAAGCCACTACGGTCGCTCGGCATTTGGGACGGTGCACTGTGAAAGCCGGAAATCTGTAAGCCGGCATGGGGGATATTTTGCGGATCAAATGTCGTAATTCCTGCCCGTGTGCCCCCCGTGTGATAGGGCGTAACATAGTTGTATCCCGCCGATTGATGCGATGGAAAATGATTGACAGCGGTGAGATTCAGGAAAAAAGCCAGCACCACCAGGGTTGCCACAAGGAGTTCCCATGATTCCAACAGCATCCGGACCTTTTTTCCGTTCATGATCACGGTATGCACTGGCTGCGGATGGTAAATCTGTCCACTTTGTCCGAAGCTGTGGTTGCCGGAAAAACTTGGTCTCGGTTGCAGTTGTCGCCGACGGAAATGGTGCACGAGTACTCCAAACCACATGCCCGGATGACACGATCATCCGAGGACCATCCCGCCATCAGCGGGTTATCGGCGTCCATTCCGACACAAAATTAAAAGCTAAGCCGCCTGACGCGCCTGTATCCATTCAAGCCAACGCCAGCGGGCCGAAACCGATCCGGCATTGTTATTAAAGCAATTTCTATGCCAGAGGCTTGGCCACTACCTAAAATTTAGGCAAAAGGGTGGAAAACAAGGGATTTTATAGTCAAATGGCCCGTCTCGCCGTGATGCGCCGGCAAGCATCAAGCCTAATAAACAGTCAGCCGCTGTTGCCTGCGGTGAGAAAACAGATCGCCGTGCATCAAAATCAGGCACGGGGTCGGTTCGAAGAGGAATGAATAGAAATTACGC
Organism: Planctomycetota bacterium; assembly: GCA_021808105.1. Taxonomy (GTDB): domain Bacteria; phylum Planctomycetota; class Phycisphaerae; order WQYP01; family WQYP01; genus JAMDCX01. The sequence goes on from JAKBCC010000003.1 coordinate 35,253, forward strand.
AGGGCGCACAATTTATCACAAAGCCGCCGGCTCTGCCGGTGGTGCAAGGTACGAGGTTATAGGTTACAGGGGACCGGTTACAGGGGGGCCAGCTATCTGGGACAGGTTGCGGTTAGCTGGAAGATAGCCCAGCACCGCGCCGATGTCCCGATGCCCCACAAAGCCGCCGGCTCTGCCGGTGGTGCAAGGTACGAGGTTATAGGTTACCAGGGGACCGGTTACAGGGGGGCAAGCTATCTGGGACAGGTTGCGGTTAGCTGGAAGATAGCCCAGCACCGCGCCGATGTCCCGATGCCCCACAAAGCCGCCAGATCTGCCGGTGGTGCAGGCTCCGACATTATCGGAGCGGTCGATCTCGCGAACGATTTCAAATTCCAGATTTCCGATTTGCAATTCCAGCTGCCAGATGCAACGCTCCAGATTCCAGGTCCCCGGTCCCAGGCCCCCGGTTCCAGGTCCCCCCAGGCCGCTTTCGCTCCGTCACGCAACGACCAGATTATCAATCAGCCGCGTGGTTCCCAGCGTGGCCGCTATTAGAAATACACACGGTGTGGCAACAGTCTGGCGATATACTTCCAGTGTTTCGGGGTGACAGGCCAAGGCATACTGTACTTCCAGGCCGGCCTGTCCGATGCGCTCACTTAAGCCGGCTTCCAAAGCCCCGGCATCTCTCACGCCGCCGCTATATTCATGTCGTGCCCAGCTTAACGCTTGGTAAATGCTGCCGGCTTGAGCTCGTTGATCAGGGGATAAATAGCGGTTGCGGCTGCTCATGGCCAGGCCGTCCGGCTCGCGCAGCGTAGGGGCGGTGACAACCTCTACCGGCATATTCAAATCCCGCACCATGTGCTTCAGGATCAGTTGCTGCTGAAAATCTTTCTGTCCCAGAATCATTGAGGCCGGCTCAACAATGCCCAGAAGTTTGGCAACCACCGTACACACGCCCCGAAAATGTCCGGGGCGAATGGCCCCGTCCAGCACGCTGCCCAGCGGTCCTGGATCAATGCTCATCGCGCTGCCGGGGGCGTACATTTCCTCCGGTGATGGGAAAAACACCGCATCCGCTTCCCATGCCGCGAGATGGGCTAAATCCTGTTCAAAAGGGCGGGGATACTTATGAAAATCTTCCTGCGGCCCGAACTGTGTGGGATTGACAAAAATGGATACCGCAACGATTCCATCCGACCCCGCCAGACGCCGAGCCATGCGTACCAAACTTCCATGCCCTTCATGCAACGCTCCCATGGTAGGCACAAAGATTACTTTGCCGCCTGCCGCGGACCGCCGATACCGGCGAAATTCAGAAATTGTTTTACAAATGTTCATCCGGCAATCTCTTTTGATTCAGACTCAGGGACACGACCCCATCGGACATGCCCGCAAAAGCGCCATCATGGATTTTCCCAGCAGAGGATGGATCATTTCCGGGGCAATTTCCGCCAATGGCCGCAACACAAATAATCGATCATGCAGCCGGGGATGCGGAATGGTTAAGTCCGGTTTCTCCAATATCAAATCATTATAAAAAAGAATGTCCAAGTCTATCAGGCGCGGGCCATGCCGTATTTCACCGGTTCGAAACCGCCCCAGCTTCCGTTCAACGCCGGCCAAAGCCGTCAAAAGGTCTTCGGGTGACATTTCCGTTGTCAGGCGCGCGGCAGCGTTGCAGTAATCTTCCTGTCCGGGCGGTCCGCCCACCGGGGCGGTGATAATAAACTGGGATACGCGTTCCACCTGTGTTCCCGGCAACTCTGCAATTGCCGCCAGCGCCTGGCGCAGATTCTCTTCCCGATTTTCCAGGTTGCTTCCAAGTGCGATGTAACAAATTGCGGCCATGTAAGACGTTATCCTGTTCAGAGATTTCCAGCGGTTGAAATTGCGGTATCAGGTGATGCGGAAGGCAACGGCTGATCGTTGATGCGCGTCGTGAAAATCACCAGCATAAGCAGCACCGAGGCCCAAAGCGATACACCGATGGTCAGCATCCAGCGATGGCCGTCGGGGCCGAAAATTTTTGCGACATCGGTCGTTAAAAACATCAGAAAAGCCGCGGCGGATAAGGCGGTTAACGCCCGACGCCGTGTGATGTAAGCCATCCGCGGATCGGACAAAATCATTCCCACCGCCAGCAGGGTAAGAATCAGCGTGACAAAATGCGGCACCCAGGTCCGTGGCGAAGCCCAGAGCATAAAAGCCGCTACCGCTCCGATTTCCATCACATATCGGCGATCGCGAAGGGTTGGTAACACTTTCCGCGACCACCATAAACCGATCAGCCCGATCACAATAAGAACCATGCGGATAATCATATCGGAAGCCGGCCCTGACACGTTGATGACATTGACATAATGAGCCGGATGTAGTCGATCCGGGTGCATCGGAAATGCCGGCACATGGCGAATCAGCCGGGCGATGAAAACCGGTATGGATTGCCCGACAAAATAGGTCAGATGGCCGCCCTTCAGGTACGGCACAATCATGATGCGTGCCCATTGCCGCAGCCACGCCAGATTCTGAGTCCACCCAAATATTGCCGCAGGAATTAATAGCAGGCCCAGAAGCAGGCCCGCCAGAAAACCGCCCGCGACATGCCATTGACGTTTCCACAAAAAATAAATGAAAAACACCAGTGGAGTTACCTTAATGCACACCGCAAACGCAATGAGAATGCCCCCCAGCCATTTCCATCCCGGTGCATCAAGCTGGGCCGCGCATAACCCCAGCGTCAGCGGGAGCAGCATGAATAAATTGGTCTGCCCTTCCTGAATATCCTGTAATGCCGGCCAGAACCAGACGGCTAACATCAGCAGAATCGCGGTGACGGACAACTTTACCCCCGCCTGCCGGGCCATGCGATACACCGCCCAGAATATGCCGATGGAAAAAATATATTTGCATATCGCCCAGATAAACTCCGCATTCGGCGGCGAAAACCAGGTCAACGGCCCGAAAACAGCCAGCGTTACCGGGGGGGTTGGAAAGGTATCACTGGTGTAGGGCACATGGTGCTGAATAAACGGCGGCACCACGACCATCCAGCGGTCAAAGTCGTTCACGTAATGGGTGGAACCGGTTTTTTCCCGATGGATTACCCGCGCACGCGCCTGAAAAGCTGCGACAATGGTGACGATCAACCCGACCGCCAGAATAATGCTGACGGCAAGTCGATGGGGGGACATTGTGTTGCTTTTTGCATTCACAATTGCAACCAATTCTTTCCTGTCTTTCCTGCCGCCGCACCTGGCTCTTTTCCGCTAAAGCTTCAGCGATCCAATACGTGCAACCGCTTCGCGCAAACGGGATTCATCCACGGTCAGCGCCATACGCAAATACCCTTCGGCCGCCGGACCAAAGCCCGCACCCGGCACGGTTACCACGTGCACCTCTTCCAGCAGGCGGTTGCACAAATCCATGGAACTTATTCCCTGAGGAGTATTTACCCAGCAGAAAAACCCGGCTGTGGGTTTGCGAAACTTCCAGCCCAGGGCGGACAAACCGCCATGCAGCGTATCGCGCCGCCGCCGGTAAATATCCATCTGTTGTTTCACATCAGGATGGTCATAATGTTCCAATGCTGCGGCTCCGGCCACCTGAACGGCATTAAATTGTCCGGAATCCACATTGCCTTTCACCTGCCCCAGGGCCGCCACCACCGCCGGACTTCCTACCGCCCAGCCAATGCGCCAGCCGGTCATATTGAAACTCTTGGATAACGAATGAAATTCAATGGCGACATCCATCGCACCGGGTACCTGCAAAATGCTGCACGGCGGATGCTCAAAATAAACCTCGCCATACGCCAGATCATTGGCGATGATCCAGTTGTACTGTTTGGCCATGGCCACCGCTTTTTCATAAAAGCTTAGCGGGGCGGTTGCGGCTGTGGGGTTGTTGGGATAATTCAACCACAGCAGCCGAGCGTGCTGCCGCACGTCTTCGGGGATGGCGTCTAAATCCGGGAGAAAATCATTGCTCTCCAGTAAGGGAAGATGATGCACCCGTCCGCCGGAGAAGATGGCTCCGCTGGCATACACCGGGTAACCGGGCTGGGGAACCAGGACCACGTCGCCGGGATTAATAACCGCCAGGGGCAAATGGGCAATGCCGTCCTTGGAGCCGATGGTGGTGATGATATTTTTATCAGCATCCACGGTGACCCCAAAGCGTTTCTGCATGAATCGTGCCGCCGCGTGCCGAAATGCCGGCACGCCCTCATCAAAGGGGTAGCGGTGATTTTTTGGATCGTAAATGGCTTTGGCCATTTCATCAATAATAAATTTGTGCGTGGGCAAATCCGGATCACCCACCCCAAGGTTAATGACATCTTTGCCCGCGGCCAGCAGGGCGCGCTTTTTACGGTCAATTTCAATAAACAAATAAGGGGGCAAAGCCTGCAGGCGTTGGGACTTGGTAAACGACATTCAGAATTTCCTTCCATTACCGGGAAAACAAATTAACGCTGCCGCAGTGAATATCCGGGGCACCGGGCAGTTACGCCAGTGTAAGAAAGATTGAACTTCCGGTAAAGTAGGGCGGCGCTAAGTTACGGGTTACAGGGGACAGGTTACAGTGCAGGGGGGGGAGGAGTTAGGAGTTGGACGAGCATTCAGGAGTTAGAAGTTAGAAGGCTTTGGAAGCGCTGCGCTTTTGCAAGATGCGAAATGCTAGATGCTAAATTCCAGATTCCAGGTTCCCCCAACCGTCCCGGAAACGCAGTAACCGGACGTTCGTTTAACTTGAATGGAGACATACGGTTCTGATGCTGGCTTATTATATTCAAACGCTTAATCCATTTATTTGGCAATGGGGAAATTCCGGATTTGGTATCCGCTGGTATGGAACGGCTTATCTGCTGGGCTTTATCATCGCGTACCTGTTGATGAAACGCTTCATCCGCACGGGCCGCATGTTGCTGCCCATGGAGCAACTGCCGGATTTTGTCCTTTTTGTTGCAATTTTCGGCGTATTAATTGGCGGGCGCCTCGGCGAGGCGCTGCTATATCGCCCCAGCATGTTTACCAATTTCTCTCCGCCGTTTCCGTATTGGGGATTATTAAAAATTCAGGATGGCGGCATGGCAGCCCATGGCGGAATTGTCGGCGTGTTTACCGCGTCCTACGTCTTCGCCAGACGCCGCGGCTACCGTTTTCTGAACTTGGTGGATTGCGGTGCCATGGTGGCTCCCATTGGAATATTTTTTGGTCGCATCGCTAATTTTATTAATGGCGAAGTGTATGGCCATATTTCGCACGCGAAATGGGCGGTGCAGTTTCCCACCGAATTGATTTACCAATCGCAACCGCTGGACGCACGGATTCGCCACCTGGCCGCAAAAATTGCCGCCAAACATCCGACCAGTGCCCATTTAATGAATCAAAATCCGGTCGCGGGAATGGTGCGCTATATCAGCCATCACCTGCAATGGCATCACCCCAGCCTCGTGCCCGCGCTGGCCCTGCATCCAAAAGAGGAAATCATCAAACTGGCGCAAAACGGCAAATCCGCCTTTCTCAACGCGCAACTCCAACAGATTCCGGATTTCCTTCGCAAAATTAAGCTGGATGTTCAGGCCCGCCATTTGGCCCAGCAGGTGATGGTTCGCTATCCTGATCTCGCCGGTGCCATACGCCGGAACCCCAATATGGAATTAATTAATCTGGCGCGGCAAGGCAACGCGTTTGTTATTACCCACCTGCGTGAAATTCTTAACCCGCGGATTCCCTCGCAACTTATTGAAGCGTCACTGGAGGGGCTGCTGCTGTTTCTGCTCTGTTTTTTCATCGGGTCCCGGTGGAAAAAGGAAGGCATTACCGCCGCCTGTTTTGCCACATTCTACCCCATCATGCGAATGATCGGAGAGCAATTCCGCGCCGGCGATCAGCCCAAACTGATTTTTGGCCATTGGATATCCCTGGGTGATTTATACAGTTGGCCCATGCTGATTCTTGGCCTGATATTCCTGATCTGGGCCATCCGCCGCCCGCCAACAGCCGCCGCGACGGGGCGAGGGGAAAAGGAGGTAGGAGTTAGAAGTTAGGAGCCGCGTCAGGTTACAGGTTACAGGTTACAGGTTACAGTTGGCTACAGAAAAAAAACTGTCCCCTGTAACCCGTCACCTGTAACCTCGTCCGTCCCGCATCTTCTGGACACATCCGCCAACGCTTTGTAGGATAATACTCCCGTAGCCGGGCGATTAGCTCAGTTGGTTAGAGCGCATGCATGACACGCATGAGGTCACAGGTTCGAATCCTGTATCGCCCAATATATTGATATGTTCATTGGTACGCGTGTTGAGAAGCGAGAGCAGTGCGACGCGAAACAGTCCTTGTTGCGGATCGGTCGGCTTGGACAGCAAGGGTCTGGTTAATATCCGGGGCAGCGAAGCGCCATGCAAGATTATGGGTCGTATCCATAACAGCGTTGGTTCCAGTTCGCATGGAAGGGGAAAAAAGTGCGTAATTCTCAGCAATCACATGAGATAGACCTAAGGAGCATCACATGAACTTGTGCGCAGGCCGGTATGCCTTTGTGTTGGTGGCGTTGACATTTATTTCCACGAGCGGTCCGCGCTTGCTGGCGGCTGCGGTTCCCCCCGACCTCGCCGGTTTGCTGTCGCCGGCGCTTTCCAAGGCGAATCGCGTTATCCGCATTCGGCAATCCCCTGATGCGACGAGCGTCCAGATTGCCTCGCTTAACGCCAAACAGGCGGCGGCGTTGCAGCGCCTCAAGGGTTCCATTCTCGGCAGGAGGGCGGTCGCGGTATTGGTGGTAAATGACGTCGTGAACGACAGTGTAAGCGGTGGGTACGACGTGGATGGAACAATCGTTCTACCCCAGCGACGCTTCTATAATCTTGCTGCCCGGAGGGATGCTACGGCCGCGCGCTCCGCGTACTCTAAAACCCTTGGCGAGATCGCCAAAACAGATTACAACGACGAATTTACGCATCCCGTAAGGCAAAAAAAGAAGGATGAGAAATCGGCATTGATCCAACTGCGCGAGAACGTCAGCCACATCAACCGATTGGTCGCTCCACCCTCCCAGAAGATCGTGCTGCACACCTTTAACCCCAAGGTGGCTGCTTGGAATCCCGGCCAAACCCGGAAAGTGCTCGGCCGCATCATCGATTTGCGCATGCGGGCCGAAACCTACTCCTACCCGGATTCATCGGACACCGATAACGGCGGGGACTACGTTTCCTGCACTGTCTATATGCATTGGATCGCAGAAATCCCATCTCGGTCCGCCAAAGTAGCAATCCGCGCGGTGGGCCAGCGGCGCGGAGCCGCCGTTGCTGCGAAAGCACTACCGACTGTGTACCTTAGCTCCATCATGCAACCGGCCCTGTACAAGGCCAATAAAATAATCCGTGAAAGGCAGGTGCCGAACGCGACCGACGTTCAGATCGCCGCCTTGAACGCCAAACAGGGCGCGGCGCTATCACGGTTCAAGGGCAGACTACTGGGGAAAAGGGTTGTCGCGGTGTTTGTGGTTACTAACGTGACCAGTGATACACAAAACGGAGGCTTCGATGTCGATGGAAAGATCCAACTCCACCAAGCGCTGTTTTACAATACGGCGGCACGCGGCGCCATTGCTGCGTTGAATAAAGCCCCGACGGTGTTGAGCTATTCACGGGGTGGTGGTTTCGGCCCACCGGGAGGCTTTGGCCCACCGGGAGGTTTCGGGGCGACGGCAGGATCCCACGCATCCGGGAACAGCAGGGCCGTGAAGGCCGTGGCCGCAGCGGTGGCCCCGCCCGTTCAACAGATTGTGGTTCATACTACCAGCCGCAAGGTGGCCGCTTGGGCGGTCGGCCAAACACGAGTGGTATTTGGCACCATCAGCCGGGTGAATGCGAGCGCGGAAGCCTACGGCGGAGTTCTTGGAGGTTATCCTGATTCCTCCGATACAGATAACGGTGGGGATTACGTCGTCTGCACCATCACCATGGAATATATAGCGGATCACGCTCCAGCAGCAGTTGCCCAAATAGCCGTTGCGCCTAAACCCGGGCCGCACGCACGGTTTGAAATTATCCTTAAAAATGGGGATAAAATTCGTGCAACCGCGTGTGTCAAACGCAACGGGGACTACGATATTACGGAATATGGCATTGATGTGGAAATACCGGCCACGCGGGTTGCCAAGGTGATCGCGCTACCGCAAAGCGGCCGCTGACGGCCAACTTCCCAATATGTTCTACCGCGTGCCCGGCCAGGCAAGTATTCGCGGCGACGCTCGGATCTGAGTGGGAAATCCCGCCAACGGAGTTGCAGTTGTCAGGCACCGGTCCCACTTTCCAAACACTGGCTTGGCGAATTACTTTCGCAGCGCGGACATTTATCGAGCCGATTTGCTTTTATCCAGTCGCAAATCGTGTCAATGCACCCGTAGCTGGCGTTACAAAGGTGGCACATGTGAAATATTTTGACCCCTCTTGCCACCAAACGGCCAAGGGAATTGGAAATGCCTTGGCCCCGGCGATCCCGACTGATGAACTTCTGTGCCTTCGCCCCGTGGATAATTACGGCACGTAGCCTCGGCATATTATCAAGCAGTACCTCGACCACCCGATCGTTCGCGACCTTTTCTTCTTCCTCCCCCCTTTCCGCCTCATTGCAGTAAACATTGGTTTCGACGCAGGGTATACCGTGGTGTTTCCGGAAGTGAGCGAGGTTGCGTCGCGTTGGAGAAATCTTGGGGCGAACCTCGCTGTATTTTAGGGTCAATTTCTCGTATTCAAAGCCTCTCTCGTCGCTCCAGAAGTCCCACCAATTCGTGTCAAGTTTCGTCGCCGGGTTCTGGCCGATGATGATCGCCTCCGACTGGCAAGGAAATCCCTTGCAGACAAATGGGCGAAGGCCCGTGCAATCATCCGGAACTTTCGCCTTAACCTTAAGCAGTTCTTCCCATTTGCCCATGTGAGTTCTCTGTGTCTGGTGCCGCTGCCTGCACTAACCCTATGCGACGAATATTGTGATTTTGAGTATAGAACGGCCCAATCTGACCGTCAAATTTTCCGGAATCCACGGTTTGCCCATTACCTGCACTATCAGCGCGGATCGCAGCAAACGGTGACTTCGCGGATGGAGGTTCATACAATGTATTCGGCTGGGCCGTTGATGAGACTTGGCCGGCCGGGTGGGGGGCGTCGGTAGCGCAGGCGTCCCGCTTACTTTTTGCGTTCTGGATGCAGACAAGATCCCTGCGGTACAAGCAGTTCCACCGGTGGTTAGTCCCAAGGCACCGCAACTGGCGATCGTACGCAGCACCGAGGCGTTAGAACTTAAAGACGTTGACACCCAGCGAGCCGCTGGGTTTATCCCACCGGGAATGTCGCCGGGAATGTTAGCCGGCACATTTAATGTGCCGGTGGCCCACGGTAACTTGATATAGGATTACGGCAACGGGTTTTACATGATCGATGCCTTCGCGCTTATTTGCCGCGAACATGGCCAAGTGTATCATCCACCTCGGATTACGCAGAAGGGAATGCGCGCTTGGTTGCAACGGAAGAAAGAGTTTCGGAGTCCATACTTCCCGGCGACCGCCGCAACCGGGGGCACCGGACCGCAGACATCCTGTCTGCCCGACGCCGCAGAACCTCCATTTCCTCCACCGCCTCTGTGGTGAACTTCGCTGATCAAAGATCACGGATCACGGACCAGAAATGGGAAAGTCAAATGATTTGTTCACTGATCGTTACTCATTGACCATTGAGCGCAGCGTCCGCGGGTAAGCCATGACGTGTAAGGCGATAGGAGAAGAATTTTATGTGTCCAGTGCAAAATGTCACCGCCCCTGCCTTGGCGGTACCGGTTCGCGCTGCTGATGCCACGGATTTCCTCGACGGTTGGCGTGGCTTAGCCGCGCTGGAGGTGGTTGTTTGCCACCTGTTTGCGCTGACCATGGCAAGCAAGCTGTTTGCACCACCGCCGGGAAGTTCCGATGTGTTAACCCGGACGGCGTTTTATATTCTGGCAGCGCCCTTCCGTTTCGGCGTGGCGGCGGTTTGGTTCTTCTTTGTCATTCATCTTCCCATCGCCACGTTCGTTTGCGCCATTGTTCTGCGCTGGCTGGGACCCCGTGCGATCGGGCAGCGGCTTGCGACGACGCCGGCCATTCTTGTATTGATTCTTGTGATAGCCTATTTCCTGCACTTATTTGTGGAGCGGCCCTTCCTGGCTAAGTCGCGTCGAGCATCGCTACCCCAGCCGATTGCGGCGGTGGTCGATCCTACACGCCAAGCCTGATGGCCGGCGGAATTGGTGTACACATCGGCGGTTTGTAGAGGGTCGCGGATTGCGAAAGTGCTAAAGCGCATGATAATGGTACGGCTTCGCTGAGAGCAGATGTTTAGAGCAGGCGAGCCGCAGTGCGAATCGGGCTGCGGCGCAGTTGAGCAGCTGAATTTAGAGAGTTGAAGGGTGGAATAAATGGGGCGGACAAAAGAGTGGCTGTCGCGGCAGCGAGGCGCTTCTCCTGCGGCCACCTGCTCGCCGGCATCGCTGAACAGGGTGCCAAAAAAATAGCGCCGTCGCAAAGCGGTCTTTTCTCGGAAAAGCTCTTGCGAACGTGATCGAAATGGCTGTAGCAACCCGGCAATTACGCGGACCGGTTTCCGGCTTGAGCCAGAGCGGATTCGATTTTTTCGATGGTGCGGATATTGGGCGTCTGGCTACCGCTTTCGACGTTGGCCACCGTGGCCTGCCGGATGCCGGCGGCGGCGGCGAGCTGTCGCTGAGACCACCCCAGCGCCAGGCGGCCTTGCAGTACGTCACGAGCGATGGAAGCTCGCAGAGAGCCGATGGCGTCATAATCGCCGTCAGGCCTGCGGAAACTTTCGGCATTGTCGGGTGTGATTTGCATCCGCCACTTGGCCGGGATTTTCTTCCAGCGCTCGATCGGAACGGCCACGTATTCGCGTCCATCAATAGTCAATGTGGTCATGTTTTAGTCCTCGTAAATATCCTTTCGGTGACCGACTTTCACGATTCGGATCACCTGGTCCCTCGGTTGGAAGATGATCCGGTAATCACCCGTACGGATGCGGAAGCGCCCGGCCCACGGGCCAGTCAGGCGTTTATAGCCACTGACTTCGGGCCAATGTCGCAACCTTTCGGCGGTGGCCAACACGCGGGTCCGCACGGACAGCGGTAGTTCCATTGCCTGGGCATGAGCCTCCGGCGAAAACAGCACTTCCTTCATTCTGTTATGATACGCTTTGGCGTATCAGATAGCAACTTCCGCTTCAGCCAGAGAGGTTTGGCTTGAAGCATTTCAATTTGGAACAGGAGTAAGAAATTGACCATGGAGTGCGATCAGATTAAAACCACCTGACGTGGTTGTCATTTATGTCGGATAATGGTAACATTAAAGGTTTGTCAGGGCATGAAAGATATGCTTTTATGAACCTTGACGACGTTGCCGGAATTGTTACAACAGAGGAAATCGGGTTTAACACATGACGACCACAACCGCTCCAATCGTAAATTCATCCACGCCGCGCGATGCGGGCAGGGCCAAATCTCTTTTTGAGCAGGCTATGAAGTTCGCGCATGCCGGCAATATTGTGCAGGCCGCTGACAAGCTGGAAGAGGCGCATCAGGTTGATCCGGAAAATGAGGATGTGGCATTCAAGCTGGCTTATTACGCTGATCTTCTCGGTGATGATGAATTGTCGCTTTCCATTTATGAATCTCTGGCACAGCATCAACCCACGCGTGAAGGCGTGCTGTTAAACCTTTCCGTGCTGTATGAAGATGCCGGATTTTATGATGAAGCGGAAGAATGCCTGCATCGGCTCCTGTCAGTAAAACCCAATAATCCGCATGGACGCATGTATTATGAACATGTGGATAGCTCCATGTATATGGAAGTGCAGGATGATTCTGATAAACGCATCCTGCCGCGCAATATGCTTCTGGAATTGCCCACCACGGATTTTGAACTTTCCGTGCGTGCCCGCAACTGCCTGAAGAAAATGAATATCCGGACGCTGGGTGATCTGGTGCGTACCAGCGAGGCCGAGCTTATCAGCTACAAAAACTTTGGCGAAACCAGCCTGGATGAAATCAGGGAAATGCTATCCCGAAAAGGTCTGCGACTGGGTCAGGCCGTGGATGAAGCCCGGCAGCAGCAGCGGCAGGAACTTATTAAACAGGTCGCCGCCAAGGTGCCTGAAGCCGTATTAAATAAGCTCGTCACAGAAATGGATCTTTCCGTTCGCGCCAGCAAGGCCCTGCAACGCCTGGGCATCAACACCTTGGGCGATTTAGCCAGCCGCACCGAAGCGGAACTCATGGGCGTGAAAAACTTCGGTCAGACCAGCTTGGAAGAAGTGAAGCAGAAGCTCACCGAGTTCGGCTTGTCTTTACGTCGCGTTGAGTAGCACCCGCTCCGGCAGGCCGGCCTGAGGCCACTGAATTCGGTTGCGAGAGGGCATACAGGTACCACAGGCGTCCCGCCTGCCTCTGTCGTATTTTCGATGCAGGCAATACGCCTGCGGTACAACGGCTTCCATCGCCTCTTTGTCCCGTTGGGTGGCGATCGGAGTATAGTATTGCAAACATCCTCCACGCCTGTTGGCATCTTACTGCAAAGGGGTCATGGATGATCCGGAGCGCACGGCGAGCACCGCGTTTTATTCTTTTTACCGCAGCCTTGGTAGCCGGATCACTGCTTGTCGGTTGCCAGACTGTCCCTACAACTGTTTCTTATCATACAGTTCCGCCGCCCCCCAGCGTCAACTCCCTGACACCGGAATCTGGTCCGATTGTGGTAGCGCCAGTATTGCCGCTCGCATTTCCGACTGTGCCTGCAATGTTGCCCAAACCCAAAATTCTCGGGGCGTTATATCCGGGTATTATTCATCTGGCTTCGTGGATGCAGGAGCCATGGATTCGCGTGCGCATTACGCAGGAATCCGTCACGCCCCCTTACATCAATGCTCATCTCTACCGCGGGGTTGTGCGAATTGTGCATCTGGCGGACGGAAAATACGCCGCTATCAACAGTTTACCCATGGAAAGTTATCTCGCCGGCGTGCTTTCGCGCGAACTGTATCGCAACTGGCTCCCCGCCACGTACCGGGCGCAGGCCATTGCAGCGCGAACGTATGCGCTCTATCAGATCGAAACCTTTGGCCGCACCCACGCCTGGGATGTTACCGGCGGCCAAAACTCCCAGGTGTACGGCGGAAAAAATGCGGAAACGCCAAACGCATGGAATGCCGTCCGCGCTACCACGGGCGATATTATGGAAACGCGGGACAACCAGGAAATGGGCTTGTTCTGCGCCTTTTATTCCGCCTGTAACGGGGGCGCTTCGCAAAGTGCGGCAGAGGCCTGGGGTGATGCTTCCATACCACCCCTGGTCAACCGCCTGTTTGGCACACTGGATGCCAACTGCCCGGAATTTACCTGGCCGACCATGACCTTCAGCCTGGCGCAAATTACCCAGGCTGTGACGTGGTGGGGACAGAAAAATGATCTGCCATATCTCGCGGAGCTTGGGCCTCTTGTGTCGGTGCGTATAACGCAGCGCAACCCCGTGACCCGCCGCCCGATGATTATTACACTGACGGATAATGCGGGACATGTTGGAAAAATGCGGGCGGAGGAATTCAGGCTCGCCCTGGCGCTGGATCCGATGCGGACAGTGCCCGCGCCGCCGAGCAGTTTTTTCAAGATTCAACCTGACGGCAAGAACATTCAACTCGTAGACGGTCACGGTTTTGGCCACGGCATCGGATTATCACAGTGGGGCGACCAAACACTGGCCCAGCGCGGATGGCGCGCGCGATCCATTTTACAAACCTATTATCCACACTCCTGGATTCACAAGGAATGGTAAGGATAGGACCAGAAGTTTAGGAGTCAGGAGTTAGGAGTTAGAATGTTTTGGAAGCGCTGTCGCTTCTATTTTGCTTTGCCAGTAAACCTGCCGCTTCATTAGGTCTTCTAACTTCTAACTCCTAACTCCTGCGTTCTCGCACCGCTACGCTTACACGTCCAGGTTCTTGACATCCAGGGCGTGTTCTTCGATGTAACGGCGGCGGCGTTCTACATTTTCGCCCATCAGCGTGCTGAACATGGCTTCCGCGTTCGAGGCCCCTTCAAGCGTCACCCGCAGCAGCGTGCGGCGTGCCGGGTCCATGGTGGTGGCCCAGAGTTCCTCGGCGTTCATTTCTCCCAGACCTTTGAAGCGCTTCACTTCGATTCCCTGCTTGGCAATTTCCTGAATGGTTGAAACGATATCCGCCAGGCCGGCGATATCACGTTTGAAATCGCCGCCGCTTTCCACCAGATAGCGGGTCATTTTGCGTTCGCCGCTGTCAAGCTCTTCAAATTTCAGGAAGTAATCTTCGATGGGCAGGTCCATGGTCTTGAGTTTTTCAAAACTCTTTTCCAGCTCGCGGTTTTCACTGAGTTCCTCATTTTTTTCCAACCGACGCTGGGCCTTCTTTTTCGCTTCCGCAGCCTCGGCGGAAAGTTTGCCATTAGTGCCGGATCCGTTGGCGGAAGCATCGGCTGTTTCAACGGTTCGGGCAATGGCCATGAGCTCGGCAATTTTATTGTTTTCGCAGTAGGCTTCGTATTCTTCCAGTGTATAGAAGAAGGATTCATGACCATCCAGAATTACGCGGTAGTGCGGAAGCGTACCGCGTTCAACGCGCATACGCAGCAACTTGGTAAAGGGCAGCCCGCGGCGTTCCGCCACGAGAACCAAGTCCTGAACCTGTTCCAGCAGTTGAACCGCTTTTTTGAGATCGGCGCCTTTCAGGCGGGTCTTTTCATTTCCCTTTTTATCGCGTATGACCAGGCTGGTGCCATCGGTGCCCAGTTCCAGATAAGTTTTCCGCATGGCGGGTTCATTTCGCACATATTCTACGTGCTTTTTCCGCGTTACCTGATACAAAGGCGGCTGAGCGATATACACGCGCCCGTCACGGATTAACTGCGTCATCTGCCGGAAGAAGAAGGTTAAAAGCAGCGTGCGGATATGTGAACCGTCCACGTCGGCGTCGGTCATGATCACCAGTTTTCCGTAGCGCAGTTTGGCCATGTCCATGTCACTGGCACCGATGCCGCAGGCCAGAGCCTGAACAATGGTACGGATTTCCTCATGACCCAGCATTTTATCAACGCGCGCCTTTTCCACGTTAAGAATTTTACCCTTGATGGGTAATATGGCTTGAAATACGCGATCACGCCCGGCCTTGGCCGTGCCGCCGGCGGATTGTCCTTCGACGATGTAAAGTTCTGTGGATTCCATATCGCGGCTGGAACAATCTGCGAGCTTGCCGGGCAGACCGCCACTGGTTAACGCACCTTTCCGCGTGAGTTCACGGGCCTTGCGAGCGGCTTCGCGTGCCTGCCTGGCCAACACGCCTTTTTGAATAATTCGTTTGGCGTCACCGGGATGCTCTTCCAACCAGATTCCCAATGCCTCGTTAACAGCGCTGGAAACAAAACCTTCAACCTCTCCATTGCCGAGCTTGTCCTTGGTCTGCCCTTCAAATTGCGGATTGGGCACCTTGACGGAAACAATGGCGGAAAGCCCTTCGCGCAAATCATCGCCGTTGGGCATCTCCTTTTCATCTTTTATGAGATTATTGGATTTGGCGTAAAAATTCAGCGTGCGCGTCAGGGCGGTCTTGAAGCCTGACAAGTGCGTGCCGCCGCCGGGAGTATTGATGTTATTAGCGAAGCTGTGCAGGCTTTCGGCATAGCCG